>CAMCXM010000019.1 GCA_945883425.1 Spirosoma fluviale
TCAAATCAAGGCCTGTTCACAGCCTGAAGAAAAGCTGGATGCCATTTACAAGGCACTTGACTACAAACCCATTCCTTTCAATCCCAAAAAATCTGTAGGGCACAAACCAGAATCAAAAAATGAACAAGCCTCAGTAAAAGAGATAATTATGGATGATTAGCTGCAATGTGGGATAAAATGTTTAACAGAACGCACCATTCTACCTCTCAACGACAAATTGGCTCCGTCCTTTTTATGGCTGGTAAACTAAACCAAGAGAATCAATTAAAGCTACCTGATCTTTCCAATTCGGGTTGATTACGGAAAGCGTTTGTAAATGTCTTTCCTGTTTGCAATTGCAGCAAAAAATACGGTGTTGTCTTCGAAAACCAAGCCGATCCGAAAATCGCCAATCTTGATTCAGTAAGCGGTTTTGAAGACTTTACGCTTCTTCAAATTCTTGATTTCGGATAAGGAATCTGCTTGAATGACCTGCGATACGACATGAGCGACCTTCGCCTTCAAGGGTCCATCCGCAACCTTATCCAATTGCTTTTCAAATTGAGTATAAAACTCAATCTTCATTTTAACCCAAGCTTAGCCAGAACCTTTTCTTTATTGGCGAGTCCCGATTGACGACCTTCCTCAATCATCTGGCCTAAGATGGCATCTTCAATCGCATCTGATTGTTGAGTTATTTCGACCGATTTATGCAGTTTCGCCACATTACGTGCTATTTCCAAAAGGCTTGCTCCAGCCTTTGTGTTATCGTCTAGTACAATCAGGTGTTTCATACTTTATCCTTTGAAGCAAATTTAGCCTTTTTTTAATTTCACTTTACACAGACCAATTCTTCTTTTCCAATGCTCCAAATCCCTCCTACCGAATCTGATATTTACACGACAGCGACACAGAACCCGAATCGCCCGGGACAATGCTGTGCACCTTCAGAACGCCTCTTTGCAGACGGTTCTGGCTGGAGCTGAAAACCACTACGTCGTTTGGCTGAACCGCTATTGCTTCAGGATCGGTACTTTCAACCTGCATCGTATCGAGATACAATGAATTGACAGCGTCAAACGAATCCGATACCTTCCGGAAATAGGTGTTGTGCGCTCTGTCTGTATTGTAATAATTGGAAAATGCGTATCCCAACGCAACCCGGTTGGTATAGATCCACGCAAGGGAGGCAAGTCGATGTTCGCCATTCTGCGGAAAAAACCCAATCACAGAAAATGGATCATAGTAGGAAAAATTCTCCTCCGGATCATCGGAAACGACCGGGGTGGAAATCACAGTATACAGAAACTGTCCGTAATCCGGACTTCGGACAGCGCCGAGATTGAATGGACCGGCCTGCAATATGTTCCTTATCCCGATCAGGATGGGCACATCCAACGAAACCGAATCGCCCAGGTCATTCAGGGCAGTGATCCGAACCCGGGTATTTTTTCCGGCATACTCCTGCCTGATCGGAAGCATCGAACTTGTGACTGATAAGGTATAGTAAAACTTATGAGACGTGATATTGCTCTCATATCCAGAATATACATCTTCGTATTCGTCGTAACTGTTTTTTCCAAAAGGAAGGATTGTGGTCGCCGTTTTTTCATCGTCAACCCACAGGGAAGCGGTGAGTTTGCTCAGCTCTCCTGCTGTATTCACTGAGCCGCCAAAAGACCGGATCAAATCTCCCGCATACATGGTAAGCGGGTTGCTTGTAAACGAAATCGCATTCAAAGAGACGTCACTGATTTGAAAATCGACCTGTTTTTTGACCTTCAGAACCAATTTCATGGATTTTGAAGACAGATCGTACTTTACAATTTTCACGGTAATCACCACCGAATCTTTTACGTAATTGGGGATCCGGATAAATTGTGTCAAATAGAAATTATTGGACCCGATGTATTGAAGTTCTGCATTTGAATTTGGCTTTGCGCCAGATGATAAATCCACCACATACGGATACCCTTTCAGGCTTTGCTCCCCGATCTCCTGATCTTTGGTGAGGAAATCAATTACGGTAATTCGTTCATCTGCTGACAACCGAAAAATCAGTTTGAGCAGACCATTGGGATTTACCTCCAGAACCGGATTGGTGGTATCAGCCAGCGGATATGCCAACTGAACTTTGAACGGATATTTGATGGTGACGGCTTGTACCGGCGTAGGATCCGGGTCCGATGATTTCTTGCAACCCCAGAACGAGAGCAAAGCCATCAGCGACAAAAGGTAAAGCGAGAGCTTATTCATGGTGTATTTTCGATTTTCGAGTAACCGTCCTGCAAACCTTCCCCGACCCAATGGGTATGGAATCTAAACTTCTCACTGGCAGTGACCGGATTCATTCGGAATTTCAAACATAACCGAATATTCGTTCGGGGCAATGCCGCTCTGGTTTGGCAGAGAATGGCGCATTCATCCGGACCCATGAAATCACGGAAATGATCGCACAGATCCACCACAACCTTCTCAATTCATGAGCTGGTCGGCATACAAGGACACGATTACTTCATTTCTTCTCCCAAAAAGCTGGTATGGTGGATTGTATCCCAGAAAACGGAAGTTGCCGTAGTGTTTCAGGCCCTGTTCATTGAGGACCTTTTCGAGTTTCTTTTTTTGCTCGCCAATCTTATCATCCGACGCAAAACCATCAAATGTCACCACCGCCACATATTCGGGTTCGGATGTTTTAATGGTAATACCCGGATCGTTGGGTTTGGGCACATTCCCAACCTGGTAACCTTCGGGCAGCACAAATGCCATGGTGGAAACCGAATCACCAAAATCCATATGCACCGGAGAGGTCATGGCAATCTGTTTCTTGTCCTGATTGCCACCAAAAATAAAACCCGCCAGTTTCCGGAATCCCGAACTGCCAAGCTCTTTGTATGTCCTCACTTTGGACGATACAACCGCCATCGTCGCGGCCGGATAAAAACGGATTTCAAAATCCTTTTCTACACGGATCACTTTATAGGGTTGTGTTTCGGTTTTTTGAGTCGACATTGTAGCATAGACCTGGAAAATCACAAAAATTCCAACGATCGCCAAAACCAGTATGATGATGATTTTCATTTGAGTCGCAAGTTATTAAAACGGATCGCTCAGTTCACTGATTCGGATCAGTTTTTTGTTCACAAACTCTTCAAGGCCCAGTTCGGCCATCTCACGGCCATAGCCCGAATTCTTGATTCCGCCAGATCTTCCTCAAAACCCATAAACTCTATTGCTTTTTGACAAAGATCTTCCTGGAATAGGATCGGGTGGCGGTTTGAATATTCACCACATACATGCCATCCGCCATCGTGCCCAATTGCAACTGCAGCTTATCCGACCGGAGGTTTTCACTCCATGTTCTCACCACTCTGCCCTCTGCATCCATCATCTTTACCTGGGTAATGTTGTCCAAACCCACAATGTTGATTTGGTCAGACGCATGATTCGGAAAAATATGCACCTCATTTTTTACAAGGTCTTTGGATCCCGTTACAACTGAGTCTCCATAGCAATTGTCCGGCACCACATGTACGGGCTTTAGAATCTGTGGCAGCTTCTGGGTACCAAATCCAGTGTTCTGGGTATGGTCGAAGAGCGAATAATTCAAGGTGCTGTTACTGGCGCCGAGCCAATCCTGCATAATGGTAGAAAAAACACGACGGTAATCAAACTGCACCGTTTTCACCTGGTAGTTGTTGGCCTGCGTAGCTTCACTCAGATTGATGTTGGTACCCGAAATACCCGGACGAACCACTGAGCCAAACAAAAACATAGGGGCCACTTCGCCATGGTCGGTTCCCAGGCTTCCATTCTGCGCTATTTTCCGTCCGAACTCTGAAAACGTTAAACCCATCACATCCTCACCCATATTCTGGTTGTTCATGTCCGTTACAAAAGCCAGAATTGCTTCTGATAACTGCTGCAGCAAACTGGCATGGGCACCCAAATGGGTTTCATTCTGAACCACCTGGCCCGAATGGGTATCAAAACCACTGATTTTAACCAGATATACTTTTGTTTTCAGACCACCTGAAATGAGTTTCCCCACTGTTTTTAACTGATTGGCCAGAAACGTATCGGGATAGGTGGCGGCATTGGTACCGGCATTAAACGCAGTGCTGATGCTGCTGGCATAGACATTGGTGCTGGCGTCATTCTGAATAATAAACTGCAGGAGATCGCCAAAATCTGAGGTTGGAATGTTGGCAGGCGGTTCACCACCGAGGCCATTGATGATGGAATAATATCCATTGAGATCCTGGTTGTTGAGATTCATTGACAACCCGGTGTGCTCTGCTCCATGTAAACCAAGAGAATTATCGCTGCTCCCGAACTGCAGACCCAGCGGGTAGCTCGCAGAAAGGAAATCAGCATAATATTTTTCGAGAAAGCGGCCCATCCACCCACTCTCGATGGCGTTGTTTTCCGGTGTGCCGTCGCCTCCTGTCAACCAAAGATCGGTTGATTTAAAGTGCGATTTATCCTGGGCCGGATAGCCAACACCCTGGACGATGCGCATCAATCCGGCATCATACAAACTTTTAAAACCGGTAAGGGCAGGATGCAATCCAACCTGGGCGTCCAGAGGAAGGGTAGAATCCAGGGTGATCACCTTATTATTTCCCGTGAGGTTTAGTTTGATGGTCGGCCTGAGATTGCTGTACAGATCGTACTGATTAATGGGAACCACCGTATTTAATCCATCGTTGGCTCCCTGCAGCTGGATGATCACCAGTTTTTTATTGGTGTTCACCGGGCAGCTGGCCATATCGAATGTGTTGAACATCGACATCACCTGAGAGGGCAACATGATCAAAGCATTTGCCGAAGCGGTCAGTTTTATGAAATTTCTTCGTTGCATGATTCCGGATTAAAAGATTTGTACTTCAGGGGCGCTTAACAATTTTTTCAGCAAAAGCTTCAGTCTGGGCTCTACCACGGTGGCATTGTTGGTACTGGTATAATCCGACCAGGCCACTTCCCAATACGCATCATCCAGGCCTTGCAGTAAATATGAATTCTTAAAGTAATTAACCCGGTTGAGATCGGGCTCCTTGGCAAAGAGAGCTGAGCAAAGTTCCTCGCACAAAAGGTTTGGATCGCCGGGTTCTGAAACAATTCCGTTGTTCTTCAATACTTCGGCTATCTTAATGATCCCGAAAATATTGGTATTGTTTCCAATCCGGTTTTTGCCATCGAGCAATGACTCTCCCATTCTGTAGCGGGCAATAAGAGTGGAAGCCGAAATCCATGTTTTGCTGTACTCCGGATTCTGGTAATACGCCGGATGCCCTGCTACATTTTCCGGATCAAACAGGGCCATATTGGCCGAGACTAAAAACGTATTGTGAACAAAACTCTGCCAGAATGAAATGTAAAAATTGGACGGGGCCACCATCGGATCCGGGATTGAACACCCCAGATAGGTGCACACTTCCGAGAGCAACTGGATGGGAGATTTGATGATGGCTCCAATTGTTTCATCGTCCGCGTTGGCATCATCCAGATCGTAAAAATGTTTGCTCTCAAGAAGCATTCTGAGGGCAGGGAGCAATTCATAATTATCAGTAAACAACTTCTGGGCAAGGGGCCCAATGATATTTTGTTCTGTTTCCGGGCTGATGTTGCCCTTCACAAAATAGATGTACAGCTTTCGGCAAATATGTTTTGCCGTTTCGATTTTGGCGAAAACCATATCCACAAACTGACTCAATTCCGTTTCCATCCCGGCATCGGATGTTGCTCCATTAATCTGCACCTGATTGAATGCACTGCTGAAAACCTTTGCGCTTGTGTTATGCTGGCTAAAGTTGATGTTCCCCCGTGGAAGGCCAGTGTCTGTATCTATGGTATTTCTGGTACCGTCTCTTTCGAAGCCGGTCAGCACTTTTGCGGCCTCAACAATATCATTTTCCGTGTAGTTGGTGTAGTTTCCGGGGCCGATCTGGGGTCCCTTTCCAATGGTAAACAACTCAAGAAACTCTCTGGCGTAGTTTTCATTGGGCGAATTTTTTCGGTTGGAGTCGTTGTTGAGATAATCCAGCATCGAATTATCCCGGGTCATTTTCAAAGCAAAATGCTTGTAGTTTCCCTTGGCATAAAAAAGGCACAACCGGATGTGGTCATAAAACTCCGTGGCAGAACCAGCCCCATTTTGTTTTGCTACGGTAAAACGGGTGGTTAGGAAATGAGAGAGTTTATACTGAATGGTTGGGTTGTTGATTGCATTGTACCACCACCAGCCCGACACCAGAATTGCTTTTCTGCCCTGCCCGGTGAAACCGGTGGCTGCATTTGAAGACTCCGTCCAAAAACCATCGGGACTGGCAGTTGGAAATGGATCATAAGGCAACGGAATTGTGGGTGCCACATTTTGGATCAGAATGTCCATTGCCTGTGCCGGTGTTAACACGGCCAACTGGTCAATCTGGGTTTTGGTGTATCTGAAACAAGCCCTCCTCAAAAGGTGCCTTGCCATTTTCTTACCTAAAACCAGGGTATGCGGATCGAGCGATGCCATGTTCTCTTTGTGGTTGATTTAGAGTTCAAATGTAGAAATTGAAGTTTACCTTTCTTACTTTCTGTAACAAAAACAAATCCGTTCAAATGGCCGGATCTTTTTATTTGGACAATGCCGGATAGGACGTATCACTTTACCGGGATGCCTGAATTATCTCCAAAAAGAAAATGGCTTTTATCCTGTATGGCCAGCAAACCCAAAATGTAATTTTTTGGATCCCGGTGCACGAAATTCAGATTCTGGGCATCGAACCTTGAAAAAAGGAGTCCGTCCTTGATCGCATCGCCAAAGTTGAGAAGTTGCTCACGAATAACATCATGTATCAATCCCGCCAAACACGATACTTTTCAAGTAATGCCTGCCTAAAAAATTCGGAAGGAAAGATTCCATTCTTTGTATGAGAAAATAGTTAGGGCATGATCATCCATTTTCTCTGTTGCAAAAAACAAACTTGCTTACAGTTTTGTATTCATGTTTGCGCCAGAGAACCAATCCAAAAAAATTTCACCTTGAAAAACACTTTCCATTGTGATCAAAACATGAATATTTCTTCGGTATGATCAAGCATCTGATCCAACACATTATCTTGTTGAAAAATAGGCCACCTCAGCCTGAAACACATCTTCTAACTGGACAAATGAGGTGAGCAACTACAGACCAATTACCAGAATCTATCAGCGATGCGGATTGTTGCGTTTCATTTACTAAATGATTTCAGCGGAAGCCCCAAGGTGCTCCGTCAGTTGCTGGATGCCTGGTTGAAAGAAGGTCTGGATGTTCATTTGTTTACTGCCGGAGGTAAAAATGGTTTTCTGTCCGGTATTCAGGGAGTGGAATATCATCCATTCTGGTACCGATGGAAAGCCAATCCGTATGCCCGGTTGGTCACGTATTCCATCAGTCAGATGTTGCTCTTCTACAAGGCCTACCGCATGTTGCAGAAAGAGGATCTGCTCTATGTGAACACCGTTCTTCCCTTTGGTGCTGCGTTGGCAGGAAAACTTCGGGGGTGCCGCATTTTGTACCACCTGCATGAGACCACCGTAAATCCTCCGGTCTTAAAACGCTTTCTGTTCGCAGTGGTCAAATGGGCTGCCACAGAAGCCATTTGTGTTTCCCAATACATGGCCCAGAATCTGAATCTGGGTGATAAACGACTTCATATTCTGTACAATGTGCTGGACAACGCCTTCCTGAAAAAGGTTATCCTTAAGGAAAGTCCGGTGACCCGGGATAAGATTCTGATGATTTGCTCCATGAAGTGGTACAAAGGAGTCTTTGAATTTATCGAGCTGGCTAATGTGCTAACCTTTTGCCAGTTCCGATTGGTTCTCAACGCCTCGGAAAAAGAAATTGCCTCATTCTTTAAAGGCCGGATCCTACCTGAAAATCTCGATATTTTACCGGTGCAGACCAATGTGCATCCTCATTTTCAGTGGGCCGATATGGTGCTTAACCTGTCGCGGCCCGATGGCTGGGTGGAAACGTTCGGGCTTACCATCCTGGAAGCCATGGCCTACCATTTACCAGTGATTGTACCTCCGATTGGCGGCATTACAGAGTTGGTAGAAAACGGCAAAAACGGCTATAAAATCGACTGCCGCAATCCTGCCTCTCTGGGCCGGACAGCGATCGAAATCCTGCAGGACAATACACTCTATGAATCTCTTCAGGACCATGCGGCACAGAAAGTGAAAAACTTCACCGAAGAGAATTTTGTGCGCCATAGTCTGGAGATCCTCATGCCAAAACCCCGGGGGTAAGAGTACGGTTCGTATTGTATGATTATGAGGTGACCGTTGACATATTGGAAAAGATTGAAAATCCTTCTTCTGATAGGAATGAACATTGGGCGATGTTTCCTCTTGTATTCTAAAAGAGACCTCATCCCAAATCGGTAACTAACGTAGCCAATCTCTGGAATTTCAATCCAGAATCTGGAAAGAATTGGCCGTGCCGAAATTAGTAAACACTTGTTTATGAGGAATCTACGTTTTTGGTACACCATTGGTTTATGGCCAAACCACCAAAGACTACACTGTGCCAACAACTCTGCATAAAAAAATAGCCATCATCGGAACCGACGGTTTACCAGCCAACTATGGCGGTTTTGAAACCCTGGCCGAGCACCTGGTGAAGAACCTGAGCGACAACTACGACCTCACCGTTTACTGCACCAAAAGGAATTATCCGAAGGAAAACCAACCTGCCATGTACGGCAAAGCTAAACTGGTTTACTTCGGGCTGGATGCCAACGGAATCCAGAGCATTCCTTACGATACCTTGTCCATCATTCATTCCCTCCTTTATGCCGATGTTCTTCTCATACTCGGAGTAGCCGGGGCGTGGATACTTCCTTTTGTACGCCTGTTCACCAAAAAGAAAATCATCATCTCCATCGATGGTGCCGAATTGAAACGCAACAAATGGAGCCTGCCCGCCCGCTGGTATCTTTCGTGGGCTGAAAAAATTGCGGTCAAATATTCACACATCAATATTTCCGACAATGAATCCATTCAGGACAACGCAGCCGTCCGTTACGGAAGCCGGAGCATTGAATTCGGTGCCAACCATATTCTTGAAGTTTCTCCCTCGAAAGAAGACACTGAAAAATACCCTTTCCTCAAAATGCCTTATGCCGTAAAGGTATGCCGGATCGAACCGGAGAACAACGTGCATGAAGTGCTGGAAGCCTTTTCACAGTTACCAAGGCACAGCATGGTGATCATCGGAAACTGGAAAAACAGCTCCTACGGAAAGCTCCTTTGGGAGAAATACAGTTCCTTCCGCAACCTCATCCTCCTCGATCCGATATGCGACGAGCGCACACTGGACTTGATCAGGGGAAATGCCCTTCTGTATGTACACGGTCATTCAGCGGGCGGTACCAATCCCTCTCTGTTGGAGGCCATGTACCTCGGTCTGCCGATATTCGCCTTTGGGGTTTCGTACAACCGCACCACCACCGAACAGAAAGCACGCTACTTTCAGAATGCGGCCGATCTGAAGACTCTTATTGAAAAAACCAGTATCCTGGAGCTTAAGGAAATGGGTTCCACAATGAAAGAAATCGCCGAGCGGCGCTACACCTGGGAAGTGATTGCGGGCAAATACCAGCTTCTCATCGAAGAAACGCTCTCCCAGAAGATAAAAGTGAATGTCGCTACGGGTTTTTCGAACCTGCCATTACCAAGAGCAGATCACCATGAAATGGACTATCTGCAATACCAGAATGCATTTTTTGAAAATGCCTGAAACAACCGGGTACAGGAAAATTTGTGGTGACTGTATTTCTTCTTTTTACCAGCCTATCCTTATGATCAAGGCTGAATTCGATTGCCAGACCTGCCTACTATACAAACTCTCCTGAAGAAAGGTACACCTGAAACTTAGCACCCTAACTTAAGGGATCGAAATTCCTGTCAGTAGAATTCGGATTATGCGCCTGCATCCGGAATTGTCCGGTTTTCTTCTGAATACCTTTTCTTCCCGGCACAATCCTGACGGTTTTGAACATGCATAATCCATTCACCGGAAAATCACGATGAAATGCCGGAAAATCAATAGGAGCACCATCAAATGGGAGATGGCTCTGAATAGTGAATCCTGAGTATTTGGCTTCTGATTGGGCAGCTTCCTCTTTATTTAAGGCATTAATAAGGAAGAATTGTTGGTTATTGAGAGCGCACAACCAGTGGATTTTGAAAGTCACCCAAATCGAATAATAAAAATTTTGAGGAAGATGATGATGTGAATGAAAGGCATCAACAGTGTTATAACACAAGTAGAAAAACAGATAGTTCAGGCCCATTTCTTACGCACTGGTTCCTGCTGTAATCCAGTTGCTGTCGGTTTTATTGCCTAATTTTCAGACTCAAATGCACTCGAATTCGAATGTCTTATAAAATCTATATCATAGAAGACGATCCCTGGTATGGTGAGCTGTTGAAATATCAGCTGTCGATGAATCCGGATTATGAGGTAACACTTTTCTCCAAAGCGAAAGATGGCCTGGATTCTTTGTACAAAAATCCCGATGTGGTGTGCATAGACTATTCATTACCGGATATGACCGGTGAGAAGCTGTTACAAAAGATAAAAACTGAAAACAATGCCATCCCGGTGGTTGTGATCAGTGCCCAGGAACAAATATCCGTGGCGGTGAATCTCCTGAAAGCAGGAGCCAGCGACTATATAATCAAGGACAATAACACAAAAGATCTTCTGTGGAATGCCATCCTTAAAATCAGGGAAAGGGCCGATTTACGGCAGGAAGTTGAAGAACTCAAAGAACAGCTCGAACAGAAATTCATTTTTGAAAAAACCATTCTGGGTCAAAGTCCGGCATTGAAGAATGTGTTTTCATTGGTCGAAAAAGCGACGCAATCAAATATCAATGTGTCCATCTCGGGAGAAACCGGAACCGGAAAAGAGCTGATTGCCAAAGCCATCCATTTCAATTCGGACCGAAAGAAAAAGCCCTTTATCGCGGTAAACATGGCGGCCATTCCAAACGATCTGCTCGAAAGTGAATTGTTTGGTCATGAAAAAGGCGCCTTCACCGGTGCCATTAGCCAGAAAGCCGGCAAGTTTGAAGAAGCCCAGGGCGGCACCTTGTTTCTGGATGAAATTGCCGAAATGGATCTGAGCATTCAAAGCAAGATTCTCCGGGTTCTTCAGGAAAGAGAAGTGGTGAAAATCGGCGGTAACCAGACGATAAAACTTGATATCCGGATTCTTTCCGCAACACACAAAAACCTGGCGGAAGAAGTAAAAAACGGCACCTTCCGGGAAGATCTCTACTACCGGCTCATCGGCTTGCCCATCGATCTGCCACCCCTGCGCCTTCGTGGCAACGACATTCTGATACTCGCCCGCCATTTTGTGGATGAGTTTTGTAAAGACAACAAAATGAAGCACGTACCGTTGTCAAAGGGAGCCAAAGAAAAACTGATGACCTACAATTTTCCAGGAAATGTCAGGGAGTTGAAAGCCATTATGGATCTGGCTGCCGTAATGAGTGACGGAAAGGAAATAAGGGAAGAAGACATTACCTTTTCGTCTCTCAAAAGTGGAGAACTATTTACGGCCCATGAAAAACCCCTCCGGGCCTACACCTGCGATATTGTGTCGTTCTTTCTCAAGAAATACAACAACGATGTGCTTGAAGTTGCCCGCCGGCTGGATATCGGAAAAAGCACC
The DNA here is from genome assembly GCA_945883425.1 of Spirosoma fluviale. Lineage (GTDB taxonomy): Bacteria > Bacteroidota > Bacteroidia > Cytophagales > Flexibacteraceae > CAMDMI01. The sequence goes on from CAMCXM010000019.1 coordinate 11,705, forward strand.
ATCTATAATATGATCAGGGATAAAGAAATTATCATCAGCTAAATTCTATGTACGGAATCATTAACCGGGCCATTCAGGACCTTGACTCTGAAAGCTTCGGTGAAGAAAAATGGGAGTGATGTCGATTTTTTTATCAGACCAGAAAACTGAGACGACGGCGTCACCTTGCAGCGGGCGGGTGCTGAAAACTGCCAAGGAAAAATACGGTAGCATGATGGAATCTGGCGGTAACAACCTGAAAGAATTTCTGGCGAATCTGCCCGAGTTTCATAACCGGTTTATGATGAATTACCCCTAACTTACCCCCTGAATTTACAGCTCGCCATTTGGTGGATAAAGGCATTATAATGCATTACAGATCGAAACGAATAGGTTTGCAGGATTTTGTAAGAGGAACTCTATCGGGACAGGGTAAAATGTATGAAACTCCAATTGACATCGAACTAATTCAAAGCAGAGACGACGGTTCTGACCATGAGGTTTTTAAGGTAATCTTGCTCGGCTAATGAAAGAAACAGGGCTCCGGTTCCGGAAAGACCAGTTCAACCGCTTCTTTCCTTTTTTCATTCTGATTGATCAGAATCTGATCATATCAGAAGTGGGAAAATCGATCCTGAAGCTTAACCCAAATCTGGTCGGCCGACCTTTTGGAGATGCGTTTATTGTAAAGCGCCCGACCATTCAACAATTAAATTTTGAGGCTCTCAAAGAGAAAGAAGATCAGCTTTTGGTTCTGGAGCTGACTGATATCACAAATCCTATGTCTTTCCGCGGGCAGATAGAATGGATCGAAGAAGAAAACCAACTCATATACCTTGGATCACCCTGGGTCAATTCCATCGATCAGCTCAACGAAAACAAACTCACCATACGGGATTTTTCATTTCACGATCCCCTCATCGATTTGCTTCATGTCCTGCGGATTCAGGAAATCAATGCGAAAGAGTTAAATGAACTCCTTCAGAAAGTAAACAACCAGAAAAATGAGCTGAAAGCAGCCTCATTGGCCATTCATGACATGTCGCTTTTCTCGATGCAAAGTCCGGATCCACTTATCCGGATTGACGAAGAGGGCAATATTCTCCTTATGAATCCGGCTGCCATGGAGATGCGTTCCATTTTTTTTAATGGGAGTATCATGTCCCAGGAACATTTCTGGAAACAGGTCGGACCACAGATCAACAAGCAATCTGATCGCTGGCAGGTTGAGGCCATATCGGGAGATCAGACGTATTTATTCATCTTTAAATACCTTCCTGAAACCGGCTATTTCAATGTGTATGGGCGAAACATAACCGCTGAGAAAGTTTCGCAGGAAGAAATTCACCGCCTCTCTCTGGTCGCAAGTACAAACGAAAGCGGAGTACTATTTACAGACACTGACGGTAGAATAAGCTGGGCCAATAATGGGTTTTGTATGCTGAGTGGATATCCTCTGGACGAAGTACTGGGCAAAACACCGATCGAATTGCTGCTTGGCCCCATGACAAAAGGGTCGGGTCTTCGGGAAATGCTGGATGCCTTTGGATCTGGAAAAAATTTCCAGATCGAACTTGTCAACTACCGGAAAGATGGTTCCACATTCTGGGGGCGGACCAAAGGACAGGCTGTTTACGACGACACAGGAAAATTAGCACAGTACTTCGCTTTGATCGAAGACATTACCATTGAAAGAGAAAACCAGGATGCCCTCATAAAGAGTGAAGAACGATGGCAGTTTGCCCTGGAAGGAGCGGGTGACGGAGTGTGGGAATACAATTTCCAGACGAAAGAAGTTTTCTTCTCGCATCAGTATAAAAAAATGCTGGGCTTCTCCGATGACGAATTCCCAAATCTATATGAATCCTGGACAAGCCGTGTTCATCCTGAAGATCAGCAGATTCTAAAAGAAACCGACCGGGATTATAGAACGGGCTTTGTCAACAGTCACCAGCGAGAATTCCGGATGAAAACGGCATCCGGACAGTATCTCTGGATTCTGGACCGTGGCATGGTGGTGAGCCGGACAACAGACGGACAGCCACTCCGGATCATCGGAACACATACGGACATTACAGAGCGCAAATCCACCGAACAGGCTCTTCAGTTTAAAGAGGAAAAGTATCGGAACATTCTGGCCAACATGAACCTGGGGATTCTCGAAGTAGATCCGGAAGAAAAAATCCAGTATGCCAACCAGAGTTTTCTGGAAATGTGCGGCTATGAGCTGGCTGACCTTCTTGGTATGAACGCCCGAACATTCCTTGTGTCAGGTGAAAATGATGCTCTCATGAAGGAAAAGGTGAGTCTGAGACAAAAAGGAAAGTCCGATGCGTATGAAATCGCCGTTCGAAACAAGCAGGGCGAAAGCCGTTGGTGGCTGGTTTCGGGTGCACCAAGCTACAATGATAAAGGTGAACTTGTAGGATCCATTGGGATCCATCTGGATATTACCGAACAGAAAAAACTTCAGGACGAATTGCTCGAAGCCCGGGAACTAGCCGAAGCATCGGCGAGAGCGAAAGAAGTGTTCCTGGCTAATATGAGTCATGAAATCCGGACACCGATGCACGCCATTTCTGGTATGGCCGAACTGCTTTCCAAAACCAAACTGATCGAACGGCAGCGTTTCTACCTGACGGTGATTCAGTCGGCATCGGAAAACATGATGGTGATTCTGAACGACATCCTCGACCTCTCCAAACTCGAAGCCAGCAAACTATCGCTGGAATCCATTGGTTTCAACCTGCAGCAGGTGATGGAAAAAGCCAGAACCGTAATGCAGCACCGGGCCGACGAAAAAGGGTTGCTTCTCAAAACTCCCTACATCGATTCCAACATTGCGCCCGTATTAATCGGAGATCCTTTCCGGCTGAACCAGATCTTTTTTAACCTTTTGAGCAACGCCATCAAGTTCACCGCCAAAGGGAAAATCAAAATGGAGTGCCATCTGGAGTACGAGAACAAATCTCACCAGACCTTGCGGTTTAAGGTTTCGGATACAGGCATCGGAATGGACCAGGATTTTCTGGAGCGACTTTTTGAAAAATTCTCTCAGGAACATCAGTCCAATTCCCGGAAATTCGGAGGAACCGGACTTGGAATGAACATTACCAAAGAACTGGTTGACCTCATGGGTGGCGATATTGAGGTAGAAAGCGAAAAAGGGACAGGCACCGTTTTTACATTCCGGATTACCTTCCGCAAGGGCAATGAACAGGACCTGCCGGTGGTGAAGATTGAGGAAGTGGACAAAGAAATCTTCAAAGGCCTCAAAATCCTTCTGGTTGACGACAACGACATGAACCGTCTGGTGGCCAACACCATGCTCGAAAATCTGGGGGTACGGGTGGTGGAAGCTGTAAATGGAAAGCAGGCGGTTGATTTTCTAATGGAAGAATCGGTAGACCTGATCCTGATGGACATCCAGATGCCGGTGATGGATGGCCTGGAGGCAACCCGGGAAATCAAAAAACAGACTCACCACCAGACACCCATCATCGCATTGACGGCCAATGCCCTGAAGACAGACAATGAACGATACCTTGAAGCCGGAATGGTGGCCTCCTTACCAAAACCTTTCAGCGAAAACGAAATCATCGATGTGATTTCCAGGATTATAGGGCATCACAATTCGATTAAAAACCCACCATCTTCTGTTGTAGAAACGAGTGAAGCACCCTTATTCGATCTCACCAACCTGGAGTATATTGCAGACGGCAACACAGACTTTGTTAAGAAAATGATCGAACTTTTCCTTGGCCAGACGCCTCCGATATTGGTGCAGATGAAGTTGGCCCTGGAGCAAAACGATTTGGCCACTTTTTGCGGTCTTGCTCACAAAATGAGACCCAGCTTGGATAACCTTGGCATTGTCTCATTGAAAGAAGTAGTAATAACGATGGAAAAAGCAGTCGAACTAGGACTTTCGGATCCGGAACTGAAGGACCTCTTTGGTATTCTGGACGATACACTGGCGAAAGTGTTTCAAGGATTAAAGAAAGTGCAACTGAACTGACGTCCCTTTGTCAGGCTGCCATGATTCCATTGAAATGCTTGCCAAAAACGTTCTGGTTAGAATTTTAAAAAGGGCAGGGAGCGATATGGTTTTCTGAATTGGATGGGTATAAATAAGTTTTGGGGATGGAGAAGCAAGGATTCTTTGCAATCAGCGGGCAACCATACCTGTTGAGCAAGGGTTTATCAGTTTATTTTCAGAGGTTTCAAGCGAACACTCAATCATGAGAGCCTGGTTATCAAAGAGCTATCACCAGAATTCTATCGTTGTTTCATCCTTTTGAATTTTCAACAGTTACCAGATTTCATTGCATTTTACTCCATCCGTCCGAAAGCGGGGTTATCTCTTGGAACAAGGCTCGAGAACTTTGTCGACATCTACTTTGATTACAACGATCCGGTAAGAACAAATACAACGGTGAATACGCTTTGGGTTCCGACTCTGGATCCAGGGATTGTGGATACGGTGTTTGTGACAGAGGTGAAACAAAAACTGGCGGTTAAAACACTTACCAACCGTCCAAATCCGGCACAGGATGTGATCACCATTCAGCTTCCGGAAGGAAATACGGCGCAGGTAGAAATTGCTGATTTGCAGGGAAGAATCCTTCAGTCTTCGAAGGTTGTTTCCGGTCAGGTGATTTCGATCGGGGACCTGAAACCCGGTGTTTACTTTCTGAAAACGGAAGGCTACAAAGCAGAACGATTGGTCGTGAAACCATAACCTGAATTCGTTTATTCAGAAAAGCCTGGCCTGGAAACGGACCGGGCTTTTTTTGTAAATCATGTTTAACAAAAAGGCAAAATTCAATACTTTTGTAAAGTATGATTTACAAAATGAAACAGAAGGATTCTCTATGAAACACGAAATCATCGCCAGACCGATTTATCTGGAACGGATAAAACCATTTATAAATAAGCAGATAATCAAAGTATTGGTGGGTCAGCGGCGGATCGGAAAGAGTTATGTTTTGCTTCAAAGTATGGAATATCTAAAGCAAACCATTCCGAATGCCAACCTCATCCGCATCGATATGGAGTTAGAGGAATTCAGACATCTTCGGTTGGGATCAGAATTGTACACCTACATCAAAACCCAATTGAATCCCTCAGTACCAAATTTTCTGTTTATTGATGAAATACAGGAGGTTGACGGTTTCGAAAATGCCATCCGAAGTCTTCACAATGAAAATGAAACCGATATTTATATTACGGGCAGCAACGCGAAAATGCTGTCAGGGGAGCTGGCTTCCACTCTGTCAGGAAGGTATATTCAAATCGATATACATGGACTCAGCTATGAAGAATTTTTGAGATTTCATGCAATTGAAAACAACCAGAATAGTCTGGCTTCTTATTTGACTATCGGAGGTATGCCCTACCTGCGGCATTTGGGAACTGAACAGGATGTTGTATTCGAGTATTTACGAAATGTATATTCGACTATTCTTTTGAAAGATGTTGTCGCCAGAGAGGGTATTCGAAATGTATCCTTTCTGGAGAACCTTGTTGCCTTTCTTTCTGATAACGTTGGCAGCCTTGTCTCGGCCCAGAACATTGCCCGTTTTTTGAAGAGCCAGCATATTACGATTCCGGTGCCGACCATCATCAGCTATATTCAGGCCATCGCAAATTCGTACTTCTTCCACAAGGTCCAGCGGGCGGATGTAAATGGCCTCAAAATATTTGAAGTGGGTGAGAAGTACTTCTTTGAAGACATTGGACTTCGCAATTGCATCCGCTCTTTTGGGTTCGGAAAGGACATCAATAAACTCATGGAAAATGTGATCTATCTGCATCTGGTCCGCCATCAGTATAAAGTCTTTGTCGGAAAACATGGCGACAAGGAAATTGATTTTGTAGCCGAAAAGAATGGCGAGCGGATTTTTGTCCAGGCTGCCTACATGCTTCAGGATGAGGCGACAATAAAAAGGGAGTTTGGAAATCTCCTTTCTATCCCGGATAACTTCCCCAAATACGTAGTTACAATGGATCCCATTCAGGTGAATGCCACATATCAGGGCATTAAGCAGCTGCCTCTCAGCCAGTTTTTATTAATGACGGAGTTTTAATCTCATTACATTGGTTAATCACATTCTCCTTCTCCGAAATTTTTACATTCTGCCCTTTTCAATTCCAAGCCCAACAAATCATTCAGGCGATCTTTCAAAATAATTGAAATATTTTCACGCACCCTTCAAGCGAATCCTGAACAACCGGAGTCTTCCTTTTGTAACATGAAACGATTTCACACCCTTATCGGATTTATCCTCCTGACATGGATTCTGTCCCGCACCCGGATTACGGAGCAACAGCAATCGAAGGTGCCGTTTGAAGAAATAGGTTTCCATGTGATACCGTCCTTCTATTGTTAATCTCAATTGAAAATGGTTTGTTGCCTGCTGAGTTTCCATTTTCATGAATCTTTCCGGCTTTTTCAAAACCAAACCCGCTGAGCTGTCTGCCGAACAAAAGGAACAGGCAGAAGCCGAGAATTTCCTTTCAAAGAATGTAAGGCACTATCTTCCCTCCTATCTTTTGTCGCTTGACGACGAACCCTTTCAACCCAGTACACGACTGATCGAAATTGCTCTGGAAGCGAGCCGGAAAGCCTTTTCTCTGGACCTCAGTTCGGTGGCCAAACCGTTTTACAAAGAATTGCAGGTTTTTATGAACACCTATCCGGGCGAACACTACCGGTTGCTGGCTGCATTGATGCAGGTTCTTCAACCCAAAACGGTTATCGAGATCGGAACCTACCAGGGTGCAGGTTGCATGGCCATGAAATCGGCTCTTCCGGAAGGCTCCCGGATTTACACCTACGACATCATTCCCTTTGATCAGATACCGGGCTGCGGACTGACAGCATCTGATTTTGACGAGAAAATGGAACAGCGCATTGTTGATCTCTCCGACCCCAAACAGGCCGAATCTCAGATGGATATACTGGAAAATGCGGATTTCATCTTTGCCGACGCAGCCAAGGACGGTGTCATGGAAAGACAATTCATCGCATTATTTGATCGGATCAGATTCAAAAAGCCGCCCATCATCATGTTCGACGACATCCGCTTTGTGAATATGACGCAGATCTGGCGGGAAATCCGTCACCCCAAGCTGGACGTATCCTCGTTCGGGCATTGGTCCGGCACCGGACTGGTGGAGTGGGTGTAAATCCCTTTCAGTATTAAGTCAGGATGATTTCCTGAAAAAAGTATCACAGGATTCGCACTTTCTCAGGAAGATGGTTGTCTACCAATAAATCCCATTTCCTATGACAATTTCCATTCCCAAGCCCTTCTCAGAAAACCGGGCTCAGATGCGGCCTGATGAGAAAGACCGGTTTTGTTCAAGATGTGCACATTCGGTCCGTGATTTTTCTCATCGGACTTTTATGGAAGATCTTATCATTTCTAATGAAGGAAACCGGAATGAAAAGCGTCAGTTGACTTTTTGGTTGAAGGCGATAACCTGATATTTTAGCAGAAATTTTACACAATGGGAGTTTCAGATTTAAAAGCCAATATTCATTTGATGGTTGACGAAATTGAAAACGAATCGATTCTGCAAACCCTATTTGAATTCTTGTCAGGCAGGAAAAACAACGGCCAGAGTTCGTTCTGGCAAGGACTTATTGATGCACAGAGGCAAGAAATTCTACTGGCTTTTGATGAATCTGAAAAAGATGAAAACCTGATCGAAAAAGGCCAGCTCTTTTCTTAGGAAAACCTTTCTCCCATTCCTCACCAAAATTCCATTACATTGTTGGTCCATGATGAGATCCGGTCGCGACCTGACGGGACATCCATTTAACTGAAAACCTTTGGCACATCTCAAAGTCCTTGTTCTGGCCGCCGTTCGTACGGTTCTGGAAAGTCGCATTACGCTCGCCCGCACGGCGATGGAAGAAGCACAGGCGGCAGCCAATTCCGAGGAAAAAAGTTCGGCCGGCGATAAGTACGAAACCTCCCGGGCCATGAGCCAGAACCAGCGGGATCTCAACGCCCGGCAACTGCTCGAAGCCCGCAATGCCCTGCACAATCTGGAACTCTGCGAAGGGAATGGTCCGTTTAAAAAGGCGTTTCCCGGAGCCCTGATCCGCACAACCGATATGCTCTATTTCATGGGACCCGGACTCGGAAAACTCACGTTGGAGGACGGTACCGTTTTCATCTCCATGTCGGCCCAGGCGCCGATGGGCCAGTTGCTTCAGGGCAAAAAGGTGGGCGACAAATTCCTGTTTCAGGGAAAGAAGGGGGAGATTCTGGAGATTTCGTAGGTTGGAATCCGGTCATATTTTTCAAACCACCCCAAACAAAAAAGCCCCGCTTCTGGCAGGGCTTCTCTTTTATTTCGTTTCGGATTATCCGTTCATCGAAGACAGGAATTCCGCATTGCTCTTCGTGAATTTCATGCGGTCTTTCAGGAATTCCATGGCCTCGATTGAGTTCATGTCGTTCATGTGCTTCCGCAGAATCCAGATGCGTTGCAGTTCTTCTTTGTCCATCAGCAAATCCTCGCGACGTGTTCCGGATGCCGGCACATCGATGGCTGGGTACACCCGCTTGTTGGCCAGTTTCCGGTCGAGCTGAAGCTCCATGTTTCCGGTTCCTTTGAATTCTTCGAAGATTACCTCGTCCATTTTCGAACCGGTGTCGATCAGAGCGGTGGCGATGATGGTCAGACTTCCACCATTTTCCACATTCCGGGCCGCTCCGAAGAAACGTTTTGGTTTGTGCAAGGCGTTGGCATCCACACCACCCGAAAGGATCTTTCCGGAGGACGGAATCACGGTATTGTATGCACGGGCAAGGCGGGTGATGGAATCGAGCAAAATCACCACATCGTGTCCGCATTCTACCAGACGCTTGGCTTTTTCGAGAGCGATGGTGGCCACTTTTACATGACGCTCGGCCTGCTCATCGAACGTAGAAGCAATCACTTCCGCTTTCACACTGCGCTGCATGTCGGTCACCTCTTCCGGACGCTCATCGATCAACAGAACGATCAGAAATACTTCCGGGTGATTTTTCGAAATGGAGTTCGCAATTTCTTTCAACAACACTGTTTTACCGGTTTTCGGCTGAGCCACAATCATACCCCTTTGTCCTTTACCAATCGGTGCGAACAAATCGAGGATACGGGTGGATAGCTGATCGGAAGTCGTGCTCAGATTGAGACGCTCGTCCGGGAACAGCGGAGTGAGATATTCAAACGGAACCCGGTCGCGGATTTCGTCGGTTGTTTTTCCATTGATGGTTTCGACCTTGAGAAGTGCGAAGTATTTCTCGCCTTCTTTTGGTGCACGGATTTGACCAATGACGGTATCGCCCGTTTTCAAACCAAATAATTTGATCTGCGTTGGCGAAACATACACATCATCCGGACTGGCGAGGTAGTTGTATTCCGGAGACCGCAAAAAGCCGTAGCCTTCGTTGGTAATTTCCAGAACACCCATGTTGGTAACCACACCATCAAAATCGCGGAAGTTGATGTCTTGTCTTTTCGGACGGTACTGCGGAGTTCCGTCCGCACTTTCGGTACGTTCCGGTTGTGGCGGAGGTGCTACATTTCCACGTTCCGGACGGGTGTAACGCTCGGTTCGGTCCTGCTGGGTGCGATCCTGTGGATTTCTGTCCTGTGGGTTCCTGTCCTGCGGATTGCGATCCTGCGGGTTTCTGTCCTGCGGATTACGATCCTGTGAAAAGCGATCGTTTCTGTCATTTCTGTCGTTGCGATCATTCCGGTCGTTTCTGTCATTTCGTGAGAAACGGTCGTTGCGCTGACGGAATTCCTGGTTGGGTGCGACAGGCGGAGCAGTGGATTCAGCCGGAGCATCGGAACCGGCGGCCGCTTCTGCAACCGGAGCCGGAGCTGCCGGAGCCGGATCCATGAAAGAACCCATGATCTGGTCGATGTCCATTTTGAAATCCTTCAGGATGTCTTCAGCTTTGGCCTGAATGCTCTTTTCTCTTGGAGCTGGCGCTGGCAAAGGAGCTGGCGCTTCCACTTTTGGAGCGGGCGCCGGTTCGGCAGATTCTTCGATTGGCGGACCATCAAATTCCAGGCCTGGCTGTTCATCGGATCCAAGAGCACTTTTCTTCAGACGAGGACGGCGCCGTCCGTTATCAGAACCGCCTGAAGAAGAGCCGGTTGTTGTCTCTGGTGCTGCCACTTTTGGAGCCGACTGGGCTTCCATAATGCCTTTTACCAGTTCATCCTTGCTTAGTTTTTTGAAGTTTTTGACTCCGGCCTTTTCGGCTATTTCTTTCAACTCGGAGCTTAGATAGTTTTTTAAATCTTCAGCTGTATGCATCAATGCAAGCGTATGGTTATAAGTAAAATCAGGAATTGAAGGGATCCCGTTTCAGAGGGAGTAGATCTTCAGAATTGAGGAAGTATCCCGGAACGCAGAAGTGATGAAGTATCAAAGCGCTCCGTTTTAGAGTCGCAAGTATAAAGAAATTATTCGGGAAAACGGAAAAATTGACCCGGCAAGTTTTTTTACTGTGGTGCTTCTTCCTTTTTTCGAAAGCTTCTTACCAGAATAAAAATCCCGACCAGAACCATCGGAATGCTCAGATTCTGACCCATGTTAAAGGTCAGTCCGGATTCGAAAGCCACCTGATTTTCTTTCAGGAATTCATAAAAAAACCGGAGCGTGAACAGCACTATCACAAAGACAGAGAAGATTCTTCCTTCCTGCACCTTTCCCACATTCCGATTCCAGTACCGGTACATCAGCACAAACAGAATCAAACAGGAAATGGCTTCATAAATCATGGCCGGATGACGCAACAACCCAAACAACCGAAGCTGAAGTGTCTTTCTTCCTTTCTCATCAAAACCACTTTTTACCTGAGCGAGTTGAGGGTTGTAGTACAACTGTTCTTCGTCTCCGTTTGAAGCTTTTATCATCGACGGAATGGAACTTTGAAGGAAAGCCTGCTCCGAACTTCCCGGCATACGGTCACGAACAAAAACCAAATCCACGTGAATGGGAGCATACACTTTGCCATCAATCGTAGTATCTGCGGCATGGGATTTTGAAAAGGAAATGTGTTCGATGCGTTCCCCTTCATAGGTTTTCAAGGTGTTCTGAAAAGGTTCCACAAATACCATCGACCAGGGATGATTGCCTGGTTTTCCAAGAATCTCCGAATTCATCAGGTTGCCGGTCCGGATAAACATTCCACCCAGTGCCACCACAATCACAATCCGGTCGAGAATCCAGAGCCATGACTGATCAGGACGGTTTCGTGAATACAACCACATGGCGAAAATAATACCGACGGTAGCACCGTGTGAAGCGAGTCCTCCTTCCCAGACTTTCAGTATGGAAATGGGATCGTTGAGATAAATTTCCGGCTGGTAGAAAAGGCAATGGCCCAGTCGTGCGCCAATGATGGTGGCCCCAATCATATAATAGGTAAGGGCATCCACATCTTTTTCCGACTTGCCTTCTGCCTTAAATATCTTCGTAATGAAATACTGGCCAAACAAAAACGCAGCAGCAAACATCAGTCCATACCAACGGAGAGGAATCGAACTGTCGGGGATAATTTCCGGCTGAACGTCCCAGATAATAAACGGCATCGAAGTCAGGATTTCAGCGAACATAGTTTGGTGGATTTGCGGGCAAAATAAAGGGATTGATTCCTTGAAATCCCGGAGAATTTTTAAATGGATAAAATACATGGGTGTCCGGTGTATTTTTAAGAAATAGGATTCTCCTATCTTTGGCCCCCTATGTTTGTTGAGCCTCTGTTTTATCAGCCAAAAACATCTGACCAGAAAAAAGGAACCGGTTGGATTGAAGTTATCTGTGGATCAATGTTTTCCGGTAAAACTGAAGAGCTCATTCGCCGCCTCAACAGGGCCGTTCTGGCCAAACAGCAGGTGGAAATTTTCAAGCCGGCCATCGACCAGCGGTACCACGAAGAAAATATTGTGTCGCACAACGATAATTTTATCCGCTCCACCCCCGTTTCGGTGGCCAGCGAAATTCTGTTGCATGTGCACAAAGGTGAAGTAGTGGGGATCGACGAAGCCCAGTTTTTTGATGATTCCATTGTGGAAGTGTCGCAGAAACTGGCCGCACAGGGAACCCGGGTGATCATCGCCGGACTCGACATGGATTACCTCGGCAAACCTTTTGGCCCGATGCCGTCCTTGATGGCGATTGCCGAATTTGTAACCAAGGTTCACGCTATATGTATGAAGTGTGGAGGCGTGGCCTCACATTCGTATCGTCTGGCAGATTCGGACTCCACCGTTTTACTCGGTTCACAGTCACAATACGAAGCCCGCTGCCGGAGATGTTTCCACGAAACCCCAGCTACTACCATATGAAGCACCGATTCCTTCTGCTCCTGATTCTGATTGCCGGAACAACCTTATCCGGTTTCGCCCAGATACCGATCGGTTCCTGGAGAATGCATCTTCCATACAACAATGCAATCGGACTGGCCCGGATGGGATCCAAAATATACACGAGTACCACCTCCGGAATTTTCATTTATGATACAGATGATCAGTCCATTGTGGTTCTCAATAAAATTAACGGACTCAGCGATATTGGCATTACCGCCATGGCCAAACACCCGACCCAGGACGTGATCATGGTGGGCTATGAAAACGGCAACCTCGATCTGCTGATGAATGGCAACCTGACCAATCTTCCGGATATCATCAACAGCAACATCATCGGTTCCAGACGGATCAACAAAATCAAATTTTCAGGAAGCTTTGCCTACCTGGCCACCGATTTCGGGATGGTGGTGTACAATTATAAAAAGAAAGAAATTAAGGAAAGCAACCTGCTCATGGGTCCAGGTGGATTGACCGCCATGGGTGTGATCGACTGCGCCAAACTGAACGATACCATTTATGCCCTGACAAAAACCGATGGACTCAAATCCATCCGGGTGAAACAGGATTTTAAGAATACTCTGCTTTGGAAAAAATATACGGATGCCGATGGACTACCAGCTGCCAATAACATTTATCAAACCATCGACTCGCTGAACAATACCATCCTTATTACCACAGCCAATGGAATGCATCCTAAAGTTGGCATCCGATTTGATCGCCGCCTCATATTGGGAACAATCGTACGAAATGTACGGGCAACCAACAACCGGTATCTGCTTTGCGCCGAAAACACAGTTCTGGGTACAGATCTGGATGCGGACTCCATCCTTGATACATTAGATAAGGAGTATTACAAAAAACTATCCCGTCCTTCGGATGTGATCTTTGATGCGGACGGAACCAAGTGGGTGGCTGATCTTGACAACGGTCTTCTCAAAATCACACCCACCGATACCATCCAGATTCTGCCCAACGGGCCATTGTTCAATGGATCTTTTGCGCTTCATGCCTACAAAAATGAAGTGGCACTAATGGCAGGTGGGTACATCTATCCTACTGCTGGAAACGACACCAAAAACCAGTCTGGATTCGCCATTTTTTCTGACAACAACTGGTCGACCTACAACCGGGCTACCACCAATCAGAAAATGCCGGTTTCGAAAGACATCAGCCGGGCCTTTTTCAATCCATTTGACCAGAACCTTTATCTGGCATCTTTTGGTCTTGGCATCGTGGTGAAGAATGAAAACAATTATTCTTTGCTCAACGACAAAAACACAGACGGCGGCTTATGCAATGTGTATTACCAGAACGATTGTGTCTGGGATATTTCCGATTCACTGGCCGGTGGTGCCAAGGACGGAGTCCGGATTTCGTCGGCCATTGTAGACAAACTCGGCGAATTGTGGGTAACAAATTTTGAAGCGCCCAACGGAGCTGTCCGGAAACGAAATGGTTCTGATAACTCCTGGACTCCATTTGTACTTCCTTACACCAACGGTGGATTTGCTCTTGATCTGGTGGCCGATCAAAGTAATTTTAAATGGGTTCGAATGGCACCCGGCCGCCAGAATGGAAATGCCGGGATCTGGGTCCTCAATTCCGATGGTTCCAAGAAAGTAGCCCTCAACAGCCAGAGCAACCAGGGCGGACTTCCCAGCAACGATGTATTTGATATCAAAGAAGATAAAAACGGTTACATCTGGGTGGGCACATCCAAAGGCCTGGCGGTTTACTATAATCCGTACAATGCATTTTTTACCGGAGGAATCACCGCGTCACTGCCCATCTTTCCACCCGAAGCCGGAAGGCCGGTTCTGGAAAATGATGTGGTCACTGCCATCGAAGTCGACGGTGCCAACCGGAAATGGGTTGGGACACAAAACAACGGAATCTGGTTGTTCAATGCCGATATCACCAAAGTAATTGCTCAGTTCAATGTGAACAACAGTCCTCTGATTTCGAACTTTATCTACGACATCGCCATCCAGAAATCAACCGGTGAGGTTTTTATTGCGACCGACAAAGGACTGATTTCTTACCAAAGCGACGCCAGTGAAAACGTGGATAATTTTGGACGAAGCACCGGTGACCAGTGCGATGATTCAAAAATTGAGGTGTTTCCAAATCCGGTGAAAAAAGGATATGACGGAACCATCGCCGTGCGTGGACTGGCCAGCAATTCGGAAGTGAAGTTTGTAACGGCTTCCGGAAAACTGGTATACAAAACCACCGCCAAAGGAGGCACTGCCACCTGGAACGGAAAAACCTACGATGGCGAACAAGCTCATCCCGGAATTTACCTTGTGTTGAGTTCTACGGAAGACGGAAAAGCCAACTGTGTTTCCAAAATTGCCATTCTGAATTAGACCCCAGATTTTTCTGACACTATTTTTTGCACCAAAACATTGAATTACAAACCAACTCTGCTCTCATTCCTTTCCGGAATTTTCCTGATTCTGTCCGTCCTTCCGTCGTGCCGGAAAAAGTCGAATCCTACCCCACAACTCGCATCCGGGAAAGCCTTTGTGGTTCCTTCCGATTCGGTAGTAGAGGTGTTTAAATCAAAACCCATTCCACCCTGGGCGCCGAAGAAATTCAGCTACAAACCGTCGGCCGAACGCTTATGGGATCTGATCCATACCCGTCTGGATGTGGCTTTTGACTGGGAAAAACAACAGATGCCCGCTACGGCATTTCTCACACTTACACCGTATTTCTATCCACAGAAAAATTTGATTCTTGATGCCAAAGGATTTGACATATGGAAGATTACTGTCACCAAAAAGAACAAACCACTTGAGATAAAACATGATTACGACGGACAGAAACTGGGCATCTGGTTTACCCAACCACAGTCCAAAGGTGAAACGGTGGTCGTAAAAATCGAATACACCGCCAAGCCAAACGAACTTCCCGAAGGAGGGAGTGCCGCGATTACCAAAGACAAAGGCCTGTTCTTTATCAATGCCGACGGAAAAGATCCCCTCCTGCCCAAACAGATCTGGACGCAGGGAGAACCGCAATCGGCCTCCTGCTGGTTCCCGACCATCGACAACCCCAATGAACGTTGCACACAGGAAATGAACATTACGGTGGATGATCGTTATAAGACTCTTTCAAACGGAACATTGCTGAAGTCGCGAAAAGAAGGGAAAGGGATGCGTACCGATATCTGGGAAATGAAATTACCCCATGCCCCATATCTTTTCATGATGGCCGTTGGCGAATACTCGGTGGTGGATGATGCAGCGGGTTCCATTCCGCTGCATTATTGGGTAGAACCGAAATACCAGCCGGTGGCAAAGAAAATTTTTGGCCGGACACCTGCCATGATTTCCTATTTCTCCCGGAAACTGGGTTACAATTTCCCATGGCCAAAATACGATCAGATCGTCGTGCGTGAATTCGTTTCCGGTGCGATGGAAAATACATCGGCTTCGGTTTTTATGGAAGCCCTTCAAAGTTCCCCCAAAGAACTGGTTGATCGTGACTGGGACGACATCATTGCCCATGAACTGTTTCACCAATGGTTTGGTGATCTGGTGACACTCGAAAGTTGGGCCAACCTGCCACTGAACGAATCGTTTGCCAACTACAGTCAGTACCTCTGGGATGAACACCGCCACGGAACCGATGAAGCCGATATGAACGCCTTCAAGGAAAAACAACAGTATTTTTATGAAGCGTCCCGCAAACGGGAACCCATGATCCGGTATTACCATGACAAACCAGACGACATGTTCGACAGCCACTCCTATGCCAAGGGCGGCCGTATTCTGCACATGTTGAGGAAGGAACTGGGCGATGAAGCTTTTTTTGGAGGATTGAAATTGTATCTGAATGAACATGCCTTCCAATCCGTAGAAATCCATGATTTGCGGATGGCATTTGAGAAAGTTTCCGGACGTGACCTGCAGTGGTTTTTCAACCAGTGGTTTATGTCGGCCGGGCATCCAGAGCTGGTGGTGAAAATTCAAAATGAGGAAAACGACCTCACATTGTACACAAAGCAGCTACAGGATACGGCTTATTTTCCGGTGTACGAACTTCACGTGCCGGTGGAAATCTGGACCGATTCCGGTTCTGAAACTCATGTTCTCAACATTAATTCGCTGAGCGATACCTTCCGTATTCCGATTTCGGAGACACCCAAAATGGTGTTGTGGGATGCCGATGCTTCGTTGCTGGCTTTTACCGAAATCAGCACCAGTCGCAGCCAGTGGATTACCCAATACCATCTGGCCAGAAAGGCAGTACACCGGTTTGAGGCACTGAGCCACCTGAAAGCCGAGTTTCCGGATTATAAAGATGCCAAGGCAGTTTTTGAGGAAGCCATTCAGGATCCGTTCTGGGGAATTCGTCAGCTGGCACTGGAAGCAATGCTTGATCTGGACAGCATCACACAGAAACGAAATCTGCCGGCCATCATCGCATTGGCCTCATCTGATCCGAAGCCATTTGTGCGATCGCAAGCAATAAAATTGCTGGCAAGCCACCGTTTTGAAGGAAAACAAGCATTGCTAGAAAAAGCCATGATAGATTCCTCCATTTCAGTTTCGACACAGGGTTACAAGGTTTATCTGAAAGAAGATTATCCGGATGCACCAGCCAAAATAGCAGCTCTTCAAACATCTGAAGATCTCAATTATTCTGGTGTATTGTCGGATTACTATTCCTCCCGTCCGGGCCAGACTTCTTTTGACTGGTATATCTCCACACTGAGAAAGCCGGGAAATCCAGATAACTACGAACTGATTCAGGGATTTGGTTCCATGTTGAAACAACTGAACGATTCAGCGTTGGTGAAAAAGGGAATCGAGCAATTGTATTCTATGGGAATAGAAGGTAAGAAGGCGGAAATGGTGATCGGAAGTTTTCAGGTTCTCAAAATTTTCCAGACATGGCCAGATGTTCGGCAGAAACGATTGAAGATTTTGGAAGCGCACCAAAATGCAGATTTTGTGGAAGTTCTGGAATATCTGAAGGATTGAATGCAGTAGAATCAGAAAATTCCCTTCTTTTTTACATCCCCAACTTATGATACCAAAAGGAAAACTGATCGCCATTGGTGGCAATGTGGACAAAGGCACGGATCCGGAAGGTGCGATCTCGTTCAACTCCCTCAATTTCTTTGAGTTTGGCATACTTCAACGCATTCTATCGGAATGCAGGGGAAAGAATTCGAAAATTGAAGTTGTGACCACCGCTTCTATGATTCCGGCAGAAGTAGGTGAAGGATACCTCGAAGCATTCGGGCGACTGGGCTGCACCAATGTAAATCTAATGCATGTGCGAAACCGACAGGACACCCAGAATCCAGATTATCTAAAGCGGATTGAGCAGTGCGACGGTGTCATGTTTACAGGTGGAAATCAATTGCGGCTCAGCACCATCTGGGGAGGAACCAGTCTGTTTTCTATTTTGAGAGAACGCTATCTGAAAGATAATTTCATGATTGCCGGAACGAGTGCGGGTGCCATGGCGATGAGCAATACCATGATTTACGAAGGCGACAGTGCCGATGCGCTGCTGAAAGGGAAAGTGAAAATCACTACCGGATTGGCTTTGATCAACAATGTAATCATCGATACCCATTTCGATAAACGAGGACGGTTTGGAAGACTGGCACAGGCAGTGGCATCCAATCCCGGTTGCATTGGGCTCGGACTGGGAGAAGACACAGGCGTTCTGATCAACTCAGGCAATTTTATGGAGACGATTGGTTCAGGCATGGTACTGGTTTTCGACGGACACCACATTCAGCACAACACCATCGCCGATCTTCCCGAAGGCTTCCCGATTTCAATTGAACACATGGTGGTGCATGTGATGGCGAAAGGATACGGCTACGATGTGGCCAACCGTAAATTCCTGGCGCAGACCGAAGTATTTTAAATTTTTGAAGCGAATAATCCCATTACCAGAGATTCAGAAACTGCGGGAAGGGGGCAGGAAAAAATGTGTTTATAGATGGCGGCGCTTTTGTAGAACAGGCATTGCTGAAAGAAAATCTGCTGGATGAAATCATCATTTCCATCATACCGGTTTTGCTGGGTGATGGAATTTCTCTTTTTGGAAATGAAAACCTGGGCCTGAATCTTCAATTGCTGGAAACCAAATCATTTGAAAAAGGATTGGTGCAGCTGCATTACCGGGTTAGTCAGAAATTGTGATTCTGATCCGGGAAAGGAAGTTCATATTTGATTTTTGATTCCATTATGTGCGGACGATTTGCTCAGATCCGGCATTCCGAAAAATATGCCAAACGCTTTGGACTGAAAGCATCCGACAACCTCGATCTGGATGTGATTCCGGCCAATTACAACACCGATATCGGCAACCCGGCTTTGATTGCCGGACAGGATCAGGTGTTGACGAAATCGACCTTTGGTTTTTCACCAGGTTGGTCCGACAAGCAGATGTATCTGTTCAACGCCCGTTCGGAAGGCGACTTCAACCCGGCAAACGACAGCCAATATGCCGGGCCAATGGGGATTTTTGACAAGCCCTCGTTTCGTCAGGCGATGAAAACGCAACGGGCCGTTGTTCCGGTCGATTATTTTCTGGAAGGTCCCGAAAAAGAGAAATTGAAGAAGCCGTTTCTGATTCACCGGAAAGACGAGGAACCGTTTCTGATCGCCGGAATCTGGAGCCTTTGGGAAGATAAAATGAATGGGGTAAAGAAACACACGTTTTCCATTCTCACAACTGCCCAAAACGAACTACTGGCTAAAGTCGGACACCACAGAAGTCCGTTGGTTCTGCCGGATCATCTGGCGAAAATCTGGCTGGACCCGAAAGCAGGCAGAGATACCTTATCGCAACTGATGATTCCGTTTGATGACCATGAATTTGAGGCATACCCCGTCGATCCGAAAGCCGGTAAGCGAAACACAATCGGGAGCCCCAACAACGATCCATCACTGATGGTCCCGGTCGGCCCGGCGTTTTCAGTTCATTAAATGGAGATCAGTTTTCCTGAACTACAACTCTGTTCTTCAGACCATTGTATATCCTCCTTTGAACTTTGAACTCGTAACTTTGAACTCAATGTGAGATCGCAATCTTCACCGCTTTGTTCTTGATCTTTTCAGCCCGGACCCGCTGAACCAGCTCTTCAATCTTACCTGCTTTTACCGCCGCATAAGCTGAATGATCGAGCACTTCAATCCGACCAAGATCTTCTTTGGCCAGTTTTCCTTTCTGAAGAAACATGCCCACAATGTCCATTTTATTGACTTTGTCTTTTCGTCCGCCACCGATGTAGACCGTCCGCCAAACGGCACTTTCCGGCAAATCGAACGATTCCGGAAGGGTGAAAAGTTCGGGTGTTTCGGGAAGGAACTCCGGCAGATAATCGGTGGCCGATAGAAGTAACCAAGCCGTTCCGTGGGCGTTCATTCGGGCTGTCCGTCCGTTGCGGTGGGTAAACACTTCCAGTGTGGGTGGCAGCTGGTAGTGAATTACCGCTTCAATTTCCGGAATGTCAAGTCCCCGTGACGCCAGATCGGTGGTAATGAGCGTGGTGTAGCTTCCGTTCCTGAATTTGATCAGCGCCCGTTCCCGGTCTTCCTGTTCCATACCGCCATGAAAAATTCCGTGAGCCAGCCCCTGTTCGGCAAGTAACATACTTATGCGTTCGACGGCATCGCGGTGGTTGCAAAATACCAGAGTGGGTTTGTTCTGAAGAAAACAAACCAGCTCCAGGAGCATTTGCAGTTTATCGGTATCGGGCGCCCGCAGATAATGCAGTTTGAGATGCATTTCGGTTGGGGCACTGTCGTTGAGAAAATTCAGTTCAGTGAGTTTCGACACCCCCAGGAAGGACGGAATCTCGTCCATCTTTGTGGCAGATGTAAGAAATCGTTTCTGCAGATGTTCGAGCTGGCCGATGATGTTGGCCATGTCTTCCTGAAATCCGAACTCCAGCGATTTATCAAATTCATCCAGCACCAACGAATGGATCGAACCGGCATCAAAGGTCTGATTCCGAAGGTGCCAGGCAATGCGGCCCGGTGTCCCGATCAGGACGGCAGGTGGTTCGGTCAAACTGTTCTTTTCCACTTTGGCTGAATGTCCCCCATAAAAACAATTCACTTTAAAACCTGTGCCCATCTGACGAAACACCTGTTCGATCTGCAGGGCCAGTTCCCGTGAAGGCACCAGAATCAAGGCCTGCACACCGGTACTTTCCTTTTTGAGAAGCCGGACCAACGGAATGAGAAATCCCAACGTTTTGCCGGAACCAGTGGGAGAAAGCAAAATGATGTTGGCATTGGAACCGGTCGCATTGAGGACGGCTTCCTGCATAGGATTGAGCGCCTGGATCTGAAAGTTCTTCAGGATGTTGTCGAGCATTGGCCAAAGGTAGCGGGTTTTCTGCCCGGATCGGTTGCCTTGTTGGATACCGTCCTGAAAAACAAAAGCCACCTCAAATTGAGATGGCTCACAAACGGACGGTATCGCGTTTAGATCAGCTGTAGTTTGGCCACTTTGGGATCCACCACCACCTGGTCTCTGTCGAAGTCCAGTTTGATGCGCCACTTCTGCAAAGTAGCCGCTCCAATGATGACCTCATCGCTGAGTCCGGGCACCACAAGAAATTCATCTGACAACTGCACATCATCCAGATAAAAATCGAGTGTCACTCGGGAATTCACTTCAATGAAATGGTTTTCACTGGCGGTGAGAAGTCTTTTGGACCTATGCAATTTGTTGAAGCTTGCAATCAGATGGGCCACTTCCGGGTTGATACAGGAAAGATTGGCGCCACTGTCGAACAATGTTTCGAATCGGCCTTCTCCGAGGTCGCCTTCAAACTCTACAAGAAATTGTAGAGTGGGCATAGATAATTTAGTTTACACCAAAAGTAAGAAGTTGGTTCTGAAATGAAAACAAGGAATATCCTCTATTTCAATTTCAGCTGTGCAAAATACGGATGGTCCGGATTCACAATCAGTTCGTTGCGAAGCGGGTGAATCAGCACATCTCATGCTAAAGCTTGATTTGCTCCGCTAACATCTCTTCCAACGGAATGGCACCCAGCAATGGTTCGGCATCTCCTGGAAGCACCATTGCTCTTCCAGACCAATGTCTATTTTTAAAACGAATCTGGATTTGATCCACCACAGGACAATCAATAATGCGGTTGTCTGCTGTCTGAGCTTTTTTTGTATCCACAACCGGAAGCTGAAGTTGCTCCTGAATGGATTGGTTGATGCAAAGCATATACGATCCGGTATCAACCAGAATATTTAAATGAAGTCTTTTTACCTCTTCCGGGTCAATTAAATTTCGTCTGGAGTTCTCAAGTTCCCAGCCATTGATGATTTCGATTTCTGCGTAGACAAGTCCCATAATAGTTTTGTTCTTTTCACAAATATAGAAATAAAAGAGCCACTCCCTTCAGGAAGTAGCTCTTTTTGTATTGTTCCTCCCCTTTGGGGAGGCCGGGTGGGGCATCCTACATCATTCCGCCCATTCCACCACCGCCCATTGGAGGCATGGCGTCTTTGGCTTCCGGATCGTCGGCAATTACACACTCTGTGGTGAGCAACAAACCGGCAATCGAAGCAGCATTCTCAAGGGCCAGACGAGATACTTTCGTCGGATCGATGATACCGGCCGCGAAGAAGTTTTCGTATTTATTGTCACGGGCATTGAAGCCGTAATCACCTTTTCCTTCACGAACCTTGTTTACCACAACCGAACCTTCGCCACCGGCGTTGGCCACGATCGTACGAAGAGGCGCTTCCAGAGCGGTACGAACTATGTTCACACCAATGTTTTCGTCTTCGTTGTATCCTTTAACTTCATCCAGAGCTTCAACCGCACGGAGATAAGCAACGCCACCTCCCGGTACGATTCCTTCCTCAACGGCAGCACGGGTTGCGTGCAAGGCATCGTCCACACGGTCTTTTTTCTCTTTCATTTCAACTTCGGTAGCAGCTCCAATGTACAGGATGGCAACACCACCTGACAATTTCGCCAAACGCTCCTGAAGTTTTTCTTTGTCGTAATCAGATGTTGTGTTTTCAATCTGAACCTTGATCTGGTTGATCCGGGCTGTGATGTCCTCTTTTTTACCAGCACCATTTACGATGGTGGTGTTGTCTTTGTCAACCAGAATTTTCTCGGCAACACCAAGGAATTCGATGGTGGCGTTTTCCAGTTTGAAACCTCTTTCTTCTGAAATCACCTGTCCGCCAGTCAAAGCAGCGATGTCTTCCAGCATGGCTTTGCGGCGATCACCGAAACCTGGCGCTTTCACAGCAGCCACTTTCAGAGCACCACGGATTTTGTTTACAACCAAAGTAGCCAGGGCTTCACCATCCACATCTTCAGAGATGATCAAAAGAGGACGGCCAGTCTGAGCGGTTGCTTCCAGAATTGGAAGAAGTTCTTTCATAGAAGAAATCTTCTTGTCATAAATCAACACATATGGACGATCCAGTTCGGCTTCCATTTTGTCTGTGTTGGTTACGAAATATGGAGACAAATAACCACGATCGAATTGCATACCTTCTACGGTTTTCACTTCGGTCTCACGGCCTTTGGCTTCTTCTACAGTAATGACACCGTCCTTACCTACTTTCTCCATGGCATTGGCGATCATGTCGCCGATTTCACGATCCGAGTTGGCAGAGATGGTTGCTACCTGAGCAATTTCAGAATTGTTGCTGATGGCTTTGGACTGAGCTTTCAGGTTTTTCACAACGGCAGTTACCGCTTTGTCAATCCCTCTTTTCAAATCCATTGGGTTGGCACCGGCCGTTACAGACTTGATACCGGTGGTGAAGATGGCCTGAGCCAGAACGGTGGCAGTTGTAGTTCCGTCACCAGCTGAATCAGCTGTTTTGGAGGCTACTTCTTTTACCAGTTGAGCACCCATGTTTTCGATGGGATCTTTCAACTCGATGTCTTTTGCTACGGTCACACCATCTTTGGTTACAGACGGAGCACCGAATTTTTTGTCCAGAATGACATTACGGCCTTTTGGTCCAAGGGTCACTTTTACCGCATCAGCAAGT
>CAMCXM010000020.1 GCA_945883425.1 Spirosoma fluviale
TCATCGAAATACAATTGAACTGCTTGTTGGCCTTCCGGGTCGGAGACCCCTACCTTTTATTAAAAGTTCGTAGTCTCCTTTGGAAAACTATGAACAAGAGGAGGATCGTATCAAAAGTCCGAAGTGCCGTAATCGAACACCTCGGATAGGTGGAGTTGTGCGACAGCTTAAAAAACCGAACCAAAAGAAATAAGCCGAACTCTTGTTTCTAAATATAGAAACTTAATTTAGCTTTGTGATGTTTAGCAAGGCGATATGGAATGAAATATTTTGAAACAAGATTTTTAGAAGAAGCAGAAGAGTTCATTTCAAAA
The DNA here is from genome assembly GCA_945883425.1 of Spirosoma fluviale. GTDB lineage: Bacteria > Bacteroidota > Bacteroidia > Cytophagales > Flexibacteraceae > CAMDMI01. The sequence continues at coordinate 315 of CAMCXM010000020.1, forward strand.
CTCGACTCCAAGACAATCAAGAAAATATTTTACAATATTGACCTTGCAGAACAGACAAACGAACCAAAACTTTTAAAGAAACTTCAAAATGACATTTGGGAGTTTCGAACAAAATTCGCAGGACTACAAATCAGACTCCTGGCATTCTGGGACAAGACTGACAACAAAGAAACTTTGATAATAGCGACCCACGGTTTTGTGAAAAAGGTTGATAAAGTTCCCAAAAACGAAATTGACCGTGCCGAAAGATTAAGAGACAATTATTTCAACAACAAACAGATAAAATAAGAAGATGGCAACTAAAGAAATCAAGACTCATTCGCTTGCCGAAATGAAGGACAAGTATATCGGCAAAGTTGGAACCGCTGACCGAGACGAATACGAATACGAACTTCGTATGGACGTTTTAGGAAAAATGATAAAGTCTGCAAGACAAGAGCGACACTTGACACAAGAAGAACTTGGAAAACTTGTTGGGGTGCAGAAAGCTCAAATTTCCAAGCTTGAGAGCAGTGCCAACAGTGCGACAATTGACACCATTTTGAAAGTGTTTAAGGCGTTAAAAGCAGAGATAAACTTTAACGTAAAACTTGAAGACAACTTTGTTAAACTTGTTTGAGAGAAAATATTCGCTGTCCGGGATGTTCCGAAGGGCATCCAGGACCACATATGATGAGGATTTGTAATCCGCCAACCAACTGCCTGTGCCATGGAGCCCAACCGTGGAGGATTTCAAATCCTTGGCATCTGCGTTCGGGATCCGATATCCCGAACAGCTGGGCGCACTTTTTTGAACAGTATCATCGAAATACAATTGAACTGCTTGTTGGCCTTCCGGGTCGGAGACCCCTACCTTTTATTCTCAGTGCGTAGAGCCCTTCGGAACTCTACGCACAAGTGAAACAGCAACTTAAATAGGAAACCGATCAAAAAAATAGTTGGTATCTGAAAATCAACCTATTTTTGAATATGTATCTGCAAGACTTCATCCAAAAGAGAGAATCAGAATTCAAGGAAATCTGCCGCCGGTTTCAGGTGAGACAGCTTTTTGGCTTTGGTTCTTCGATAAGAATGGATTTTGTGCCAGAGCAAAGCGATGTAGACCTGCTGGTTCAAATTGACATAAGCGACCCACTCGAAAAGGGAGAAGCATTACTGGGTTTATGGGATGCACTTGAAGCGTATTTTCAACGGAAAGTTGATTTGATGACCCCTGATTCTTTGTGCAATCCGTTTTTAAAGGCAAGCATCGAAAAAAATAAGCAACTGATCTATAAGGGATAGAGAAGACAAATTACTCACAGACAACCTTCTAGCCATTGATTTGATTGAATCGTTCATGAAAGATTCAGAGTCTTTCGAATTGTACTGTGCTGATGCCAAAACGAAAAGTGCCGTAGAGCGGCAACTGGGCATTATTGGGGAGGCCGTCAATCTGTTTCAAAAATTACCACCCACTACGCCACTCGACTCTGCAAGTCAGATTATTAGCCTGCGAAACAGAATCATACATGCATACGATGCTTTTGACAACAACATCATCTGGGCCATTGTGAAACGACACCTTCCCGTCCTCAAAGCTGAAGCATCCATCCGGCTTAGTTCAGGAAAAGTTTAATGCACAATTTGTCTACACCCAGCTGGATATTAGCCTTTTATCTCCACCAGGTTTTTAAACACGGATTTGAATGCAGACAGGTCTGTTTCATCGAGTGTACCAATTCGGATGTACACGGATTCATTTTTCAGTGTCATAATACGGTCACACCTGAGAATGGAATCTACTCGCAGGCCATTGGATTGAGAAGCGGTTAGCAAAAGTTCATTGGGAAAAAGCGGATAATGGAGTACGGAGGTAATGGCAGCCAGGACAAGATCTCTGAAGCCATCCGAAGTCTGGCAAATCACAACTGCAGGACGGAGCTTTGCCTGGTTCCAATCCGAAAAAGGAAATGGGATCAGAATAACATCACCCGTTTGCATGGCGCATCTTTTCGAAATAATCCTGGTAAATGTCTTCAGCCGGATTTTCCCAAAACTGAAATCCGTTTGGATTGGACGTCATTTCACGTAGTTCCGATTCGGGACTAACTTCCTCCAGAAAAGTAACCAGTACCATCGTATTCGCCTTAATCTCAACTTTTTCAAGAAGCTGAATATTCAGGCCGTTAAAAATTCCTCTGACAGCAACCATAATTCAAAAGTAAGAATTTTTCGATGCTTTTTTTCCATTGTTTTTTCGTCATTCCCTCACCATAGTGCCTGTCTCTTGTTCGTGGTGTTCCGCAGGACCACCACGAGCTAAGGATAATAAGCAGAGCCTGTCCCGCATTTCGGGAGACTCCGTCCGTTTGGCCAAATCCTGATGCGACTTCCAAATGCCAATGGCAGTTTGATGTTATAAAAATCCTGAATGGTTCAGCAGTTTAATTCACTACCGGGACGGCATGCAAACCCAACTTTTATTCTCAGTGAGCCCTTCGGAACTCAACGCACAAGTGAGTTGGGCATTTTTATTGTGTATTACAAAAATATGAGGTCTTGATAAAAAAAACCTATAAGCTCTTCGAACAGCTTATAGGTTTCCCGGACTATCTGAAAAAAAATTCTCCCGCTTTCAGCGGGGCCCCAAAAGAGTCAAAGGGACAAATTGTCAAAGAGTATTTTTAATCCCTGAGGCAACGGACACTAAAGCCATCTTGCTAACTGCTGCCGCTCCGGTAGGAACCGCCATTGGTGTAATTCAGGTACCGGTACCAGGCGCCCGCTGTCGAGAGCTCCGTAGAGGACCACCAGTAGCCGAAGTAGCCAACGTTGTAGTAAGAACCACTGCCGTCACGGAGGCCGCCCGGAAGGCCTGAAAAGCCACTTTCATTGGTTGCACCTGTATTAGGAGATTGCCAGTCTGTGGTAGTTTTCATTTTTCCTCCCGCAACTAGTCCTCCACCAAGGTAGTCTTCTAAGGTGGTCCATTCTGCATCGCTGGGCACATGCCAGCCTGCAGGGCATAAGTTTCTGCTATCTGCAACTGCATACCAGTTGTAAAGCTTGCCGAAGGTTGTATCATTGGCGGCATTGTTGTTGTAAATGGCGTAAGCGCCTGTAGTAGCTGCCTGCCAGGCGGAATTGCTCAGATTCGTTGGTATCGGGTCGCCATTCCTGTACCTGCTTACTTTCAGGTTTTCTTTCATCCATACTTGGGTACCAATTTGAACCGTTTGGTATGTATTGCCATCAATATCCATAACAGTGTCTATATTGACTCCACTACTGCAGACCTGCAGGTTCACCGTTGCGTTGCCACCAGTCAGGCTAACCGTCTGGTTGCTGCCTTGCACCCACGGATTGCTGCCATAGGCGGTCAGCGTAAGGTTGCTACCGCAAGCGGATAGTGAATAATTACCGGATGCATCGATAAAATAAGCTTGTCCGCCTGCCACCACATAGGCCCCGCTGATGGCAGCATTGTTGCAGCCGGTAATCTTTCCGCTTATCCGGGTCGCATTAGACAGGGTTACATTGATGTCGCTCAGGTTGGTATTGGCTGCAAACGGCCCGATGTTCTGGCTGTATACTTGTGTAAATGTCCCTCCGCAAGAAGCTTCTGCTGTCAGCGTAAGTGTTTCATCCTTTGGCACAAATCCGCCAAATCGCCCTTCTGCATTGCTCAGCTCGCTGCGGCTGCCCATGCTCTGGCTGCTTATGCGAATCCGGGCACCAACGAGAGGCTGGCCGCCACTCAGAATACGGCCTTTCAGCTCTATGAAATTATAGGGTACATCGCAGTTCCAAAATGAAAAATGGCCAACCATCGCATGGTAAAAACTGCCTTCCTTTCCGGCCCGGCCTTCTTTCTTCCAGTATCCTTTGGCCTCATCGTAAGACCAGAGATCGATACTGTCGGCTGCCAGCAATGCCAGTCCTGCGGGTATGGGAAATTTAATGTGGGCTTTCTTCCCGGCGGCAATCTGCAGTTCCTGGCCTGCATCATCCTGCAGTTCGGCTGCCAGCATGCCAAAAGATTTCAGCCCTCGGGTGGCATTGCCATCCATGGCAACAAGATTGCCGGGCATGCGGCTTTCAAATTCTGAGGTTGTAGGGTCAATCGATTGAATAAACACCTTTACATTCCCATTGTATGCAGCTCCGTTTTTGGTTACACTTCCCGATTCCAGCATCAGCTGAGCGCCCGAGGAATGGTTTACCGTACCGCCAACAGAGGCAGACAAGAGGCCAGTCTGGGTTTTCGACAGCAGCCGGATGCGCAGGTTCCCACCGCCTGTGGTGGGCAGAAAACTCCTCGATCCCGAAAAATAGCCTGCCTTTTCTACCTGCACAAATGCCAGACTACTGTTGCCCGAGGCATTCTTAAGTATAAAAATACCGTTGTTGTCGGTGGTGGCAGAAAGATTTCCTGCTTTCACAACCGCTCCTGCCAGGGGAACCCCAGCAGCATCCTCCACCTTTCCACTGATGGTCAGGCTGATGCTGTTACCCCAGGAATTGGTTCCGGGGTCTGAAGGTTTTTCATCACTGTCCTTTTTACACGAAAACAAAACCGCCACCTGGCAAACCAAAGCAAACACGAAAACAAACGAAGAAAGGAACCGATGCATACGGATAATCTGATAATGGCCGCTAAAGGCCGGTGATGTAATGCTGCAAAACTCAACCAACCTTTCCAATTCTGCAAGACTTCAGAATCGTTCAAATAATTCATCTTCAATGCCTTCAACAAAAAATGGTCTGGCGTAGTGGAAAAAAGGCTTTTTAAAAATCTTTGATGCGAAAAAACTTTGTCTGTTTGGGTTGCCTTTATAACTGCCGGGTGGGCAGGCCGACCGTGGAGGATTGCAAATCCTCGTTATCTGCGTTCGGGATGGGATATCCCGAACAGCTGGAGTGCGAGTGCGAGTCTTCGGATTCGCGGGTCGATTTAGATACCTCAACCGTCCTGGATGAGATATCCTTAAGAGCACAAACTGCAGAATATACAAACCCTACTCACGCTTTTTACCTTGAAAATTCCGGATCAGGACCTGGGGCTTCGGATCGTATTTCTCTGCCTTTTTAAAACGGAGAATAAAATCCATGTCCTCCACATATGGCTGGAAAGATCTGGAATGTAGAAAGTTGAATTGGGACCGGTAGGTATCCAACACGTAGTGACAGAGCTCAACGGACGTAGAATCGTCGAGCAGAAATAACCTCATTGCTTTTTCCTGATCCTCGTTCGGATCAAAGTCCCGGTTATCCGGATGAGGTATGCCATAAAAGGGTCCGGGATGCAATTCCATCCCTTGTCTGGAATTGAAAAAAAGCAAAAAAATTGAATTCGCTTCTTTTGGATTTACCTGAGTCATATTCACCGGGGTAGGTATTCCATCCGAAATCTCTTTTCCTCCCGATTCCTTTGTTACCGTAAACTCAAAAAAGCGTTGGTTGTACACAGGCAGTTCACTACCCAGTTTAAATGTCAAAGGGCCTGCCGGTTGAAACTGGCTGAACTCCGCGTTCTGTTTTGAAATCGTATCCGCCATGCTCTCTTTTAAATCCGGAACCAGCAGTTGAAAAGCCAGGTGCTCATGGTTTTTTTCAAGGATGGATTGTCGGTGTTTTGTGGAGGGACATTCGATCATCATACCCGAAAAATGCCATTGGTTTTGGTACAAAGCCAGACCCAGATAGATAAAATCACCCGTTTTAGCTTGTTGAAAATCCTTCATCGTCCAGGTCAGCACCTGTATCTCCGTCGACGTCGGCTGGTGTTCCAGGCGAATGTGGTCTTTGTTTTGTTCCAGAATCCGGAACAAGCCTAAGGCCTTACCCTGAAAATCAAACCAAGTTTCCGATTCCGGATAGCGACCCTTGTAAAACTCCTTTGCCCACTGCCAACAGGTCAGGCCCATAAGACGACTTTTGTGTGTATTGGCCAGACTATCATTCATTTCAGAAACCAATTGCGGCATCACGTCCATATTCGACAGGCCAACCTCCATACTCATTTCCTTAAACTGATCATTCCATTTCTTGTTGATATCCGGATAAAACAAGAAACCACCCAACGACAGTTTCTGAATCGCCAACCGGCAATCGTAGTACGTTGGATTTTTTTCCTTGATCAGGTAGGCTTCCTGTAAAATCTTATTCTCCGGCGCTCTTTCCCATTGCTGTTCCAGGTAATTGAAAATGACCATACCCAGTATTTCAAAATCAAAGCTGGCCGGACCAATAAAAACATCCGAAAGCCAGCAGTTGGTAAAATACCAGATCAGAAAGCGGATGTCTTCTTCGTTCAGCAATTCCCGATCATATTGCTCATCCGGAACATAAAAGGGAAGCGGCTTTCCGTATTTTTCCTGGTGCAGGCTGATAAACATATCGAACAGGCCGATCTCGCTCGCTTTATCTTCCATGTAGCCTACCAGAAAACAGGCCAGATGTTTGAGATCTTCCGAATCCTGGAACAACTTCACTAAAGGTATTTCCTTATGGATTGAAAGAATATCCAGTACCCCGTTCGCACAGCGAATGTAATGGGTGTCTGCCGCTGCAATCGTATTGTATGGTTTATGTTGCAGCCAGAACTTCGGTAAGATCAGATCAGTTTGCTTTTTCATTTGACGGATTCAAAGCCCCAAAACTGAAAAAGAAAATTTGAACTATTTGAATTTTTCACCCGAAATGGAATCAGATCGGCTATGTGTCAATTTTCAGGAAACACAGGAAACAATGCCTGGCTTCTCATATAGCTTCACCTTATTCGGGCGCCTTTTCTGGCAGAGCTATGCTCGCAAGCTTCGTTTTATCAAACTCGCTTGTACTGCAAGTCCTCAGTGGCTTCACTCCTTCCGGGTGGCTCCTATTGAAAATACCGCAAGGCGGAGGCGCTATGTTTTTAGACACTGATTGCCAATCTCAATTAGCATGACTTTAGCAGTGGGCGACACTTTCTGTTTCTATCCGGGGCGCAGGGAGCGAGAAGGCCGGCCTGAAATCGAAATACAATTGAACTGCTTGTTGGCCTACCGGGACTGAGACCCCTACCTTTTATTCAAAGTGCGTAGAGCCCTTCGGAACTCAACGCACAAGTGATTTACTAGGTTTAACTGCCGGGTGGGTAGGCCGACCGTGGAGGATTTCAAATCCCCGGCATCTGCGTTCGGGATCCGATATCCCGAACAGCGGATTTTTTTATCTCTCACGCCACTTGCTTTCCAGCCCCATAAAATCCTCCAAATGGTAAATGGCGTTGGAGTGAAAAAACAAAATTGTCCTGTCGTCAACAATGGTATATTTTTTTCTTTTCTCAACAGGCATCTTTTTAAGTTCTGGAAAATACTTCAAAGGGACGATAATCACGCGACCATCTTCCAGCTTCAATGATATTTTCCCTGCGACATCGAAGTTCAACTTCTCAATACAGATGGTAGAATTCTTTAGTGCTAGTGTCATTTACTTTAATTTAATCGTAACAATCTTTTCTCCATTTTTAACTTTATCAAATGCCTCAATCAGTTGTTTCTGATGATCTTTGATTAATCCCAGAGCGGTATTCAATTCTTTGTCACTTAAAGACCCTGAATCAGCAACCTTCAACGTTTCCAGCCAAATCTTTGCGGAACGCTGACGATTTCCTTTTTCTTTCGCTATATGCAAATGTGGCGGTTCCATAAGCGCATCGTAGGCAAAAATGAAAAAAGTAAGAAACTTATAAACCGCAATTTTAGGCATGCTTTAAATATCTATATTATTGGATTCTATGCAAGGATTTTTGAATTGGGTTTAAGTACGATTTGGATCTCTATTCGGGATTAAATATCCCTTACTGCGTTCGTCATGAATGCTTTTTCATCAAGTAGTTATACTTGTCATCATGCACCTCTGCCGGCTTTAAAAATCCCCTGAACTTTTCAACAAATTGGGTGGGCGTGAGCTTCTGAGTCTTGGCTGCTTTAACAGGTTTCAGAACAACCTGTACAGAACTGCCCTCTTCCACCGCACCTTCTGGCAGTTGAATGGTACCATCTCTTGCAACCGTTGCCGTAAATCGAATGGTCTTTGCAATTATCATGATGCTTTCAATTTGAATCCAAAATTAACCAATTTGGTCAACATATGTGCAGCAGAAATCAATGCGAATATTTCCTTGATTTTCATCTCAAGAAATGCAAATCTACCTTAGAACAAATCTACCTTCTCTTTGAACTTTGACTTTCCAACCTTGAACTCTCCCCAAGTTCCGTTAGGCCAAAAGGGAGTTTCAAATTACATTTGGCCCTGCGTAAAGCATCCTGTTTTATCCACACCAAATGAACTTATTAGGCAACTACATCAACGGCTCCTGGCTTCAGAGCGAAGCCGATGGCACTCCTCTTTTTAATGCTGTTACCGGCGACACCATCGCCATCGCCACCCGGCAGCAACTCGATTTCGATTCCATCCTTCGCTATGGCAGGAAAACAGGAGGGCCTTCTCTCCGCAAAATGACCTTCCAGCAACGAGGTGAAATGCTCAAAAAACTGGCTCTTTACCTCACCAAACGGAAGGAGACTTATTACGAAATCAGCTACCAGACAGGCGCTACCCGCATCGACAGCTGGATCGACATTGAGGGAGGATTCGGCAACCTTTTTGCCAATGCTTCACTCCGCCGGAATTTTCCGAATCAGACTTACCACGTAGACGGCGATCCCGTCGATTTATCCCGTGGCGGTGCCTTCATGGCCCACCACATCATGGTGCCCAAAGAAGGAGTCGCCATCCACATCAACGCCTTCAACTTCCCGATTTGGGGGATGCTCGAAAAATGCGCCGTCAACTGGATGGCCGGTGTTCCGGCAGTGGTAAAGCCCGCCACCTCCACGTCCTTCCTCACCGAAGCCGTTGCCCGTGACATCATTGCCTCCGGTATTTTGCCCGAAGGCTCCCTGCAACTTATTTGCGGACCCGCCCGCAACATCCTCGATTTTGTGGAATCTCAGGACACCGTCACCTTCACCGGTTCTGCCACCACGGGCCGGATGCTGAAAGCACACAAACGCGTTCTCGATGAGTCTGTGCCCTTCAACATGGAGGCCGACTCCCTCAACTGCTCCGTCCTTGGACTGAACGCCCACCCGGGAAGCCCGGAATTCGATCTGTTCATCAAAGAAGTAAAGAAAGAAATGACGGTGAAGTGCGGCCAGAAATGCACCGCCATCCGCCGGATCATGGTGCCCGAACACTTCGTGGAAGATGTGCAGATCGCACTCGGCAAAGAGCTCGCCAAAACGGTGATCGGTAACCCGACGCTCAAAGAAGTTCGCATGGGTTCACTGGTGAGTCTGGATCAGGTAACCGAAGTCCGGGACCGCGTGAAGGAACTGGCCCGTACAGCTGAAATCGTGTATGGAAATCTCGATACCGTCGATGTACTCGGAGCCGACTCCGTAAAAGGTGCCTTCCTTTCTCCGATGTTGTTACTGGAAAAGGATCCGTTCAAAAATATTGCGGTTCATGAAATCGAGGCTTTTGGTCCGGTCAGTACCATCATGCCATACAAAACCACCGAAGAAGCCATCGAACTGGCCAAAATGGGAAAAGGCTCCCTCTGCTGCTCGATAGTGACTTTCAACGATCAGGAAGCACGTGACTTTGTGGTGGGTTCCGCCAGTCACCATGGTCGTATCCTGGTCCTCAACCGCGAAAACGCCAAACTGAGTACGGGCCACGGCTCTCCCCTTCCAACTCTCGTTCACGGAGGACCCGGTCGGGCAGGTGGCGGTGAAGAAATGGGCGGCATGCGGGGCGTTCTCCACTATCTGCAGCGCTGTGCTGTGCAGGGAACACCCACAACCATCACCGAAATCACCGGTATTTACCAGGCCGGAGCCAAATACAAGGAGGCTCCTCAGCATCCGTTCAAATATCATTTCGAAGACATCCAGCCGGGCATGTCCCTCACCACCCACAAACGGACGGTGACCGATTCCGACATCATCAATTTCGCCAATCTCACCTGGGATCATTTCTACGCCCACACCGATATTACCTCACTGGAAGGCAGTATTTTCGAGAAGCGTGCCGCCCACGGTTATTTCATTCTGGCAGCAGCTGCCGGTTTGTTTGTGTACCCGAACAAAGGTCCGGTTGCCGCAAATTATGGACTGGAAGACTGCCGTTTTGTGCGTCCTGTTTACCACAACGATACCTTGTATGTGCGCCTCACCTGCAAGCAGAAAGTGGAACGCGACAGCAAAGGCCGCGAGTTCCCGGCCGGTGTGGTGAAATGGTTTGTGGAAGTGTTCGATCAGGACGATGAACTGGTGGCAGTGGCGACCATCCTCACGCTGGTGCAGAAGAAATCGCCGTTTATTGAATTCACGAAATCAAACGTACTGGGCCTTCTTGCCGGATTGTCAGACAAAACACCCGCCAAATGGGGAATGATGACACCGCAGCACATGGTGGAACATTTGATCTTCCATTTCCAGACGGCGATGGGTCAGATTGAAATGACGTTGACCACACCGGAAGAAAAGCTGGAGAAATGGCAGGAGTCACTTTGGAATTACATTCCGATGCCGGAGAATTTCAAGCACCCGAAACTGGATCCGGAAGCACCGATGCCACTGGGCTTTGGCAGTCTGAAGGAAGCGATCCAGGCACTGGACAAAGCGTTTGATGAGTATCAGGTCTATTTTAAATCCAAACCGGGGGTAACGCATCCGAATGCGGTATTCGGTCATCTCGACAAAACCCACTGGGATTTGCTGGGCCGGAAGCATTTTGATCATCATCTGAAGCAGTTTGGGCTAATTTAGAATTTCAAAATCATTCGGTCATTCCATCTGAATTACCGAATGATTTCAATACCCGTTTTTTCTATTTCCTCAATGAAAGGAAATTCATCTGCTGTGGCACCTTTAGGAAAAGGTCGGATGGATATCGGATGAAACTTAGAAACGATGTTAACGATCGGCGGAAGATCTACGAACAAAGAACCTTCGAATGACGGTGACCAGATGGCAAGGTCGATGTCGGAAGTTGGTTTCACTCCTCCTTTGGCATAAGAACCAAAAAGCATGGCCCTGTCTACTTTATAGCCGGCATCCGCTTCCAAACAATTGAGGAAACCAATAATCTGATTGTTTAAATCCTGCTTTGTAAACATTCGCGGATTGCTTTTACTTTTTCCAGTTGATTTAAGGTGAATGGTCCGTCAGTACGTTTGTAAATCATCCGCTTATAATCCGGATACCGGCTCTCAAGATTCCAGGAAGAAACAATGGCCAGATAAGAGTAGGTTTCTGCATCGAGATTTAGAGAAGTCTGATTATGCAGATATTGTAAATCATGGCTTCTGGGTGGTGCATTATCAATATTCTCCTTTACCCAAAGAGCTTTGAACAATTTTTCTAAAGTAAGGTGGAAATAAAACAGAGAATAGACCCAGTCTTTGGAAACAACCAGTCGCTGAGCAAAATTCCAGTTTTCTTCTGCTTCTGCTTTCCAATATTCGATGTGGTCCTGCTTTTCCATTCTGATCTGTTTGGCAAAAATAAAGAAAACAACGAGAAGATAGAATCGTAATTCTTCGACTACCCCTTCACCTCTTTCCTGCCATCGGCATGAAGAGCAAACCGTCCGGATTTACGGTCGTGAACCTGCCCGGGTTTGGGCCAGGGCCAACTGAAGCTTTTATACTTCCCCTCCTACCACAGATCATTTTGTGTGGGATACAATTACTTCCAAAAAACAAATGAAATATTTCTACGGCACTTTTATTATTTTTGTCGTACAAATATTTTGCATTATGGACGCAAAGATCACCCTCAGCTTTAGAGCCGACATTATTGAGCAAGCCAAAAAATATGCGGATCAACAAGGAATTAGTCTGAGTCGATTAACTGAAATTCTTCTTCGACGCCTTGTTGCCGGAAACTACCGCAGTCTGGAAGATTTTCCCGTCTCGGATTGGGTCGATTCATTGGCTGAAGGTGAAGCCGAATACCTCCGAAAACCAAAGTCCGGCAAGGAACTCAGGAAAGAATACCATGGATCGAAAGCAAATTCCTGATGCGGATTTTCCTGGATGCCAATGTTCTGGTGACGGTTGTCAATAAAGAATACCCTGCATTTCCGTTTTGTGCCCGAATCCTTAGTCTGGCGGACCGTCCGGAAAACACGCTGATTACATCAACATTAAGCCTGGCCATCACCTGGTATTTCGCCTGTAAAAAACATGGCAGCCGACATGCCAGAAAAAAAATTGAAATTCTTCTGGCTCACATTCTGGTTGCCGATTGCGGTCCGGCTGAAACAGCGGCTGTTCTTCAAGAGAAAACAATTGAAGATTTTGAGGACGGACTTCAGTACTACTCAGCCCTCCATGCAGGTGCGGATTGCATTGTTAGTGCCAATACCGGAGACTTCCATTTTTCCGAAATACCAGTATCGAAACCGGAAGACTTTTTATTTCAGATTTACAATTAAACCCATTTTATGCACCGGAAATTTACACCGGATGCTAACTTTTTGATTTTCTTTTTCTTTTCACCTCTTCCGTTGTTTCTCCGGAGGAGAAACGAAAGAGGTGAAAATCAATCATTTATGAACTCAAAGCTTTTTCTATTGCGGAATTTGGGATAAAATGAGTTAAACCATTACCCCTTCACCTCCTTCCTGCCATCGGCATGTAAAGCAAACCGTCCGGATTTGCGGTCGTGCACCTGTCCGGGTTTAGGCCAGGGCCATCCGCCAAATTGGGTTCGCTGGTAGTCTTCAAATGCCTGGTGGATTTCTTCCTTGGTGTTCATCACAAAAGGACCGTACTGAATTACCTGCTCACCAATCGGTTTACCCTGAAGCACCAATATCCGGGCCTCGTTGTTCCCGTTTTTCAAAACCAGATCCACTTCCGGACGGGCTTTCATCGAATTATACGTCGGGATGGATTGCTGCCCGATGGCCAAACCGGATCCTACATAATAATACAGACAACGGTTGATACCGGGAGATGCTTTCGGCAACGTAAACTCGGCGCCCGGTTCCATACGGATGTTCCAGATGGCGACTTCATGTTTCGGATCGGCTGCCCATGAATCCGGAGGAGGCGAAGGCGCTTTGTGCTTGGCCAAGGCTCCTGCTATCACCTCGACTTCGGTGACATGTCCTTTGGCATCTTTGTGTTTGTGATGCGGAATGGTATCGGCCCAAAGCATTTTGAAATGCGGCTCCACCATTTTGTCCCTTGCCGGAAGATTCAGCCAAATCTGAAACAACTCCATCGGATTTTCTTTATTGGAGTGGATAAGCGGAAACATTTCCGAGTGCTGAACGCCCTTTCCTGCTGTCATCCATTGTACGTCTCCGTCACCATACCGACCAGCTGCTCCCAACGAATCCGCATGATCCACAATGCCTTCCCGAACGACGGTAACCGTTTCAAATCCACGGTGCGGGTGCCCCGGAAATCCCGGAACCTGTTTTCCGTGGTACATCCGGAAACCATCTTTGATGATGAAATCGTCGCCGATGTGCCGTCCGGATAAAAGCGTTTTATCGGGCCCCATCTGGTCATTTCCTTTCGGGAACTTGTCCTCGTGGTGCACACAAAACAGAAACGGATCGGCGGTTTCCCATTGAAAACCCATGGGCTGAAGGTTGGTGATGGTGGCGGGAGGTGCCATGTTTTCAGTTGAAGATGAATGAGACTGGCTCTGTCCGAGTACAGGAGCCGCAAAAAACGAGGCGATGCTCACGCCCAGTTTCTGGAGAAATGTTTTACGCGGAAGTGTGGAAGACATAATCCAAAGATGAAGGGATTTGCCAGTAATACCAATAAGGTAGATTAAGAGTTTTGAAAAAAGTGGAGGAGGATTCTGAAAATGGATTTGGGCAAACGGGGATAAAGTCGGTTTTTCGCAGGCGATTTGGAAGGATACCGTCCGTTAAAAAAGCGGCGTCCTGACAACCGAAACCGAGCATACACCATGGCACACGTTACCTCCACACTTGTCCGGGAAGGAATCCTGGAAATCGAATTTTTCCACGAAGCACAGAACTCGCTTCCATCTGATATTCTCAACCAACTGGCACAACACATCCGGGAAGCCGGTTACCGTCCTGAAATCAATGTGGTGATCCTGAAAAGTGGCGGCGACCGGACTTTCTGTGCCGGGGCCAGCTTTACAGAACTCATTTCCATTCAGGATCTTGACGGCGGACAGCAGTTCTTTTCCGGATTTGCCCATGTGATCAATGCCATCCGCACCTGCGGAAAGATGGTGATCGGTCGTGTGCAGGGAAAAGCAATTGGCGGTGGAGTCGGATTGGCTTCAGCTGTCGATTATTGTTTTGCCACCCGTCAGGCCGCTGTGAAACTGAGTGAACTGGCGGTTGGCATCGGACCGTTTGTGGTGGGTCCGGCGGTTCAGCGCAAAGTGGGCTTGTCGGCTTTTTCACAAATGACGCTCAATGCGACGGAGCTGTATTCCGCAGACTGGGCCAAAGAAAAAGGGTTGTATGCCGATGTGTTTGACACCATCGAAGAAATGGACGGAGCCGTGAACACCCTTGCCGACAAACTAAACGCCTCCAATCCTGAAGCGCTCCAATTATTGAAAGGCATTTTCTGGGAAGGCACCGAACATTGGGACAAACTGTTGTTCGACCGGGCCGGTATGAGCGGAAAACTGGTTTTGTCGGATTTTACAAAACATGCACTGGCAAAATTTGCCGTGAAGAGCTGAAACAGCCCGAACTGAGTCTTATTTCTTTTGGATAGAGGTCTGTAAGGAAGTCTACTTTTTTTGCCAAAGACTTTTTAGTTCAACCTCCTCATCCGGAGTGATGGTACCTTGGTATCTTTTAGTTGCCAATTCTCCTTCACGAGGTTGATTTCGAAATCGAAACTGAATGAGGTTTTCAGTGGGAACCATATACATCAGGAAGGTAAGCAACGTGAAGATGACAAATCGGATTTTCATGGCTTTGTAGTAACCAACCATCTCGTCTTTGGATTTCAGACTCATCCACCAGATCAAAACGGTTACGGAAGGTACAAGCACGCAGGAAACCATAAACATAGGCTGATCGCCGGGCCAAAACGTAGTTTTAAAAAGTAGGACCACCATCACCAGACTCGCAATTATTCCGGAAACGATGCTCAAAAACAAATTCTGATTTTTCAGTTCCCCGTCTGCCAAAAAATAAAATCCTCCAGGAAAATAGAGGAGAGACAGCGTGCTAATCGTGAGAACAGAAAAGGGGCCACCCTCTTCTACATCACTATAATACAAAACCAATGACAACAGGACCAGGATTGCGAGGGACTTCTCAACTTTCATGAATTTAGAAATAGGTTAAAACAGCAATCATACTGATTTAAAATCTTTTGCAGAAATCCCGGAAATACGAAAGTCAGAATTCTGGTTAGATCTATGAAAAAGACATCACTCCTTCCGTTCTGATTCAGACGGTGTTGGCGCTCCTGAACGGATTTCGGCATGTCGAATTTCGCCCCCACTGGTTCCTGTTTTCTGCGCAAGGAAAAATACAGCAAGGCAAAAGCCGAGCGTTATAAAAGTGAGGATTTTAGAAAAGGACTTCTGTTTCCAGTTCGCCCATAAACCTAGTAAAGATAGAGCACCAAGCATATAAGAAAGTACCGCAAAGGTTTCCGCAATCTCTTCGTGTTCGTGGATGATGGCATGTCCGATTCCTGGCAAATCTTCTACCATTTCTTCGGCACCTTCACCTGAGAAAAAAGCGGGCATGGTCAAAATGGCACCCAGGATAAAAACACAGTAAGCGGTACGCTTTACAATTTCGGATCGAAGGAGGATACCACCGATCATGATGAGAAATCCAACAAACGGAATAATGATGGGGAGATGATTAAAAAGAAGGTGGTCGTGTGCTTCGTTCATATTCTGGCCAATAAAATTAGAAAATAAATATTGAAGAAAAAATCCAAAATAACCATAGGCCAATCGGTATTTCCAAAACCTTTGCAACAAGTCTGGCTGTGAATATATAGGCAAAAACCGAAAGCCGGTAAGCTCAAAGTCCTTTGAATAGGGATAACACAATAAACTGACTGAATTTCAAATTGGTATGCATACGAATTCGGAATTGGTTTGAGTGGTTTCATTGAAGTAAATGGACATTTGAATCCTCATTCGTTTTCCATATGATACCATTTTACCAAAAAACCAATTCCTCTTACAACCTAAATGCCTTGCGAGGCAAAGGTATTGGATTGATCTCCAGCTTGCTGGCAGTCGTATTTTTCACTTGTGGCTTTAATGAAGTGAATGCGCAGGTGCTGCTTTCCGCTCCGGTGAATACCACGGAAAACTTCAACACCATGGCAGGAACCACGACACTACCTGCCAACTGGAAGTTCAGCCATACATTCCAGCGTGCCACTACAGGTGCCAATGTTGGAAGTGTGGTGCCCAATACCAATACAGCTAACGTAGCAGTCGGAATGGCGGTTACCGGAACTGGTGTTCCAGCTAATTCATTGGTGGCATCGTTTGTTACAAATACGTCTGTTACACTGACTACCTCACCTGCCAATGGGGCCATTGCCTCGGGTGCAACCTTAACTTATAATTGCGGCAACACAGTAACTTTTGCTACGACTGCAGTTACTACCGCAAGCACAACGGTAACGGTTGCTTCTACTGCAGCTTTATATGCCGGTATGACTGTCGCAGTAACCAGCACAAGTGCACAATTGGGCACTATTGCTTCGATTACCAACGCCACCCAATTTGAGCTTAGTTCAGCAACAACCATTGCTTCTGGTGTTAACCTGACATTTACCAATGTAACCTGGTCCAATGCAGGCAACGTTACAACTGTAGGAAATGCTACAACGGCCGCATCAGGTGGAAGTGCCACTGGCAGAAGTTACAACTACAGAGACAGTACAGCAGGTGGTGACAGAGCCATCGGTATGCAAGGTGGTCCAGCCTATGCAACTCCACAAAGCATCATGGTGAATTACAGAAACAACAGTGCCATCACCATGACAGCTCTGAAACTGAGTTATAAAATGGAACGGTACAGAAGATCCGTTTCTTCCGCTTCTGTTGATTTCTATTGGTCAACCAATGGCAGCACATGGACTTTGGTACCCGCCGGAAGTATTACTTCAGCCGAGTTACCAGCGCACACCAATTCCCAGTTTACATTTAACTTCGCTGCCGGAGCACCACAGCTTGCCATCAATAAAACGGTAAACATTACCGGATTATCCATTCCTACAAACGGGGATATTTACATCCGCTGGAACATTAACTTAACAAGTTCCAACTCTCAGGGTATTGCCATTGATGAAGTGGTTGCCAATCCTTCTCTTCCTTGTGCTGAGCCAACCAACTCTCCAACGGCTCTAACGTTCCCAAGCATCGGTACAGGTTCTATTTCAGGTTCCTTCACCGCTGCAGTTGCGGGAGTTACACCGCCAAACTCATATCTGGTGGTTCGTTATCCTGCCGGAAGTGCCGTAACCAATCCGGTAGATTCCGTTGCCTATATCAGTGGCAACACGTTGGGATTAGGAACGGTCGTGCAGTCTTCTGCAGGTACCAGTTTCACCGCTTCAGGCCTGGCTACGACAACGTCATATGATTTTTATGTTTATTCATTAACCAACACTTCATGTTCGGGACCAAAATATAAGTTGACTCCCCTATCAGGAAGTGCAACCACTTTGGGATGTGGTTCTTTTGGCGCCATCATTACCATCGACGCTTTTGCTACCCCTTCTTTCGGAACCGTTTATAACAAAATAGGAGACGCACTCAATGACCTTTCGGGTTGCCCTGTAACTCAACCAACGGTTATTGAATTACAAAGCAATTATGTAAGTACAGGTGAACCACAATTGGTTTTGGGAGCTTTCACAGGTATGAGCGCAACAAATACTGTCACCATACGACCTGCTGCCGGCGCAACCAATCTGGTTATTTCCGGAGCGCTGGTGGGTATTCCTGTTATGGATATCAATGCGGGAAGCTGGTGGAGAGTTGATGGAAGAGCGGGTGGCGTTGGAACGACCCAGAATCTGACGATTATGAATACAGACAACACAGCGGTTGGAGCATCTGCTGTTCGCCTCATCAATGGAGCGCAGAACAACGTGATTACCTATTGCAAAGTTCGGAGTTCAAACATTGGCGTGGCCGGTGGATCCATTAACTTCAATTCCGGGACGGTATCAAATGGTAACAGCAACAATACCGTTTCCTTCTGCGATGTGTATAGCAGCCCATCGGGCACACCCAATGTTGGTATTGGTTCGGTTGGTTTAAATACGGCCAACGACAACAATACCATCCAGTCTAACAAGATTTATGACTTTTTCAATGCCGCCGGTAATACATACGGTCTTTATATTTCAGATCTGAACACAAACTGGACCGTTAACGGGAACAGTTTCTATCAAACTTCGCCAAGGATTTTAACCGGAGGCGCTGCTGACCGGATTTTCTCACCCATTGGTATCAGTCCTACCACAGCTTCTACTGTGACCGGTTTAAGTTTTACAGGAAACTCTATTGGCGGAACCGCTCCCAGTTGCGGAGGCGGACCAATGACCATTTCAGACAATGGCACAGCAACCCTGGTTCTAAGGGCCATTTTTGCGCAGGTTGGAACAGCTACAGCTACAAGCTTCCAGGGCAATATCATACGGAACATCGCCATGACCAGCTCGAGTACATCAACCAATCAATCGCTGATTTCAGCGGTAACCGGTTCATTTAATATTGGGAATTCCACACCCAATGTTCTTGGCAATAGTACAGGCACAGGTAGTGTTGCATTTACACAAACCACGGCCAGCACAGCTCCACGATTCAGTGCGATTCTTGCCGGAACCGGAACTCCGGGCACCATGGTCATTTCTGACAACAGCATTGGTTCTATAACCGTTTCAAACTCCAGCACAGGAAGGGTTGAAATGGCTGGAATTTATGCACAGGGTCCTGCTACTTCCTACACCATTTCAGGAAACAACATTGGAAGTTCTTCAACGGCCAATTCTATGCAAAACAATACGACAAGTGATTCGTATGGGATTTATTCCACTTCAACCGCTACCAACAGTAATTCAATTACAAACAATTCAGTAGCAAATCTGTCTTCAAACGGAACGCTGTATGGTGTGAGATCGGATGGAGGAACAAATACAATTTCTACAAACACCATTCAGGATTGCAATTCAGCTACCAATGATGTTTGGGGAATCAACACTGGTTCGGCTACCATAAACAATACAATTTCTGGCAACACCATCTTTAACCTGACAACGGGAGCAAGAGCATTGGGTATCAGAACAGATGGAGGTGTGAATACCATTTCAAACAATACCATCCGTAACAACTCGTCTTCTTCAGCGACCAGTTTAACCAGTGCCATTGGTATCTGGATGGCTTCAACAACTGCCGGACAAACCGCCACAGGAAATACGATTCACAGTCTTCAGAATACAACTCCAACCGCTGCTACTGCCACGGCTCAAGGGATTTACTACACCGGCCCAACCTCCGGTACCAATGTGATTGAACGAAACCTCATTCACAGTTTAAGTCTTTCCACATCATCAACTTCAGGAGCCATTTATGGAATCCGGGTTTTAACAGGTGTTTTTCCTGTCAATATCCAGAACAATATGGTTCGATTGGGAATTGATGCGGCAGGAGCTGATATAACCACAGGATATGCCATTTACGGAATCGGAAATGCAAGTACTGGTACAACCAACCACTATTTTAATACTTTGTATGTTGGTGGAAGTGGTGTTACCGGAACTACCTCAAATACCATAGCCATGTTGGCTTCAGGTGCTTTGAACACAAGGGCCTTCCAGAACAATATTCTGGTAAACTCCCGCGATGGAGGTGCTACGGGTAACCACTACAGCTTTCAGATTGGCGGCACAGGTGTGAATCCAGCTGGGTTGACCATGAACTACAATCTTTACCAGACAACAGGATCAAACGGATTCATCGGTTCGTATAATGCTGCTAACCTGACAGATCTCACCGCAGTTCAAACCTCAGTTGGTCAGAATGCAAATTCGTATGTATGCGACCCACAACTCATCAATCCAGATGGCAATGCGGCTACCGTAGATCTTCACATTCAAGCACCTCCGGTTAAAACCTTAATTGAGTCCAATGGATTGGTGATCGGTGGCATTACGCAGGATTTTGACGGACAAACCCGTTCTGCCCTCACACCAACTGATATCGGTGCGGATGCTGGAAACTTTACCATTCAAACAGGTGGCTGTAACATCACCCTAACCTGGAATGGATCCTCAAGCAGTGCATGGAATACGCCCGCCAACTGGACACCATCCATTTCTCCGACGGTAACGACGCCCGTCATTATTCCTGGTGGTGTAACCCCTCAACCAGCTGTTACCGGAACTGTAAATGCATTGTCTGTTTCATTGACAGGAACTGCTGCTCCTTCTATCGGTGCAGGCGGAATCCTAAACATCAAAGGTGATGCCAGTGGGGTATCAACAGCTGCCATAACAGGTCTGGGTAAAGTAATTTTCAATGGTAATGTTCAACAAAATGTAACCGGAACATTCATTGTTTCCAATGTTGATTTCGCCAATACCACTGCACAAGGAGTTGTGGTTGGCTCAGGGTCTACCTTCCGTGTAGAACCCAATGCAGCCACCGGAACCGGACTTGTGACTTTCCTGAATAACAGTCGCCTGACCAACAACGGAAAATTCATTCTTGGTTCGAACGCCACCGCTACCGCCAAAATCGGGCAGATGCCGGCAACCTCGTTCATCACTGGTGACGTTACAATGGAACGCTATCTTCCTTACACCACCGAAGCTGGCAACTGGTACTTTATCGGATCAACTATGTCTGGTAAAAACTTCACCGATTTTGCTGATGACTTTGCCGTGACCGGACTCAGTTCAGGATTTGGACAGCAGGGTGGAGATATTATATCAAGTATTGAGCCTGAACGTTCTACCATTTTCAAATACGACGAAACGATCCACAACACTAGGGTTGACACTGTTCAGAAAATTGGATGGACCATCCCTGGAAATGAAAACGTAACACCCGGAACAGGATACAGGGTTTATGTAAAATCCTATTCCAACGCATCACACAAAGTAGATATGGAAGGAACGTTTACTCAAGGCGATGTGACATTCCCTGCTATTTCAAATACAGTTCTTGGAGCTTGTGTTCCGGCAACATTCCCTTGTAACGAGGTATCGAACAGAGGCTGGAATCTTCTTGCGAATCCATATCCATGTGACATTGACTGGGATGCTGCTGGTGCTGCCTGGACAAAACCTGCCCAAATGAGCAATGGCTGGTACCGATGGAATGCAACCGGTAATGGCTATGGTGTCTATGCAACCGGAATCTACGCAGGTGCAACTCCAACTCCTTCTAATCCAAACATCATATCATCCAGCCAGTCATTTTTCGTGAAAGTGAACACAGCCGGATCCTATTCTCTAAGTGTGAAAGAACTGGCGAAATCCACATCCACCAACGGAACATTCCAACGTGTGAACACAGCCGAAGAGAAAATCCGCATTCATTTGACTCAGTCACAAAGCCAGAATGCATATGGATATGATGCTGTGATCCGTTTTGATGAATCTGCCACAGACGGAATCGATGATCAGTTTGATTTCGCCAACCTTACCGGATCTCAGTTTCAGATTACGGTTCCGGTTGAAAACACCGCAATGTCGATTGCCACTTTTGCACCGGTAACCGGCACCAAAGCCATTCCGCTTCACATCAATTATCAGAATGCCGCAGGAAATTTCATCATCCGTTTCTCTGAACTGGACGTGCTGTCTGAAAACCATCAGGTCTTTCTGAAAGACAATCTGCTGGGCACCATCACTCCGGTATCAAACCAATCGGAATATGCGTTTTCAAAAACAAACAATTCCGGAAACGAAGATCGATTTGAACTTGTATTCTCCAACCAGTCGGTAACCGGAACATCGTCCATCCTGAATGGCGGATCTGTTCATGTGTTCCCGAATCCTTCTTCAAAAGGAACAGCCCTCACCATTGCCATTACCGGCATGGAATCAAATGTGGCCACGATTTCCATCTCCGACGCATTAGGACGGAATGTGATCTCCCGTAATTCTACCCTCAGTGCTGGTGGAACAACAACAATTCAGATTCAGGAGAATCTTCCATCCGGTGTTTACATGGTGCAAACGACCTGCGGACAAACAACATCAACTCAAAAACTCATTATTAATTAACAGCTGATATAAAGACTGAAAAGGCCACTCTGGGTTCAGGGTGGCCTTTTTTTTATGGATGTCTCAACGACATTAATACCAGATTATGCAGTAGGATGTAAATGATTGATTTTCTATGCTTTACAACCTCACCTAAATCCTCCCGAAGCCAGTTCGGGACAGGTCCTCCAAGGTAGAGGACGAAAGGTGAAAATCAATCATTTATGAACCAAAAGCTTTTTCTATTGCGGAATTTGGGTTAGTACCAGTATAAAGTGAGGTAATCCTTCCCACCAGAAGAACCGGCCAGTCGCTCGAGCCGAACCTGATCAGAAAGGATTTCAACCGCCTCCCAGCTTCCGTTCAACTGACTGAACACCTGCGTCGATCCATAATCAAAATAAAGAATCGATTTATTTCCCGACGTTACACTTCCCCAATTACCAGGTGTTGTTTCCGAACCTTTGATGGCATTCACCAATCCATCCCTGACAAACTGAAACCGGTAACCGGAAAACTGATAAACACGATCATTCCCGTTCACTTGTAGAAAATTGACCACCCAATCCCGTTGAGGAAGATAACTTTGAAATACGCCGGAAGGCACAATGTTATTCCCGTCCCGGGAGCATCCGGTGAGAGTAAGCAGGCAAATGGCAAACAGAAAAAGTGATTTCATGAACGTTGAATGAAATGCGAATCTACACGATCTGTCCGTTTCAAACCGGATTCCAATTTAGATGGAAAATAAAGTCAGCTCGAACAGATGCTTATCGTCCGAAATACACCCCGGCCATTTTCGGAAGGTATTGGGCCAGCAAACCCCGGTTGATGCAGGAATATCCCAGAATCAGTCCCTGTTTTTGCGGCTCTCCAATGTAGCATTTGCTTAGGGGATGGGTGATGATGCCTTTGTTCTTGAGTGAAGAAACGAGCGGCTGATCCGCATTTTCGCCCATGAGCTCTGCAACGACATGGAAGCTGGATGTCGATTGCGGACGGATCTGCAATCCTTCATCAAACAGCTTTTCAAACAATGAAAGAAACAAAGCTTTACGGTCACTGGCCTCACCAATTGCGTTTCGGATATGCTTGTAAATCAAGCTCTGCGACATAAAATCGGTCATCACCGCCTGAATTGACTGCGGTACAAAACGATGCGAGTGCATCTGCAAAGCCTTGAGCGAAGACAACAAATACGGAGGTGCCACCATATAACCAAGGCGAATGGAAGGGTGAAGAATCCGGTTGAATGTTCCCAGATAAATGGTGCGCTGCTGCTGGTCCAGACTATAAATCGAATCGACCGGCGATTCCCAATTGTTGATCTCGTGCTCGTAATCGTTTTCAATGATAATGGCTTCATTCTTATTAGCCCAGTCGAGCAACTGAAGGCGTTTCTCCAACGGCATCTTTCCTCCCAACGGATAATGATTGGAAGGCGTAACATGCACCAGTTTTGGATTTTGAGGACGGAGCCTGTTTAGCTTCAACAAATCGATGCCATTATCTTCTACCTCCAACGGATGGACCTGAGCCTGCAAACTTTTGAAAATCGAAATCACATTGGGAAATGTAGGATTCTCGACCAGCACATCGTCGCCTTTGTTGATGAGAATACTGCCAATCAGGTATAGCGATTGCAAAGAGCCCGACACAATGATGATCTGATCCGGATCGCAATGAATCCGGCGGCTGAGCAACAAATAGTTGGCAATGTTTTTCTTCAGGGGATAAATACCAGATGAAATGGAATAGTTGAGGTCGGAAGACTTAATGTGCCGCCAGTACATATTGGTCAGCTTCTGCCACTGCCCGATCGGAAAAACATCAAGGGGTGGAAGGCCAGGCGTGAAGGCCATGCCTTCCGTTTCTGTGCTTCCCAGCAAATGAATGTTTTGCAGAAACGACTGCCCAATGTCGGAAATCCGTGGGTAGCCGGACCTTGGCTCTGAACTGCTTAGATTCTGACGGGGACTTGACATCACCACATAACCGGAACCTTGCCTGGCAAAAACCAGTTTATTTTCGGTTAGCAGGTTATAGGCTTTAACCACCGTGCTTCTCGACAAACCCATTTCTTCAGCCAGAAGGCGGGAAGGTGGCATTTGGGTGGATTCGGGAATCTTTCCTATTTCAATGGCTTTCCGGATGGCTTCATAGAGAACAAGATACACCCCATTGAACGATCGCTCGTCGGTGTTAAATTGTTCCCGTATGATTTGAACTACCCTTTTAAACACAGTTTCGTTTGCTTATCAAAACGGCATCTGGCGTCTTTTTCACCAAATAATCAAACAATTCTACATATGGATTTCCCCGAATACCAACGAAAGTGCAATAGAATTTCTCCAGTGCAAATTCCGGATTGGACTGCACCTCCGGATTTCAACTGCCTAATCCCAGCTAATCACCTATTTTTTAGCAGGTTAAGAACAAATCAGATCAAAGCAACCAATCCACTTTGTCGAAATTGGACCGCAAATAATTTTCAAATTGGTATGCGTTATCCAAGTCAAATTGCAGACCAGTTCAGAACGATACCGTCCGTTTGGTTTCGTTTGATTCAACACCGATTGCCATGAAATTTCCAGCCGCTCTTTTATTCCTTTTCCTGTTTGGAACTGCCACTTACGGTCAGCTGATCATCAATGAAGTTTTATACGATCCATTCAATACGGCACTCGAAGGAGACGCCAACGGAGATGGAGTCTACGACCAGACTCAGGATGAATTCATTGAGTTTATAAACACAGGAACCGCGGATCTCAATGTGAGCAAATTCCAGATTTTTGACAAAGTGATTGCGACCGGGTTGAAAACCAGAAGGCATGTCATGGGCAATTTCAATGTTCCCTCAAACGGGGCCATTGTGATTTTTGGCGGTGGAACAGCAGTCGGAAGTTTTGGAGGAGCCATCACCGTTATCGACAGCGGAACGGCAGGCCTAAGTCTGGGAAATTCTGGTGAAATCATTATCCTCGAAGACAGTCTGGGGAATGTTCTGGATTCAATCAATACAGATGCCCTTTCGAACAACCCGGATGAATCGTACACCCGCAACCCCGACATAACCGGTGATTTTGTACAACATGCCTCGGTGACACCCGGCAAACGGTTCTCTCCCGGAACCCGGATCGATGGTTCACCCTTCAACACCGTTTTATCGGTGAGAGAATCCGACAATCAGAATCCTCTCTTTGTATTTCCAAATCCAGCCAGTGACCGGATTTCCATACGGACGGAATCGAAAATTGATCTTTTGGAACTCATGGATCTGAATGGAAAAAAGGTGGCAGCTTCTGCCTCTGACCAACTAATATTGACGGACATAGAAAACGGAATGTACGTTCTTCATGTCCGGTCCGGAAGCAAAATGGTTACTCGTAAACTGGTGATCAACCGGTAATCAACCTTTCCTCTCTTCGCATTAAAAATCATCTATGACAAAGTCCCTGCTTCGGGTTTTCTGTTGGCTGACATTCCTTTCGGCGGGACTTTTCTCCTGTGAAACCGTTGATATTGAGCCGATCGTCAGCATTTCCCTCGACAGTATTGCCAACAACCGGGTGGTGGAAAATGGTGGAAAAGCCTATCTCACGGTTACGCTGAACGGAGCTTCCAAAAAGGATGTAACCGTTTCGTTCACCACGGCCGGAACCGCCACAAAGGGAACCGACTATTTACTGACGGAATCACAAATCCGGATTCCAGCCGGGAAAACCACCGGTTCAGTCATCATTACAACACAAGAAGACGCCCTTGTGGAAGGCGACGAAACCGTCCTGATTTCGTTTCAATCCCTTTCAAATGCCACGTTCGCCGATGGAAATTCCATCACTCTTACCATTTCAGATGACGACTCCGATACCGACGGAGATGGACTTGGCGATGCAGAAGATGGCTGTCCGCTTGACTCAGGTTCAGTTGCCAACGGTGGCTGCCCGCCTGGTTTTGGTTTGTTGATCAACGAAGTATTGTATGATCCGTCTGCGGTTGGTCTTACAGGTGACGCCAACGGCGATGGCGTCACAGACAAATACGAGGACGGTTTCATTGAGTTTTTTAACAACACCAATGTGGCCCGAAACCTCAGTGGTTACACCATCTCGGATATCGACATTGCCACTCAAACATCTACGGTACGCTACACATTTCCGGAAGGAACAATTCTCTCCGGAAAAAAGGCCTTGGTGATTTTCGGGGGCGGAACCCCAACCGGAACTTTTGGCGGAGCTGTCGTTCTGACGGTTGGCAATCCAGCCGGACTAAGTATGAACAACAGCGGCGAAAAAATAGAACTTGCTGATCCTTTGGGAAATGTAATTCTGAGTTTTGACTCGGATGCCTTATCCAATAACCCTGACGAATCCTATACCCGTAATCCGGACCTCACAGGTACGTTTGTACAACATGGTTCTGTGACTCCGGGCAAACTTTTCTCACCCGGGACCAAAACCGACGGAACTTCTTTCTAATCTGATTTCCAGAAGACTGTATGATCACCGGACCCATTATAGCGCTTGTTTTTGTTGCCCTGGTGGTCTGGCTGCTGGTGAAGAAAATGAACCCGATTGCCGTCCTCTTATTCAGTGGACTGGTGATGCTGGTGGTTTCCTTTTTTCTTGGTTTACCTCTTGCGAAAATCAAATCACCGACCGGACTGGCGGGATTCAATTTCATTCAATACCTCATCGAATCTCTGACTGACATAAATGCGGGTGTTGGTCTGGTGATTATGATCATCAGTGGATTTGTGGCCTATATGGACAAAATCGGAGCGAGCGATGCGCTGGTTACATTGGCCATGAAGCCTCTGTCGGTCTTTAAAAAATTCCCCTATGTTCTCGCTTCGCTCGTTGTTCCATTGGGACAGTTTCTTTTCATCAGCATTCCTTCCGCCGCCGGGCTGGCTTTGCTGCTGATGGCGACCATTTTTCCGATTCTGGTGAAATTGGGCGTGAGCCGGCTTTCAGCTGTTTCGTTGATTACGGCCACCACAGCATTCGGAATCGGACCGGCCTCTGCCATTGCCCTGAGTGCCGCCGATGTGTTGCAAATGGACATTACCGCCTTCTTTTTTGGCTACCAGATTCCGCTGGTGGTGGTGCTGAGCGCTACGGTTACCGTCAGTTATTTCTTTGTCAACCAGTATTACGACCGGAAACTGAAAGCCGAAGAACAGCTCCATCCGCATGAAGAGCCCGCTCCTGTTCAGAAGGAAAAAGCCCCGTTGCTGTATGGTATTCTTCCGGTTCTTCCGTTGGTTTTACTGCTGATGTTCTCTGATTTTGCCAACCTGTTTCCAATTCCCATCAAGGTAGATACCAACATTGCCATGCTCATCGGGCTTTTTACAGCTATGGTTTGTGAATGGATCCGGAAAGGCGATCTGAAAGCTGTTCTCCAGTCACTCGATGTGTTCTGGAATGGGATGGGCGATATTTTTAAATCCGTTGTCACGCTGATTGTGGCCGCCGATATTTTCTCGAAAGGGCTGATCAGTCTTGGATTTATTGACGGTTTGCTTTCGGTTTCCCAGCACATTGGTTTGGGAGGAATCGGGATTTCACTTGTGATGACGATTATGATTTTTCTCGCTTCCATCCTGATGGGAAGCGGAAATGCTGCTTTTTTTGCTTTTGGTCCTTTGGTTCCGGCGATTGCGGGCCCACTCGGAGTAAAAAGTGTTCAGATGATTTTACCCATGGCCATGGCCGCCTCGATGGGACGAACCGTTTCACCCATTGCTGGTGTCCTCGTGGCAGCGGCAACCTTGGGAAAGGTATCGCCAGTTGATGTGGTAAAACGAAATATGATCCCGTTTTTGCTGGCATTGGTTGTGATGCTGGTGTATAATTTTTTGTAAAGACATTCCATGATACAGCTCATTAAAAACGCCCAGGTATATTCTCCTGCCTTTTTAGGCAAGAAAGACATCCTTGTAGGCGGAGAGAAAATTCTGGCGATTGCCGATTCGATTGACCTTCCATCATCCTTAGCCCAGGTTTGGGACGCCGAAGGAAAAAAAGTAACGCCCGGTCTGATCGATCAGCACGTCCACATCATCGGGGCTGGAGGAAAACACGGATTTTCTTCGATGACACCCGAAATTATGCTTTCGGAATTTGTTGCCTGTGGAACCACCACAGTGGTTGGTCTGCTGGGAACCGATGCAAGTGCCCGTAGCATTAAAACCCTGTATGCCAAAACAAAAGCGCTGGATAACGAAGGCATCACCGCCTATATGTTCACCAGTTATTTCGGCATTGATCCCATCACCATAACCGGAAGCATTCAGGACGACCTCATTTTTATTGATAAAATTCTGGGCTGCAAAGTGGCCATCAGCGATGAGCGTTCATCTTATCCGGAAACACTGGAGCTTCTTCGTCATCTCCGCGATGTGCATGTGGGTGGATTGATTTCCGGAAAAGGAGGGATTCTTCATGTTCACCTGGGTGGATTGTCAACCAAAATGGACATCCTGTTTGAGTTGGTTCAGAAACATGAATTCCCGATCAGGCACATCTCCCCTACCCATGTGGGCCGTTCCAAAGACCTGTTCGATCAGGCACTGGAATTTGCCAAACTGGGCGGCATGATCGACATCACCACCGGAGCCTCTAAATTTATGGATCCATGGAAATCTGTTTTGTACGCCAAAGAAAGGGGCGTTTCAATAGACCAACTCAGCTTTAGTTCAGATGGACACGCCGGATTGAGCAAACAGAACGCGGAAGGACAGCACATCGGATTCACCAAAGCCCCGATTTACCAGAATCTGGAACAGATGCTGGCGCTGGTGAAAGAAGGAAATATGGATTTCTCCGAAGCATTGAAACTGATCACCACCAATCCGGCTAAAAATCTGTCGCTTAAAAATAAGGGACGCATACAGGTAGGTGCTGATGCAGACCTGTGCTTCTTCGACGACCAGTACAACCTCACCGATGTGGTTGCCCGTGGTCAGACGATGATGAAATCAGGCGGCGTAATCGTAAAAGGATCTTTTGAATAACCATCCCTTGAAACGAATTCTCTTTTTCATTCCGGTATTGTTCCTGTCATCGATTCCGGCTTTTACCCAACAGGTGGAGTCGTATGAGCCGGGTGAAGGAATCCATATCACCAATGAAAAGGACTACAACATTCGTTTTTCGGGATTTTTACAGCCCATGGTCGAAAGCCGGTTTTATCCGGATATGGAAGGAAAGAAGGATTTCCAGCGATTTCGGATGCGGCGGATGATTGCCAAACTTTCTGGTGAAGCGAAAGAGAAGCAAATTAGTTACCAATTGCAGATTGATCTCACCGGCTCGTCCGATGGCGGCGGCGATGGTACCTCGAATAATTACCTGATGGATGCCTGGGTGGGATGGAAACCAAACCGGAATCTGGAAATTGTCGTCGGACAGGAAAACTCTCCAACCGACAGCCGCGAAATGGGTATGATTTCCACCTCTCTTCAAATGATTGACCGGAGTCCGGTGGCGCTGGCCTTTTCGAGTATCCGGGAATTTGGTGTGTTTGTGAATACACAATTTAAGGCAGGACGGAACGCCGTTCTTCTTCCATCTGTGGCTCTCACAAATGGAGATGGCGCCAATGTGTTTGCCAAAGACCATGGTGGCATGAAAATCGGTGGGCGACTCGACTACCTTCCATTCGGAAAATTCGGGAACGGCGGTCAATTCCGGCAGACCGATATGGAGCGTGAACTCACACCCAAACTCGTAATCGGAGCCACATACAGCTACAATTCCGGCATCAGCGACCGAAGAGGAAGACAAAGCGGTACCATCCTTTATCTCGACAGCCTGGGGAAAGAAACTCTTCCAGACTATCAGAAATTCGGGGTTGATTTCCTGTTTAAGTACCGTGGATTTTCGGTTTTGGGTGAATTCATCAAAACCTCGGCAACGGTTCCGAAAACCATTTCGCAACGAGTGCGGACGGATGGAACTGCCGCCACCACATTTCTGGTAAATGGTGTACAGGATGTGCCCAACTATGTGAAAGGCCGGTTGATGCTTGGGACAGGATTCAACATTCAGGCGGGATATCTCTTTACCAATGGCTTTTCCATTGATGCCCGATATACGAAACTGCAGGCCGATGCGAATTCCTTCCTGAACAACGCCACGTTTTACAACCGTCCGGAGTTTTACAGTCTCTGCGCAAGCCGCTATCTCGGCCGGAATTACGGTGCCAAAGTCCAGGCCTCCGTCAGCTGGAACAAAGCCAACGCAGGAAGTGTCACCATCACCGGTAAACCCCTCACCGGAAACGAACTCTCAGCTGCCGTCATGTTTACATTCTCATTATGATGTGGTTGATTAATTTGGTAAGGAATCGAATTAGGTTGGTAAAAATCAATCCTCATCAGCCCAAAATACTCCCTGCATTTTTAATTCCTAATTCCTCATTCTTAATTCCTAATTCAACCCTAAGGGCGCTGCTTACAATCATTCTCATTTCTACCGCTTATTCAGGTTTCTCCCAGTTCAATCCCCAATCCAAAACCATTGCCGAGCGTTTTTTCCCGGAACCCGAACTGACCATCAAAACACCGGCTTTCCAAAAGAAAGAGGGATTTACAAAATATGAGGAAATGATGACCTGGCTCAACCAGACCATCCAACCACATGGTGAAACCGTTTCCTTATCGTTTATAGGGGAAAGTCAGAAAGGGAAAAAGATTCCACTTCTGATTCTCACCCGCAAAAACAACCAACCAAAAATTCGGGTCTGGATGCAGGGCGGACTCCACGGCGATGAACCAGCCGGCACCGAAGCCATGTTGCATCTGATCGACCAGTTGCTCAACAATCCGGAATACGCCACCATTCTCAACGAAATTGAACTGGCACTTGTGCCCATGGCCAACATCGACGGCTACGAAAAACTACAACGGGAAGCCGCCAATGGCATGGACCTGAACCGTGACCAGACCCGTTTGAAAGCACAGGAAAGCATCGCTTTAAAGACAGCCTTCAGTCGGTTTCAGCCGGCGGTGGCACTTGATTTTCACGAGTACCGTCCGTACCGAAAGCATTTTACACGCATGGGAAAAGCCGGAATTACCAGCCGCTATGACGCCATGTTTCTGTACTCCGGCAACCTCAATGTACCGCAGGTACTTCGGGATTTTACGCGGAATACCTTTGTGAAAAACGCCGAAACGGTGCTTGACCAGAACGGGATGGTGCACCACGATTACATCACCACCCAGAAATACGGAGGGTTGGTGGAATTCAATCTCGGATCGGTGCATTCGCGGTCGAGTGCGACGAATTTTGCCTTGTCGAATTGTGTGTCCACCTTACTGGAAATCCGCGGAGTGGGCATCGACCGGATGTCGTTCAAACGACGGGTAAAATCCTCCTTTCTCATTGCCCTCTCCTACCTTCAGACGACGATCAAGGAAAAAGATAAACTGGTTTCAGTGCTGAAAGAATCCGCCTCCTCGCAGCAACCCGTTGTGGTGACATCCGAAAAACTGAAGCGAAAAGACAGCATTCGGGTGATCGATCTGGCCTCAGAAACCGAGATGAAAATGGCATTTACATTTCATGATGCCCTTCAATCGAAACCGGTTTTGCAACGAAACAGGCCAATGGCGTACCTGTTGCAACCAGACGAAAAATCAGCTGCTTACCGACTGAAAGTACTGGGCCTTGTGGTCGACAGCCTTTTAGAGGACAAAGAGCTGGAGGTAGAATCCTTTGAAATGGGACAGCCAAAAGAAGAAGAACAAAAGGAAGAAGAAGAAGAAACCGAACATTCTGCCGCAGCCGCACTCACAAGGACGGTCCGACGGAATTTCAAAAAGGGAACCTATGTGGTGTACTCCAACCAGCCCCGTTTTCCGCTGGCGGCGGAAGTATTGGAGCCCGAAAACGCCAATGGATTTGTGGCAATGAACGTGATCAAATCAAAAGGAAACCAGGAAGTTCCGGTGTACCGGTACATGGGTTCTGAACGAATAACAAAATAGGAAGATGACAGAGCGAAACCAACTGAAAATACGAATCAAACCTAGAAGGTTTTCTGGCTTGTTAATAAACAATCGATTCAACCAACTAACTGCGATTTGTAATTCCATAAGGATAAACCTTCCAGGTTTAATTGTGCCCTTTTTCTTTTTACCTTTCACAACATTCGCCCAGGAAGCCACAACAAAACCAGCCGAAACCGGATTGGGAAACGGACTTCAATTCTCTCTGAACGAGAATCAGTATCAGTTCAAAATCAGCGGTTTTCTTCAGCCTTCCTGGCAATTCAACAAAACCGACAACCAGGAGAAAGAGAACAAGTTTCTTTCGAAACGATCGTATCTCAACTTCTCAGGAAAGGCACTGAAAGAGAAAGTTTCGTTTCTGATACAAGTCGATTTTTCGGCCACTACTCCCCTGCTCGATGCCTGGGCTGCCTACCATTTTACACCAAAATGGTCGCTTTCAGCCGGTCAGCGCCGAACCTTTACCAACAACCGCGAGCTCACTTTTGATGAAGACAAACTGCAATTTGCCGATCGCAGTCAGTTGAGCTCCACCTTCTCCGGAAACGGACGGGAATTTGGTTTGTTTCTGGAAGGTAAAATCGGAAAATCCTTTGTTCTGGCGCCTCAACTGGCCATCACATCGGGCGACGGTCCCAACTCTTTTGGCCTCAATTCCACCGACCCGGACCTGGGCGGATTCAAATATGGTGGCCGATTGGATCTGTATCCAATGGGTGAGTTTTCGGAAGGAAATCAGGGATTTTCAGCCGACATCAAACACGAAAGCAAACTGAAACTGGTAGTGGGTGTTGCAGGAAGCCTGAACAAAGGCGCCAGTTCTGCCAAAGGAGAAGGACACGGAGACTTTCTCTTTTACGACAAAAGCAAAAACAGCAAGCTGCCAGACTACCGGAAGTTTTCAGCCGATATTCTCCTGAAATTCAAAGGCTTTTCGCTGTTGGCAGAGTTCATGAACAGTTCAGCCGCCGGACTCACCGGCATTTATACCGACAGTTCATCTGCCATCGGTGCCGTCCTGAAGCCCGGACAAATCAGTCAGTTTCTGGTGCTGGGCAATGCCTTCAATGTGCAGGCCGGTTACACCACAAAAAGCGGCTATTCGCTGGATGTCCGATATGAAAAGAGGACACCCGAATTCAGCGATCAGGCCCTGTCCGTTTTACAGCAGGCAGAAGTTTCGACGCTGGGTTTGAGTAAATATTTCCCCGACAACCGCCTCAAAATTCAGGGAACGCTGAGTCAGGTAAAATACCTCAACTCCAAAAAATCCATCCTCTCCGAACTCATGATGCAGGTTGTATTCTAATTCCTAATTCTCAATTCCTAATTCCTAATTCTCCCAATGGTTCGCCGCATCGTCACCCACCTTACTTTCTACGTTCTGATTGCCATCATAGCGGGAATTCTGTTGGGTCATTTCGATCCGGAGACCGCTGTGAAATTCGAATTTCTGGGTACGTGGTTTATCAAGATTATCAAAGTCTTCATCGCCCCGATCATTTTCCTCACCATCGTGCTGGGCATCGGATCGATGGGAGATCTGAAAAAAGTGGGCAAAATCGGATTCAAATCGCTGGTTTATTTTGAAATCGTGACCACCCTTTCGCTGGGAATTGGGGTTGTAGTTGCGCTTCTTTTAAAACCCGGAGACATCGACAAAACCGGACTCGCCATTCAGGATGCCAGCAAATACACAAGTAAGGCGGGTGAACCTTTTTCCTGGATCAGTTTTTTACAAGGAAACACCACCATTCAGATTCTCCTGGTGGCCATTATTTTCGGAGTAATCCTGAGCAAACTTTACAACCGCCAGCCGATGGTGAGGTTTCTTGAAAAGGCATCGAAACATGTTTTTCAAGCCCTGAAATACGTAATGTATCTGGCGCCTTTGGGAGCTTTTGGCGGAATGGCCTTTACGGTAGGTAAATTCGGACTCGCCACCATTCTTCCTTTGGCCAAACTGATGGGCTGTATGTACCTCACCATGGCCTTATTTATTTTCGTCATTCTGGGAGCCATCATGCGGTATTTCAAAATGAGCATCACCAAATTCATTGGGTATATTGAAGAAGAAATCCTGATTGTGCTGGGCACCTCCTCGTCCGAAACCGCCATGCCCGGTCTCATTTACAAACTCGAAAAACTGGGCTGTAAGCCGTCCGTTGTGGGATTGGTTGTACCTACGGGTTATTCCTTTAATCTCGACGGGACATCCATTTACCTGTCGATGGCGGCACTTTTTCTGGCACAGTTGTACAACGTACCCCTCAGTTGGGAAGAGATCGGTTTGCTGATGGGCATTCTGATGGTGACGTCAAAAGGTGCTGC
>CAMCXM010000021.1 GCA_945883425.1 Spirosoma fluviale
CTCCAATGTAGAGGACTTAAGGTGAAAATCAATCATTTATGAACCCAAAGCTTTTTCTATTGCGGAATTTGGGTTTATCAAATCAGTCACAGTTCCGATTCCGTTTCAGGAGAATAAAAAGTTGGATTGGATGAGGTTTTCGTCAAGCCGAAAATAATGAAACGCTTGATCATGCCAGAGTGATAGCTGGGTTAAGAGCGAAGTTAATGTGAATCTGATTTGACAAACAGGGATTGGAAATGTTGAACAAGTTATTTTACCCGGCATCTATTTCTGGAAAGCCACCCGCAATGGCAGCACGCAGGGATTCGGGAAACTGGTGAAGGAGTAGAAAATTCCCGAAACGAATCAGGTTATAGATTCCCGTTTGCAATAGACCTCCAGGGCAATACTTTTATTCCATTGCTCCGGTTTTGCATTTCCTTACCTGCATAGAGAATTGTGGCGCCCACATTACCACTGAGCTTGTTCCAATACTCCAGATTCCTGAAAAATGATGGTTGGATGGTCTGACCTGACTTGATCTCAATTGGGATGGACGTAGGAAATCGATCAACCACCACATCGATTTCATGGCCCGTTTTATCTCTCCAGTAAAACAAATTAATGGGTTGCCCCTGATTGCTGCGGATTTTATATAATTCCGAAAAGACCATATTTTCAAATATAGCCCCTCTCAGAGGATTCACATCCAACTGAGCCGCAGATTGAATACCAAGCAGCCAACAGACCAGGCCTGTATCATGAAAATAAATTTTGGGTCGCTTTACAATTGTTTTGTTGAAATTTCTGTGATGAGGCCTAAGTAAATAAACAAGATAACTGGCTTCCAGAATACCGATCCATGACTGAATGGTCTTCACATCAACTCCCACCTCAACGGAAATAGTCGAGACATTGAGTTCTTGTCCGCAGCGTCCAGCCAAAATCCGGATAAATCGTTCAAAAACAAGCAGGTCGGAGATGTTTTTGATCTGGCGGACATCACGGTCAATATAGGTTCGGACGTAGTTCGGCATCCAGTCTTTGGGTGAGATTTTCTGATCGTAAATGGGGGGATAAAATCCGTTCACCATCAATTGATTGTCATCCGGAGAAAGCAAACCCGCTGAAGCCAATTCCGAAATAGAAAAAGGTTGAAGATTAAAATAACCAATTCTCCCGGCCAATGTCTGACTGATGCTTTGCTGAAGCAGAAAATTATTTGATCCTGTGAGGATGAAGAGACCTTTTTGATTGGACTGGTCCAGAATTTCCTGAAGATAAGAGAATATCTCAGGTGTGCGTTGAACCTCATCAAGGATGGCACCATTTGGAAATCCTGCCAGAAATCCTCTTGGATCAGAAGTGGCAAACATTCTTGTATCTGGATTTTCCAGTGAAACGTAAGGCAAATCTGGAAAGCAATGCTTTACCAAAACAGTTTTACCTGTTTGTCGACACCCGGTAACCGCCACCGCCTTAAAGGTTTTACTAAGCCGGATCAATTCACTTGCTCCTTCTCTTTCAATCATATAGCCAAATTAAGTGGAAAAATTTGGAATCTAATTCCAAATTTTTCCACAAAGTTCGTCTTTCTGGTTTTACTCGCAGTATGTCACTCTGCGATTCTTTCCTTGCAGGTTGAACATCAAAGTTCTAGCTTTGCCTGCGTATAAAACGACGGCCCCGGATTTCTATAAATTTGATTTACAGGAGTTTGGATGCCGCTTTATCCATTGCCGCCTTGAAAGACCTCAACAAATACTTTGTTATTGATTTTGACAGCACTTTTACCCAGGTAGAAGCTCTCGATGAACTGGTTAAAATTTCCCTCAACGGAAAAGACCATGCACAACAGGTGCTGGAAACCATTCAGCAAGCCACCGAAAAGGCCATGGCCGGTGATCTGTCGTTTTCCGAATCGCTGAAAATCAGGGTGTCGTTGCTCGAAGCCAACCGCAAACATCTGGACCAGCTGGTCACCGTTCTGAAAGGCCGGGTTTCCGAATCGTTCAAGCGAAACAGAGAATTCTTCACTACCTTTTCGAACCAGATCCGGATCGTTTCCTCTGGTTTTAAAGAGTTTATCGTCCCGATTGTGGCTGATTTCGGCATTGGCGAAGAAAACGTGTATGCCAATACCTTCCTGTTTGACGAAGCGGGAAACATCACCGGATTCGATGAAACCAATTACCTGAGTCAGGACAAAGGCAAGGTGAAACTGCTCAAAGAACTTCAGCTGCCTGGCGAAGTGTATGTGCTGGGCGATGGTTACACAGATTACGAAATCCGGGAAGCCGGCCTCGCCAACAAATTTTTTGCCTTTACCGAAAATGTTGAGAGGGACATCGTCATCTCAATGGCCGACCACAAATCTGCCACGCTGGATGAATTCCTGTACGACAACCGTTTACCGATGAATGTGAGTTATCCCAAAAGCCGGATCAGCGTGTTGCTACTGGAAAATATCCACCCTCATGCCGTCGAATTGTTTCGCAACGAAGGCTACCAGGTGGAGTCGATCAAAGGCGGACTGGACGAAGACGAACTCTGCGAGAAAATCAAAGATGTTTCCATTCTGGGCATCCGTTCCAAAACCATGCTCACTGCCAAAGTTCTGGAGCATGCCAACAAACTCATTTCGGTCGGTGCCTTTTGCATCGGAACCAACCAGATCGATCTGGAAACCTGCCTTAAAAAAGGCGTTTCCGTATTCAATGCGCCATATTCCAATACACGTTCGGTTGTGGAGCTGGCCATTGGTGAAATGATCGTGCTGACCCGCCGGATTGTGGAGAAAAGCGAACAGATGCACCACGGCAAATGGGACAAAAACGCTACCCACAGTTACGAAGTCCGAGGTAAAAAACTGGGCA
Source organism: Spirosoma fluviale (assembly GCA_945883425.1). Lineage (GTDB taxonomy): Bacteria > Bacteroidota > Bacteroidia > Cytophagales > Flexibacteraceae > CAMDMI01. The sequence goes on from CAMCXM010000021.1 coordinate 2,859, forward strand.
TCATTGGGTACGGCAACATCGGCACACAGCTTTCAGTAATTGCCGAAGCCCTTGGAATGCAGGTATATTACTACGATACCGTCGATAAACTTGCGTTGGGCAATGCCCAGAAGTGCCACAGCCTCAACCAGCTGCTGGAAATTTCAGATATCATCACCCTTCACACCGACGGACGGAAATCAAACACCAACCTGATCGGAGAAAAGCAGTTTGCCCGAATGAAGGACGGGGTTATTTTTCTCAACCTTTCCCGTGGCCACATTGTCGATATTCAGGCACTCACGCAGGCACTGAAAAGTGGAAAAGTGCGGGGAGCCGGTCTGGATGTGTTTCCCGAAGAACCTAAGACCAACGACGAACCGTTTATTTCCGAACTAATGGGCCTTCCGAATGTGTTGCTGTCGCCACATATTGGGGGAAGCACCGAAGAAGCGCAGTTCAACATCGCCGATTATGTGCCCAATAAAATGATGGAGTACATCAACACGGGCAGCACCTACATGAGTGTGAACTTTCCGGAGATTCAGTTGCCGGAACTGGCCAATGCACACCGGCTTATTCACTGTCACGAAAACGTACCCGGCATTCTGGCCCGCATCAACCAGATTCTGGCCAATCACCAGATCAACATTGTGGGTCAATACCTCAAAACCAATGCCCACATCGGGTATGTGATTACCGATATTGACAAGGAATACAACAAAGACGTGATCCGGGAATTGCGTGCCATCGACAGCACCATCAAATTCCGGGTGCTGTACTAGTTGTCGCATTCCGAGAATCGGATAACTTTGTTCTTTAAACCAGAAAGATGAAAAGTCCCGTTTTGCAATTTAATGACCTGGACCTAAACGGACAGTATACCTATGCCGATTATATGTCATGGAAATTTGAGGAGATTGTCGAGTTGATCAAAGGCCGCATTTTCAAAATGTCGCCCGCCCCGAATTCCTTTCATCAATCCATTTCGATGAACATTTCGGCGTTGATCAAATCAAAATTAAAAGGAAGTAAGTGTAAACCATTTGCTGCCCCCACCGATGTGCGGCTGATCACAAAATCGGCCAAAGACGAAGACATCATCACCGTTGTTCAGCCCGATATTTTTGTGGTATGCGATCCATCAAAAATGGACGAACGCGGGTGTCTCGGCAGCCCGGATTTCATCATTGAAATTCTTTCGCCTTCCACATCCGCACGGGATCTCAACGAAAAATATCACCTTTACGAAGAGGCAGGTGTACGTGAATATTGGGTCATCGGCCCGGGCGAGCGGTTTGTGGAGTGCTTTGTCTTGGAAAACGGCACCTACAAACGGAGTGGTGTGTACGGCGAAGACGCCATCGTGCCGGTTCATATCCTTCCTGGAGTCGAAATGCCGGCAGTTGAAATCTTCGAACGGTAGTCCGATCTTAAAAGCGGGGAGCCACTTGCGGATCCATCATTCGAAAAAACACACAACCCGAAGCCTCTCCTTTACGGGATGTCGGAAAAAGTAGTCCTTTCAGATTATCACATTGCTTTTGCTTTGCGAAACTGCCCAGAATGTTAAATTCCTTTCCAACCAGATGCGTCGTTTCGTGTGGATCGTTGAGTGGAAAAATGCAGTATTTGGAGAAATCCAGTTTCTGCGAAAAATCCGGATCCGTACCAGCAGGAATGGCAACCAGAATTCCGTCGTTGCGCATCACATAGGCCTTATCCTCGATTTTACCATTCACATCTTCTGGAATCAGAAATTTAATAACCAGACAATTCTTTTCGGTTGACTTTCCGTGCACATACGATTCCATCTTCACCCACACGTCCACATTCGGAAGTATACCGGGTAAATTTTTACTGTTCCGGAACCGGTAGTAGCCTTCCAGATCCTGAATCTTACTGTTGTGTGAGTGGATGAAAAATTTGCCATCGGAAATAGGGATAAAATGACTTTTCTGGGATCCCAATTTCCTGCGAAGAGTATCACACGATTTTTCTTTTGTCGCTACATCAAAAAAATCGGCTCCCAGAAATACTTTTTTGTATTGTGTCTGAAAATCAAATAGTTTAATAGCACCAGTGGTCAGAGCGGACAGTTCATCAAGGGAGGTGGAGCTTCCGCGGGTAGCCTTTTTAGCTGGAAATCGTTCTGCCGAAAAACCATAAAATTCTGTCTCAGCACCCTGAGTTGCGCTTGAGTCGGTTTGGGCGAAGGAAGAGCAAGTTCCGAAAAGGAATACAACAGAAAAGATGATTAGGAATGCCTGATTCAATTTCATTTTTATTGAAGGAAAATCGAAAATCAGCGGCAAAGTAAGTTAGAAATTTAAATCCCGAAAAAACCTGATGAGGACAGATCCAGAATGCAATTGATTTCTCCTGCGTTAACAGTGGCTCAAAAAAAGCACCTGAATACACATGATTAGTTGGGGTTTGCAATTGTTATAAGAGTTAAATTCTTATACTTTTTTCCTGAACAATGAACCCAGATTATGCAATAAGATTTAAATGATTGATTTTCTATGCTTTAGAACCTCACCTAAATCTGGCTCTCATGGCGCCATGAGAGCCACTCCCGAAGCCAGTTCGGGACAGGTTCCCGAGGCAGGCTCGGGGCAAGCTCTCAAATGTAGAGGACTTAAGGTGAAAAACGAAGTTGGAGCTTTAGCAACATCAATCATTTATGAACTCAAAGCTTTTTCTATCCGGAATTTGGGATGAAAGTAAGGAAGACAATTCGACTACAAACAAAAAAGGCCTGATGTGATCGTGATCAGACCTTCATTTTACTATCGGAAACAGAAATCAATCGATGCGGTCGCCCCGAAGGATTTTTTCCTGCAACGAAATCGACTCCAGGTGAATGAGCTCAAACAAACTCCGGATCATTTCCTCCGTCAGGCCGAGACTGGCACCGTTTTTTTTCCGTTCATCAAAGATATCAGACCAGCGACTGATCTGAAGGACGGTTAGTCCTTTCTCCTTTTTATATGTACCGATTTCTTTCACTACCTGCATCCGTTCGGCCAGTACTTCGAGCACCTTCCGGTCGATTTTATCGATCTGGGACCGAAGCACTTCAAGCTTGTCGTCCACACCGTTTTCGGCTTCAATTACCTGACGGGAATAACGCAAACTGGAAAGCAACAAAGCCAGATCATCCGGCGTAATCTGTTGTTTGGCATCCGACCAGGCCTCATCCGGGCGGGGATGAGTTTCGATCATCAATCCGGCATAATCCAGGTCAAGGGCCGTTTGTGCCACATGAGAAAGGAGAACTCGGTTGCCTGCAATATGGCTGGGATCGCAGATGATCGGAATGCCTGGCATCTGGCGTTTAAAATCAATGGGGATGGACCACTCCGGCGCATTCCGGTATTGACTTTTCCCAAAACTGGTGAAGCCGCGATGAATGGCGGCCAGATTGGTAAGCCCCACATTCTGAAGACGTTCAAATGCACCGAACCAGAGTTGCAGATCGGGTGTCACCGGATTTTTCACCATCACCGGAATGTCGACTCCTTTGAGAACATCCGCTATTTCCTGAACCGAAAACGGGTTGACTGTTGTGCGGGCGCCAATCCAGAGAATATCAACTCCAGCTTTCAACGCCTCTTCCGTATGAGCAGCATTCGCCACTTCCGTCGTAACCGGAAGGCCGGTTTCCTGTTTCACTTTTGCGAGCCATGCCAGGGCCGGACCGCCATGACCTTCAAATGCATTGGGCCTTGTCCGGGGCTTCCAGATTCCGGCACGGTAGGCTTTGATGGCCGGATTTTTTGCCAGTGCCCGGGCCGTTTCCATAACCTGTTCTTCGGTTTCGGCACTGCAAGGTCCTGCAATCAGAAAAGGATCTTTCAACTGACTGAAATCCACAACGGGTTGAGATTGAGCAGTGGTCTGATTCATGCGGATTTCATTAAGAAAACGAAGATAAATAAAATTGTCTATTTAGTTGATGGACAATAGAATTGGTAAAAAACTACTTCCCGTTTGAAATCCTGTCACACCTTTGGGCAAACAGAATTTGGGGTTTGGGGAAAATCTTCCCAATCTTGAACTTTCCATTGTACAGATATGAAACGTACCTATTCTCTAATTGTTCTTTTCGCTCTCCTTTTTCTGTGCCGGGCTTCGGTTCAGGCACAGACCAGCTACCAGATTCCGCCCAAAGAAATCATGGAACTGGCAGACACCAAAGCACCGGTTCAGAACCTGATTAGTAAAAGCAACCGCTATCTGATACAGATAGAACGACCTTTGTATAAATCTCTTGAAGAACTGGCCGAACCCGAATTGCGGCTGGCAGGTTTACGGATCAACCCGGAAAATTTCAATGCGGCCAGAGGAACTTACTACACAGGCATCAAACTTTTCAGTCTTCCGGATGCCAAAGAGATTCCCATCACCGGACTTCCCCCTGGGTTTAAAGTTCAGAACCTGAGTTTTTCTCCGAAGGAAACCCATCTGGCTTTTGTGCTGGTTTCGGCCACCGATCTTCAGCTCTGGTTGCTCGATCTGGCCACCGGTCAGGCGATATCCACATTTACCAAAAACCTGAATGCGGTTTTGGGTATGCCGTACCAATGGGAGCCAGATGGCAAAAGTCTTTTAGTGAAATACAAAGGTGAAAAAGGAAAATACCCGGATACCAAAGAACTTCCCAAAGGGCCAGCCACTCAGGATGCCACCGGTACCAAAGCCCCGGCCAGGACGTACCAGGATTTACTTCGTAACAAGCAGGATGAAGACAAATTTGATTACTACGCAAAGGCTTATCTGACCCGCATTTTTGTAAATAAATCGGCCAGCCAAAATTTGCTTCCCGAAAATATCTACAAACGATTCTCTCCTTCACCCGATGGAAATGTGTTGTTAATAGAGGAACTGGCCAAGCCTTACAGCTATACGCTCACATATGGTTCCTTTCCAAGTCAATTCAACCTGCTTTCGAAAGACGGAACGAAATTGTCCACCTTTTACAACCGCCCTCTCCAGGACAAAGTGCCGTCTGATTTTGATGCGGTCGAAGCCGGAAAACGGCAGATTCAATGGCGTGACGACAAACCCGCAACACTTGTATGGGCCGAAGCTCCGGACGGAGGCGATCCAGCCAAACCATCGGATTTCCGGGATCAGTTGTTTCAGGCCGATGCTCCTTTCAATCAGCCCAAATCAATCTGCTTCCTCAAAAACCGGATTTCGGACATCACCTTTGGCCGTGCCGATTTTGCCATCGTGCAGGATTACTGGTGGAAAAACCGCAATACCCGGACCTATTCCATCAATCCTTCTTTAGACAAACAAGAACCCAAACTGATTTTCGACCGGAGTTCAGAGGATGCGTATGGCGATCCGGGTTCGTTTTCAAATGAATACAATGCCTTTAACCGTCCCGTTCTGGAGTTCAGCAAAGACGGAACGAAATTGTTTCTGGAAGGAGAAGGTTGCTCACCGGAAGGAAACCGTCCTTTTATGGATGAATTTGAGATCGCTTCCGGTAAAACCAAACGACTGTGGAGGGCCGATGGAAAATCAACCTACGAACAAATTGTACGTGTGCTGGACCGTGAAAAGAAGCTGATCATCACCAGCATTGAGAGTCCGAAAGTGATGCCGAATCTGTTCATTCGAAACTTCGGGAAAAAAGACACTCCCAAACAAATCACCTTCCGGCCCAATCCGTATTTGTCGCTGGCCAACGTGAGCAAGCAGAAGATTTTCTACAAGAGAAATGACGGAGTCCAGCTTTCAGGCACACTGTATCTTCCTGCCGGTTACGACAAAGCCAAATCCGGACGACTTCCGATGCTGATGGAAGCCTATCCGACTGAATACAAAGATGATCAAGCAGCAGGTCAGGTAAAAGATTCGCCACATTCCTTCATTGCCATCAACTGGGCATCGCCTGTGTTCTGGGTAAACCGGGGATTTGCCATTCTGGAAGATGCGCAGTTTCCAATCATTGGAAAAGGCCAGGAAGAACCAAACGACACCTACAATGAACAACTGGTAGCCGATGCCGAGGCTGCGATTCGCTATGTGGATTCATTGGGCGTTGTCGACAAAAACCGGTGCGCTGTGATGGGCCATTCGTACGGAGCATTTATGACCGCTAACCTGCTCTGCCACAGTAAATTGTTCGCAGCCGGAATTGCCCGTAGCGGTGCCTATAACCGAACGCTGACACCATTTGGTTTTCAATCAGAAGAACGGAATTACTGGCAGGCAACCGAGATATACAACAAGATGTCGCCTTTCACTTTTGCCAATCAGTTCAGCAGTCCGATTCTGTTGATTCATGGTGATGCCGATAACAATCCGGGTACATTTACGCTTCAGAGTGAGCGACTTTTCCAGGCCATCAAAGGAAACGGCGGAAAAGCCCGTCTGGTGTTGCTTCCGTTTGAAAGCCATGGTTATGCTGCCAGGGAGAACATTCTGCACATGCTCTGGGAAATGGATTCCTGGCTGGACAAATGGGTGAAAAACAAACAGTAAAAAGGAATAAGAACTGAATCCAATACGATACCGTCCGTATTCAATTGGTCTGAAGTTAAATTGAAATAAAAAGGCCGGCTGTCTTTCCATTCCTGAATGGAGACGGCCGGCCTTTTTTGGTGCTCTACCCGTTGAAATCGCCGGAGCTTTCGGCACAGTATTTTATTCGTTTCCTCACCTTTCGTTTCCAAAGAAATCCATGCTTGAAAGTAATGGCGATATTGGTTATGAAGTTGTGTGCCCAGATTTCGAGATCGTTTCGTTTCTCTTCTGCTGAGTCAAATGCCGGAATGTACTCGAATCCGAATTTGCGGGTCACATCATGAACGCATTGATTTCCATACAATACCTTTTTCATGTTGTAGGCATACAAATACCGATATCGAACTTTCTGTGTTCCTTCAAATTTCTCTGCATTGTAGAAATCCGTAGTTGAGCTGAATGCATAGGGATTTACCTTTTTTTGGGAAGAGCAGGAAATCTCAAACCAACAAAGAGAGGCAAAGAGCAGTAATCGATAAAAACGAAAAGGCAAAGGGTCAGGTAAGTAGTTCAATTGCAAAAATAAGAGGGATTCTGATAAGGAATCCGTCCTTAGAATCAGAATTTGGTACAAATAAAAAGGCCCGGCTTCTCAAGGAAACCAGGCCTCTCTTTCCAATGCGGAAAGATCAGGTCGAAACAATTACCGGATTGAGACCCGGCTGTTGTAGCTATTGCCTTTCTCTGTTGTAATTCTTAGCGTGTAAACTTCTTGTGAAGGAGACGATTGAATTTGAAGTCTTTCGTTCTCATTTGAATATACAAGTGGAATACTTTGTCCGATTGCGGAAACCAACTCAACAGTACGAACGGTCTCGTTTTTCGGGATGCGAACAGAGAATACATCTTGAGCCGGATTCGGATAAACCACCAGATCTCCGTTTGTCATCGTGCGTAGATTCGAAGTTACCAGAGGCAAAAGAATGGCTTGTCCCTTTGGTGTGACCGCCAGAAGTCCGAAAGCCGGACCATTCTGGTTGGCAGCCGGCGACAGAAAACCAGAGGCCAAAACTACCAATGCGCTGTCTGGAAAAGCAGAAAGAGGAGCTGAGAATGCGGCAACCACACCCGCTTGAGCGGAATCCGTAATTTCAAGAGTCAGGTCCTGGTTTGGAGCTGAGAGATACGGAGTAAAATCACGGAAGCCAGCGTTGTTTACCAGAGTTGGACCTGAAGCAACACGCACATCTACAAACGGCGCATCGCTGGCTCCATGTAAAACCCGCACATCTGTGTTGTTGTTGGAAGCTGATGTAGCAGAGATTTCTCTGGCACCTGGCAAAACGGTAATATCGAAACCGACTGGAATACTATTTGGATTGGCGGCATAGCCAGCGGTTGTCAATAAACCGGTTGCTACCAATGTGTACGAATCCGTTCCAGACAGTTCGTAAGTTCTTTTGAAAGCCGGATTGCTGGTGTCACTGCTTTGAGATGCCCCTTTGATGGCCACGGTTAAAGGAACACCTGCATTCAAATCGACAAACGGAGTGGCCTTGCGGAAGGCAAAATCTGGAACTGCTTTACCACCGTTCACGAAGATATCCACGTTCGGCGCATTGGCTGAATTATGAATGATTTGAACTCTTGATGTAGCCGTTGGAAGCTGAATCGTCTGTCCTGTAGTCGTAAAAGCAAAAATTCCAAAACCAGGTCCGTTTTGGCCGTTAACCGGATTGGCCGCTGGGTTAAAATATCCGGAAGCAAGAACCAGAGCGGTTTTTCCTGCCAGACCGGCCAGAGCTGCACTGTAAGCCAGTAGGTTTGGTGAACCGGAACCTGGAGCAATTTGTACTGTATATGTGGCAGCCGGAACTGGGAGGTAATCGGAAAATCCACGGAAAGGCGCATTGTCGACTAATGTAGCCACTCCCTGTGCTTTGATGTCCACAGTTGGTGCATCTGTTACGCCATGGAAAATTCGGAGTTCTACATTTCCGGAAACAGCGGCCGTCTCTTTTGCATTGGGGATAACGGTGATGTCAAAACCCGTTCCAATTCCATCTGGATTCGGTGCATTTGTTCCTCCGGGAAGGTTTCCGTTTGCAATCAGATAGTAACCTGTGTTGGCTGCCAGAGTGTAGGTCTGGAAGTATGCTGGATTGCTGGTATCGGACGAACCAGAGGCTGGCTTTATTCTCACTTGCAACGGGACACCAGCAGGTGCATCCTGAAAAGGAGAAGCAGCACGAAATGGAACATTGGAAAGGAGTTTTGTGGCACCCACAAAAACATCGACAGCGGGCGCATTGGGTGCATTGTGTACAACCTGAATGCGGGCTTGCTGAGCATAAACCGAACCAGAAATGAGCCCTGTAAAAACAAATAGTTTTAGAGAGGATTTAGAAAAAAGCATGAGTGTTGAATAAAAATGATAGTCGGATTAAAGACTTTCAACTCTGCCGTTTGTTTATGAATTGAAGTATTGAAAAAATCTATGTCCACTTTCCTTTTCTGGCAAAAACATGACTATCAATGTTTTGTGCTAAAATTTCTGTTTAATTTTTTTTTAAAATACTTAAACAAAAGTATCGGTTCGGTCACCGAAAGGCGTCAGCAAAAGTGATACTTGTCTCTACGATTTCGACCTTGGGTGAAAATCCCGGATCACCTGCTGGAGGAAGCCCATATCCAGATGGGTGTAAATTTCAGTGGTGGTGATGCTTTCATGTCCCAGCATTTCCTGGATGATCCGCAGATCGGCTCCACCTTCCAGAAGATGGGTGGCAAATGAATGGCGGAAGGTGTGCGGACTGATTTTCTTTTTGATGCCCGCCATTTTTCCAAGCCGAACCACCGTAGTGAATATGGAAATGCGGCTCAGATTTTTCCCGGCCGGATTCAGCAACAAAAAATCACCAAAATCACGATGAATTTTTCCCTGATCCCGGACATCCCGCCGGTAATGACGGATCGCATCCAGCGCTTCTTCACCAATCGGAACCAGCCTTTCCTTATCGTTTTTGCCAATCACTTTTATGAAACCGGCCTCTTCGTAAATCTGCGAAATCAACAGGTTGCTGAGTTCTGAAACCCTCAAACCGCATCCATACAAAACCTCAATGATCATTCGGTCCCGAATCCCGATGGGATGGCTCGTATCGATGGCATTCAGGATGGCGTCGATCTCGTGCACTTCCAGAACAGACGGAAGTTTCCGGGGAAGGACAGGACCGGAGATCAACGCAGCAGGACTGTCTTTGATTTGCTCATCGTACACCAGAAAGGCGAAAAACGATTTCATGCCAGAAAGAATCCGGGCCTGACTGTAGGCCGCAATGCCCGTTTCGGTGAGTTCTTTGAGAACCAGTTCAATATCATCCTTCTTTATTTCGGACGGAGCTTTCCAGATCTGATGATCTTCCAGAACCCGACGAAGAATGGCCACATCGTGGGCATAGGCTTTCCGCGTATTGTCAGACCCGGCCCTTTCCAGTTTGAGGTGATTGACAAACGAACGGATACTGGTATCCCAGATTTTCTCCAGCCGGGTTGGTTCAGCCATTGGTTTGAGGAGATAGATAGTCCATGCCGGTTCAAAACACGAAAAAAGCAATCACATGATCCACTTTTTTATCGAATCTGTCCTTGTCATCGGAAAGGAATTCCGTTCCTTCGCTCCACAATCTGATTCATTTTGAACAATATGATTCCATCTTTTCTCAATGCAGGCGACCTCATATTGGTTGTTGCTCCGGCATTTTCTGCCAACGAAGCGGAAGTACGAAATGGAATCATCCACCTGGAAAAGATGGGATTCCGGGTTGAAACGGGTAAAAGTGTATTTTCATCCTGGGGCAAGTTTGCCGGAACCGATTCTGAACGAAAAGCTGATCTTCAATGGGCGATGGATCACTCGGAAGCCAAAGCGATTATTTGTACACGTGGTGGTTACGGACTCGGTCGCATTCTTCCTGAACTGAACTTTGACAAATTCCGGACAAATCCGAAATGGCTGATTGGGTTTAGCGACATTACCCTGCTGCATCTGCATCTTCACGAACTGAAAATTGCGTCCGTCCACGGTCCGATGACGGTGCATTTCAGCCGGTCGGAACAGTCGGAAGCCTGCAATTCATTGATCCACATGATAAAAGGAGAGGTACCGCCTGTTTCATATCCGATTCAACCGGAAAGGGCGGATACCCAAAACATCAGCGGGCCATTGGCCGGAGGAAACCTCACCATGATATCGCATTCGGCTGGAAAACTGAAACCCGGCGTTTTTTCCGGTTCGGTGTTGTTTCTGGAAGAAATCGGGGAATACCATTACCGGATCGACCGGATGCTGGAACAATTGCGTCAGAGTGGAATGTTTGATGGGATAAAAGCAGTGGTACTGGGCCAATTTACCGATTGTGAAGCCGATCGGTTTCCGCTTTCAGTAGCTGAAATGGTAAGCGAAAAATTACCGGAAGGTGTCCCGGTTTTCTCCGGACTGGAAAGCGGTCATGGAGTTCCGACTTTTCCTTTGATCTTCGGAACGATGACGGAAATTGAAAAGAGCGAAACCGGATTCCAGCTGAAGCAAAGGCTGAGGCCGGTTATTTCTTAAGTTCAAGGAACCGCACCTTGCTTTGGTAGCGGGCAGTGTGAAAGATCTTGATCCGGGATTTCTGGAAATCTTCTTTCCGGGCCGAGAAAATGTTCATGAATTTCTGCGGATTGAGATCCACCAACGGGAACCAGCTGCTTTGTACCTGCACCATAATCCGGTGCCCGGCTTTGAACGTGTGGTTGATGTCACACAACTGGAACTTCACTTCGTTTACTTCATTCACGGTCAGTGGTTCTGGTTTTTCGAGACTGTTGCGGAATTTCGCCCGCATCACATCTCCGCGAACCAGCATTTCATAACCACCCAGTTTGGCGCTGTTGTCCACTTCTGCTCCCTGATCAGGGAATACATCAATCAACTTCACTATGAAATCAGCATCGTCTGTACTGGGAGAAACAAAAAGTTCGGCATTGAGAGGACCCGTCATCGTCACATCTTCTTTCAAAGGCTCTGTTTCATATACCAGAACATCCGGACGGCGGGCAGCAAACCTCTGATCTTCCACCATATACTCCTTCGTCATCGAGGTGGTGATGCCGTTGGTAAATGGAACCGGCTTGGCAGGATCACTGGTGTATTCGTCGAAACTGTTGTTGCTTCCCAATCCTTCCGGACTGAACGCTAATTTTCCGGACGGGAAGAAAATCAGTTCCTTTTCTTCGGCTTCCTGTGGTGGCCATGTTTTATAGGCTTTCCAGACGTTGGTTCCGGTTTCGAACATGTAAGCCTCAGGAAGTTCCAGTTCTGTATTTCCTTTCAGGTAATGGTTGAAGAATTCGAATTCAATCTTATTCCTGTAAAAAACACCGGTTTTGGAATCGAAATTGATTGGCCCCAGATTCTGGGCATCGCCTTTGGCCCACAATCCATGACTCCAGGGACCCATCACCAACAGGTTGCTGGCTTTGGGATTTTTCTTTTCAATGCTTTGATACAAATTGATGGCTCCGTACAGATTTTCGGCATCAAACAATCCACCAACAACCAGTGTAGCGGCCTTAATACCTTTAAAATACTGGAGAGCATTCCGCTCTTTCCAGAAGGAGTCGTATTCTGAATGGGCCATCAGATCGTTCCAGAAAGGGATCTCATAATTGAGATACATCTTATTGGCATTTTCCAAAGGACCGAGTTGCTTGAAGAAATAGTATCCGTCTTGTGTTCCGTGGTTAAAGCCCGGATTGTTTTCGATGGTCAGGGCATTGCGGACTTTGCCGAAAGAGCTGAAAAAATTAAAAGCATGGGGCAAAAAGAAAGCACCGTTGTGGTGAAAATCGTCACCGGCAAACCAATCCATTACCGGAGCCTGAGGCGAAACCGCAACCAGATTGGGGTGGTTCGATAAAGCGCCCATGGCGGCATAAAAACCCGGATAGGAAATTCCCCACATGCCCACATTTCCATTGTGGTTTTTCAGCTTTTTTAGAAGCCAGGAAATACTGTCGTATGTGTCCGTGCTCTCATCAATATCCTTGGCACCTTTTTTTACCGGTTTGAACGGACGAACATCCACAAATTGTCCTTCCGACATATAGCGCCCCCTCACATCCTGAAAAACAAAAATATATCCGCTTTTCTGTAAAAGTTCATTGTGGCCCAGCTGCGATTTATAGTCATCCGGACCATAAGGACCAACTCCATATGGGGTCCGCTGGAACAGGATTGGGTATTTTTTGCTCTGATCTTTGGGTTCGTAAACGACAGTAAAGAGCTTAACTCCATCTCTCATCTGAATGGAATAGATGGTTTTGGTGTAATGAGCCTTGACATCAAAAGAAGCCTCCTGAGCCATTAACCCACTGAAAAACAGAAGGCTAATTAGTAGTAAACCGAATCTTTTATTCAAAATGCTGATCATTTTTTTGGATTGGAGCTCGAGTCTGAGTTGTCTTTTCGAAGTTTTAAAAACGAATTAATAACGGCCGCAGAAGTGAGCAAAATAAACGCAATAATAATGTATTCCACATAGTTAAGTATTTGAGGATACTCCTTTCCTAAAAAATACCCAAGCAGACATAAGGTAAGTACCCACAAAACAGCCCCTGTGATGTTGTAAACAGCAAATCGGGCATGGTTCATTTTTGTGATGCCAGACAGGATCGGAGCAAACGTTCTGATCACCGGAAGAAAGCGGCCAATAATGAGAGCATTGCCTCCATACTCAGCAAATGCCTTTTCTGTATTCACCAGGTACTGCTTTTTGAAGAAAAAGTTCTCCTTCCTGTTCATCAGACTGATTCCCAGATATTTTCCAAAAAAGTATCCGGTGTAATTGCCGGCCACTGCTGCGAGAAGAATACAACCCAGCAAAAGCAGAATCGGGACGTTCATTATACCAAGCCCGCAAAACATTCCGGCTGTGAACAAAAGGTAATCGCCAGGAAGAAAAAAGCAGAAAAAAATACCCGTTTCGGCATAGACGATCAACGTTACGAGGATCAGCCCGCCCTTTGAAATAATTTCCTCGGAGTTCAGCAAAAACCTAAAAAACTCCAGCACTTCGTTCATAGGCCCAAAGGTATTCGAATTTCTGTTTTTGAACTGATGAAAATGGGATTCCGGTCAAATGTTTGTGCATTGTAAATCTGTCGTCAAATGATATGTGTTTTCTTGTATTATTGCAGTTCAGACAAAATCGTTCTGAACCAAAGAATTATCCGTTTTCTACATATATGACCATTTTTCATTCCGGAATTAAGCAGGTTGCTGCCGCTACAATGTTTGCGTTCTTAGTTAGTTGTGGATCAGAACCAAAGAAAGTTGAAAGTGCTGTGGATTCTACTGCGTTGGTGCAGGATTCTCAGATTCTTGAAGCCGTTGAAGACCTGTTCAGCAAATTACCAAAGCCTTCTGCCATACCCAACCTGATTGTCCTTACTGGTGCAGAATACGAAACCAAACTACTGAATCCAGCCTCGAATGCGGAAAAAGTGATGGGAAATTCATCGAAAGCGGCCTTTAGTGTAGGCGTTTTCAGTGCCGATGTTGGGTATATGGCTGCCTATGATAAAGGACAGGAAGCGGTTCAAACTTTTGTAGTAGGAAAAAAACTAGCCGACAAAATCGGTGTATCGAATGCCTTTGATGTTTCTGTTCTGGAACGAATCGAGAAAAACCTCGCACAAAAAGATTCCCTTATTACCATTTCCGATGCCTCCATCGCCAATTCTACTGGTATCCTCAAAGCCAACGACCAGATCAAAGATGCCGCCCTGCTTACGGCCGGTGCCTTTGTAGAAGGCTTATACCTTACCTGCGGTTTGATTCATGACTATCCACCAACGGGTTTGCCAAAAGTAGAACAGGATAAAATTCTGGTTCCATTGGTGAATGCCGTCATTAAACAGGAAGGTGCTCTTACAAGCCTGATTGAATTGCTTCAAAAGGTAAACGACAACGACGAAGTGGTGAACTCCATCATTGCAGGTCTGGAAAAATCGAAAGCCATTTATGCCAAAGGCAACTGGGCAGAACGCATTGCCAACAACAAAGGCGATCTCATTCCAACCGAAAGCGACATTAAAGATCTGGCCAAATCCATCTCCGAATTACGGAAAGCTATGGTGGAATAATCTCATCCCAACAGCAACAGCCCCTTTCGATCCTAATCTGCAATGAACGAACAGCTGCTTCGTTCCATCCTTCGGCTCTATGCACTCCTGGCCGGTTCGGATGGAATACTGGATGAAGAAAAACAACGGATTGAAGATTTTTTAAGGCACCATCTTTCCGGAAGGTCGGTGGCCCGCTTTCTGGAAATACTGGAACAGTGGTCTGAAAATGTTCAGAAAGAAAAAAACAATCCCGGATGGCTCGACAAACAACTCGAGAAAATTTGCCAATCTGTTAATAAAGAACTTCTACTTGCACAGAAGTTCTACCTCTACCTCGAACTGACTGAACTTTCGGCCGTTGATGGACAAATATCCAGCGACGAACGATACATATTATCGGCCATTCCCAAACTTCTGAACCTTCCGGAAGCCGATGTGCAGGCCCTCTCCCTTTTCGCTACAGGAAACCACGAAGTGGATTTCGACGGCAACCATGTTCTCCTGATTTCAAACCAAAAGAATCCCGAATTATCCAAAAGTGATCACCTGGAAATTCCGGAAATGGAGGGTCTCGTTGTAGTTCTCAAACTACCCTCTGTGGATTGCTATTTTGTCCGCCTCATCGGACAGGCTGAATCCTACCTCAACGGACAAATCATGGTTCCAGGAATGAGCCGGATCTGGGCGCCCGGGACGACATTCCGTCAGGAAAAATGTGATCCAATCTATTTCAACTTTATCCAGGAACGGTTTTCGGCGCCGGTCGACAAACCAAGAATCAGCTTCGAAGCCAAAGGACTGGAATACAAATTCGACGATGGCCGGATCGGACTCCGAAACATTCATGTCTCCGAAAAAGGCGGGAGAATGGTGGCCATCATGGGTGCCAGCGGTTGCGGAAAATCGACTCTGTTCAATGTGCTCAACGGCAATGAAAAGCCACATAAAGGCAGTGTACTGATCAACGGAGTCAATGTCCATAAAGAACCCGACAAGCTCGAAGGCGTGATCGGGTACATTCCGCAGGACGATCTGCTGAACGAACGACTGACGGTGTTCCAGAATATGTATTTCGCGGCCCGTTTCAGTTTTGGAAACTGGGCAGAAAAGGACATTGTGGAGATTTCGGAAAAAACCCTCCACTCGCTGGGCCTTTCAGAAACAAGGGACAAAGAAGTGGGCTCCCCTTCGAAAAAAACCATTTCGGGCGGGCAACGGAAGCGACTCAACATTGGCCTTGAACTGATCCGTCAGCCTTCGGTTTTGTTTGTGGATGAACCCACTTCGGGCCTCAGCAGTTCCGACAGTCTGCGGACCATGGAGCTTCTCAAAAACCTGGCTCTGAACGGAAAGCTGGTTTTTGTGATCATTCACCAGCCATCTCCCGAAATATTCAAAATGTTCGATCGCCTTATGGTGATGGACAACGGGGGGCACACTATTTACTATGGTAACCCTTTGGAAGCCGTTCCATATTTCCGACGGGAAGCCAATCTTCCTCCGGTTCAGGATCCGGCGGAAGTGGCTAATTCGGCGGAGATTTTCGACATTGTCGAAACCAAACTGGTGAGTGAAATGGGCACACTGGTGGAAGAACGCAAGTTTTCCCCCGCCGATTGGGCGGCCCGCTACCAACAACATTTTCCGGCCAATCCAGTGAAGAGGGAGAAGGAAGAAGTTCCGCATCACATCAACACACCTGGCTTTTTACAACAGATCGGACTTTATTTTCGAAGAGATATCCTGGCCAAAATCCGGGATCACCAGTACATGTTCATCAATCTTCTGGAAGCACCTGTGCTGGCTTTGCTGCTGGCAATTGTGGTGCGCTACGCTCCGACGGAAGATTTCATCGACAAACCATATCACTTTTCTTCCAACGAAAATATTCCGGCCTATTTCTTTATGTCGGTGATCGTGGCCTTGTTTATGGGCCTGAGCGTGAGTGCGGAAGAAATCATCCGGGACAGGCTGCTTCTCAAAAGGGAAAAGTTCCTGCACCTCAACCGCGACAGTTACCTCATTGCCAAAATTCTCCTTCTGTTCTGCCTTTCGGCCATTCACACGCTGGCCTTTGTGATGATCAGTGACTTTGTGCTGGAGGTCGACGACATCGGACCGGAATTCTGGATGGTACTTTTCTCCACTTCCTGTTGCGCCAACATGCTGGGGCTGGCCTTGTCCGATACCTTTAAGAATGCGGTGGTGGTGTATATTTTGATTCCGCTGCTTCTGATTCCGCAGTTGGTCCTGGGAGGTGTGGTGATTCAGTACGACCGGGTGAATCCTGTATTTGGCAACCCAGGAAAAGTACCGCTGATTGGGGAAATGATGGTGTCACGTTGGGCCTACGAAGCCCTGATGGTGGCACAGTTTAAAAACAACTCTTACCAGAAAGTGACCTTCGAATCGGAAGCCCGGAAAGAAGAATATCATTATAAACGAACGTATTACCTGAAGGAACTGAGCGAAATCCTGCAGGAGCTGCACAATCTGCGAAAGGACGATTCACTCCAAAGCGAAAACATCCGGATCAAAAAGGATCTGCTTTTCAAAGAGCTATCGGAGGAAGGAGCCAATTTCAATCTTCCATCTTCTACGTGGGAATTTGTAAAAGGAGAACATCCGTTTCCGGAAAACAAGTACCAGATGGTGCAGGATCAACTGAAGAAATTCGGGCATTTCTATAGCGCCAAATACCGGATTGAAGAACGCATTCTGAACCAGCAGCTTAAGATTTTTGAAGATCCGATCACCAAAAAGAACATGCTGGCCAATGTCAAAATTAAATCGGAAAACGAACAGGTCCGGGAGATTGTGGCCAACGATATGATGATGCAGAAGAAGTTCGAAGTCTCAAAATCGGGTATCTATCGCAAAGTGAAACCGATTTATCACTTCCCGAAACCAAGTAGCTCTCTTGATTTCCGGACACATTTTTATGCTCCGGTCAAATTATGCGGAGGACTCACCATCCCAACCGAGATCTTTAATCTCTTCATAATCTGGATGTTCACCCTCTTGACTGCGGTGGTTCTCCGATTCAGTCTGCTGAAGAAACTGTTCAGGCTAACAAGATAATCTCCTTTTTATCTAAAGGGCTATTTCCCGTCTTTCCAGGCATATTCCTGGTTGAGAAGCAGAATATCTTTGTACAATTTATCCATTTCGGTACTGTCCGTTCCGTCGTAATATCCACGGATCTGACGGTACTTATCGACCAGCACAAAATTCTGGGTGTGCACAAAATCATCTGGCCCTCCGTCTCCTTTGGTGGCTGTCACGAAATATCCCTCTCTGGCCATGTCGTACAGTTCCTTTTTGTTGCCCGTAACAAAATGCCACTGACGGGAATCGGCCTTGTGGGCAATGGCATAATCTTTCAGTTGGCGTAAACTATCGGTTTCCGGATCTACGGTGTGGGAAACGAAAATAACGGATGAATCCTTGTTCTCTTTCAGCCGTGCCGCCAGTTTCATCATTTCTTTGCTCATTACCGGACAGATCGATTCGCAGGTGGTGAAAAAGAAATCCGCCACATAGGTTTTGCCTTCTGTCGTCTTCTGCGTAACCATGTTTCCGTCCTGATCAATGAAGCTGAAGTCCGGCACATGGTGAATCAATGACATGGTGGTCGCCTTTCCATTGGCATCAACGGTATCCACTTCCTGGTTGCCGTAGGTGTCAAGAATGCGGGCTGGTTTCGGATTCCGGTAGGCCTGATAGGCTCCAATGGCGAGGAGTCCGGCTACGATTAACACGATTCCGGTCGGAATAAGCCATTTGTTTTTTGTCTGGGAAGATGATGCGTCCATAGGTTGGTGGTTTAGTTTCGATTCAAAAGCCGGATAAGCCTCCGGTTTCATTACTTTTGCGGGTGCAAAACAAGGTGAACAAAGCCAGAATTCTCCCATATTTCTTTTCTTTTTTTTCACTCATGGCAGTGGAGAAGGCCTTGGCGCAACCTTATGATCCGGGTCCGGACTCAGCAGGATCGCTGGCCATACCGGCGGAATCCAACCGCTTTGTTTCCTGGGCTTCGAAGGTAACCGAACTGAAAAGAGGTCTCAAAAACATCGCTCTTCCCGACTCTGGCTATGCCTCGGCCGGAGAAGCTGATTATGCGCTTGGTGCGGCCATGACCAACAGCGTTGTGAGTCTGGGCGACGGTGGTTCCATCACACTTCGATTTACCCGTGCCATCCGCAATGGCGATGGTGCCGATTTTGCGGTTTTTGAAAATGGTTTTGGAGATGAATTCCTGGAACTGGCCACCGTAGAAGTGAGCAGCGATGGACAGCATTTTGTGGCTTTTCCTGCTGTTTCTCTCACCCCAACCAACCAGCAGGTCTGGAGTTTTGGCACCCTGAATCCCCGGAATCTGCACAACCTGGCCGGTAAATACCGGTTGGGCTTCGGCACACCTTTCGATCTGGACGAACTAAAAAACGAAGCCGGACTCGATGTAAACCACATTCAGTTTGTGCGAATTCGCGATGTGGTGGGCAGCATCAAACCCGAATATGCGACACTCGATTCGAAAGGAAATGCCATCAACGATCCCTGGCCGACTACCTTTCCGACAGGCGGTTTCGACCTCGATGCCGTGGGCGTAATCCATGAAGAAACCGGCAGTCTGGCAGTGTACCCAACAATGGTTTTGCAAGGCGAAACATTTGAATTGCACGGATTGGAAGAAGGAAACGAATTCCTCATTGCCAACATGAACGGACAACAACAGGGCCGGTTCGTGTACCAGGCCGGGCAATCATTTCCCGCCCGTTTTCCACGGGGCTGGCTCATTTTGCAATCGGGAAGCGGACGAAACCGCAAAAGCACTAAACTGCTTGTTCAATGACGGTATCCCGAATTCTGTTTTCCATAATCCTGCTTTCCTGGATGCTCAGTTCCTGTGAATCCAAGACCAACCCTGCTCCTGAAACGGTGGCCATGGAGGACGGAAACATGGTTTTCGTTGGCCACGAAGGCAACTTCAAATGGGGCAATGCCGGACTTGGACTCATCAATCTCAACCATTCCCAAACCGATATGGACATCTACAAAACCCTGAACAAAAAGAGTCTGGGTGATGTCTTTCAATCGGCCACCTGGTGGAACCAGCAATGGTGGGTGGTGGTGAACAATTCCGGAAAAATCGAGGTGCTGGACAAGGAACTCAAAATGGTTAAAACGGTTACCGGCTTTACCTCTCCCCGCTATCTGCTTCCGGTTTCGGGCACCAAAGCTTATGTGACGGATTTGTATGGCAAGGAAATCCGGGTGGTTTCGCCGGGACAAACCACAGCCGGAAACAAGATTGCTATGCCGGGATGGACCGAAGAAATGGCGCTGGTGGATGGAAAAGTCTATGTGGTGTGCAAGACGAATGCGAAAGTGATTCGTGTGGATCCCGTCCTGGATGAAGTAGTGGATTCCATTTTGTTGCCGGGGAACGCAACTTCAGTGGCAAAGGCCGGAGCAAAGAAAGTCTGGATTGGATTTGAAGCCGGAAACGCCACCAAACCGGGCGTTTGTCTGTATGATGCCGATTCGTCCCGCATCGTCAAAATCTGGTACAGCACATCGGATGAACAGATTCCCGACCGGTTTCAGGCATCGGCCACGGGCGACAGTTTGTTTTTTATTTGCGGGGTTCCCTGTTTTCTGAAGGCCTGGAATAGCGACTTTGTCCGTCTTCCTCTCGGTTCCGGAAATTGGTACGGACTTGGTTACGATGCTCGCCGACAGCAGTTGTTTGTCTCCGATGCCAAGGACTATCTCCAAAACAGCCGCATCGTGCAGATGGACCTGAGTGGAAACATCCTCAAGGAATGGAAAGGCGGTATCATTACGAGCCGGTTTTATTTTTGGTGAACGAAAATCTAAAATTTTTCGCTACTGTTGATCATCAACCCGCAGATTCATTCAAAGTGTATCTTAAGAGATGAACGAAAAACCTTTTAGGTTTGGACCCGTGAAGTTTATATCAATAATCCCCTACTTCCTTACAATAATCAGGTTCTCGGTTTTCATGAGGCAGAGGCGGTCCATGTCGAGGGTTTGGGCGAAAGGATTGGATTCAACTTGAAAGCCCGCTTCCCGCAAACGTTGCATGTAGCCTTTCTCGGCATAAAAACGGAGGTGGTCCGGAGAGCCGTAGTATTTGGCCCGGTCGGCGGTGGAGAGACTCATGTCTTCCTGGATGTCGTCTGACTTCAGATTGATCGGTACCTGTAGGATTCCGAATCCGCCTGGCTTGAGAACCCGTAGCAATTCCGTCATGGCTTTCTTGTCGTCGGGCACATGTTCGAGCACGTGATTGCAAAGGATGATGTCGAAATGGTTGTCCGGAAACTTGATATCGGTAATCGACATCTGGTGTTTGGGTTTCACTTCGATGATGTCGATGAACTGAATCAGAAGGTCGGCCGTCTCGTACTCCAGCTTTTTGTTTTGGGAGATCTTTTCATGCAGACACTTCTCAGGCGCAAAATGAAGGACCTTGAGCGCATCCGTGAAAATACCGGAGTGCTGGGTGAGATACGCAAATTGCAGACGGTGCCGCTCCAGTGAAAAACAGGTGGGGCACAACACACTCGGACGACTCCCGAAATCGGAAAACCGGCTGAAATGCGAGCCGCAAATGTTGCATTCCACGTTGTTGCCTTTGTCCAAAGCGCCCCGAAGCCGGATCATCTGGTAATACAAATTGATTTTTAGCTTGAGAGGAATGAGGCTTTTGATGGACTGAAGCATAGGTCGACTGCAATGAAAGGCCGCAAAGAAAAGGAAAATCGACCGTTCAGGAAGTTCTTCTGTTTTAAATTCCGAAAAGTCATGCCCACGTATTTGCTTTGCATCCGGAATGGGACAATTACTTACGACCGATAACCTTATCAGCCTTTTTACTCTGACTTTGCTGGAGATTATGCTGGGCATTGACAACATCATATTTATTTCCATTATCGCTGGAAAGCTCCCCAGTAAACTGCAGAACAAAGCCCGTCAGATCGGTTTAATGCTGGCCCTGGTCGTAAGGATTTTCTTATTGCTGGGTATCAGCATCATCATCGGACTAAAAGAAAACCTGTTTACCATCGCTGACAATGGCTTTTCCGGACGGGACCTCATTCTCCTGTTTGGTGGACTTTTCCTCATGGGCAAAACCGTTACAGAAATCCACGCCAAGCTGGAGGGTGAAGTCGATAACGATTTAGCCACCAAAAAATCCGGCTTCGCTGGAACTCTCGTTCAGATTGTGCTGGTGGACATCATCTTTTCCTTCGATTCCATTCTCACAGCCGTTGGCTTGTCGGATCATGTTGAGATTATGATTATTGCCGTAATTTTATCGATGTCCGTTATGATGGTCTACGCCCGCCGGATCAGTATTTTCATCAACCGCCGCCCAACACTGAAAATGCTGGCTATGGTTTTCCTGATCATGATTGGAGCTTTACTGGTTGCCGAGGCCTTCGATGTACACGTGCCAAAAGCGACGGTCTACTTCGGAATGGTATTCGCCCTTTCAGTAGAAATGCTCAATTCCAAAATGCGCAAAAAAGCCCGCCCTGTTAAACTTAGGGGCACGGTGGCTCCGCCGGAAGAGGGAGAGGGGGAGAATTAAGAATTAAGAATTAAGAATTAAGAATTGAGAATTAGGAATTAGGAATTGAGAGTTAGTTCACCTACTGATTACTGACCACCGATTACTAACTACTGATTACTGACTACTGGCTACTAATTACTGGCTACCAATTACTGACTACTGATTACTGACTACTATTTACTGGCTACTAGCTACTCCCTAAATCTCCTTCGCAAATTTTTCCACCAACGAGGCGTGTCCGGCTTCGAGGTCCAACCATTTGATGTTGGTCCACTCTTTGCGCTTGGTCCGGAATTTACTCTTCGACATGATGGTGTCGTGCTTTCCCAAAACCAACACAAACGGAATGGGATGCTGGTTATAGTAGGGTCTCCATTTTTGTTCGTCCGGCCACATTTTCCGCAGACGGAGCCAGACATCCAGCACCCGTTCCCTGTCTTGTTCCGTGCTCAGCTGAGAGGCCGCAAACCGCCCAAGAGACGGACGGACCAGTTTCAGTTTTCCCAGAACCACCACCAGAAACCGGAACGCCGGCATGTATTCCAGACAAACACGGGTACAAAACCGGCCGAACATCGTCTTCGTCGCAAACCCATACCAGGGATTCATCACCACACCGTCCGGCGCCAACAAGGTGATCCCGGAAAACAACTCCGGCATTTCCTGGTAAGACAACAGCGTAAACTTGGCTCCCATGCTGTAGGCCATCCAATGGGCATTGTCGATTTCCAGTCGTTGAAACAAACTACGAATCAGTCGTTTCCAGTCTTCGGGGTCCAGCGGTTTTGTTCCTTCCAGACTGGTTTCTCCATGAAAAAAAAGATGCAGGGCCAGAAACGAGCAATGCGCTTCCATCTTCGGATACACCGGATGGAAAGCGTAATAGTCCTGCCCGAAACCATGTAAAAAAGCCATCCAGGGTTTTCCCGGATGGCTGATGTATTTGTATTCCAACTGACAGGGACCTTCGCTGATCAGACCGGTTTTCCAGTTCAGTTCAGCCATGGGTTCCTTAGATTTTTTCGATGATCATGGCCGAAGAACCACCTCCGCCGTTACAGATTCCAAGGGCACCGTATTTTCCACCTTTGGCTTGCAATACATGGCACAATGTGGTGATGATCCGGGCACCGGAAGCGCCAAGCGGGTGACCCAAAGAAACGGCTCCTCCCATCACATTCATTTTTTCATCGGGCACATTCAGAATTTGTTCGAATGCCAACGGAACAACTGAAAAGGCTTCGTTGATTTCAAAGAAATCCATATCCGAAACCTGCAAACCTGCCAGTTTCAGTGCTTTTGGAACGGAAATGGTTGGGGCAGTTGTAAACCATTCCGGAGCTTGCTCTCCGTCTGAAAACGAAACAATCCGGGCAATGGGCGTGAGGTTTAATCTTTTTACAGCTTCTTCACTGGCCAGAACCAACGCAGCAGCACCGTCATTGATGGTGGAAGCATTGGCGGCCGTCACAGTACCGTCAGCTGTAAAAGCAGCCCGAAGAGAAGGGATTTTATCGAACATCACATTCTTAAATTCCTCGTCTTCGGAAAGAAGGATTGGATCGCCTTTTTTCTGTGGAATGGCTACCGGGATGATTTCATTTTTGAAATGACCACTCGCAGTAGACGCGGCTGATTTTTTGTAGGAGTTGATGGCAAATGCATCCTGCGCCTCCCGGCTGATTCCGTATTTGGCAGCGGTGGCATCGGCAAACACACCCATGGCTTTCCGCTGATATACATCCTGGAGGCCGTCCTTATCCAGACCGTCCACCAATTCTGCGTTTCCGTATTTATAACCGAAACGGGCCTTTGGAATGTAGTATGGAATGTTGCTCATGCTTTCCATTCCTCCGCAGACCACCACATCGGCCTGACCCAGCATAATGGCCTGAGCACCAAACATGGTGGCTTTGGTTCCGGAAGCACATACTTTGTTGACTGTCGTGCAGGGAACGGTGTCCGGAATACCGGCTCCCAGAGCTGCCTGGCGGGCTGGGGCCTGTCCTAAATTGGACGACACCACATTACCCATGAACACTTCCTGCACTTCGGATGCCGGAACTCCCGCTTTTTCGAGAGCACCTTTGATGGCGGTGCTTCCCAGTTGAATGGCGGTAAATGAAGACAAAACCCCACCGAAACTACCGATCGGGGTACGGACGGCGGATACAATATAGACCGCTTTTGAATTACTCATAAAAACTATGGATGGAATTAATTTGGTGATACAACATGAGGGATAAGGTCCTTAACCAGATCATACTGCGATTCGATGATTCCGTCTTTCAGGCCCAGATCCGGGACAATTATTTTTTTGGCTTTCGCCTTTTGCATAACGTGTAAATAGATTTCAGATGCGGGCACAATCACATCAGCCCTGTCCGGATTGAGCATCAGCTGGTTGATTCGCTCTTCCACACTCATCCGGGAGATGAAAAAATGGACAGAACTCAGTTCACCCAAAGTAATGGACTTTGCCTTTTTATTTTTCACGGATGAGAGATCAAAGAGTTTGTTGATATTCCCTCCGGTACCAATGGCCGTAACCGGATAATATTCTTTGTGCACTTCTTCCTGCAGCCATTTCTCGAGTTTTACCCAGGCTTCCGGAAATTCGGCATGTGCCATATTACGGACGGAACCCAATTGAAAAGAATGTGTGGCCAACTTTTCTTTGTTCACATACAGGTTGAGTTCGGTACTGCCACCGCCCACATCAATGTGCAGGTAGTTTTTGTCATCGAGAAACTTGTAAATGGCGCGGTTTACCAGATTGGCTTCTTCATCGCCACTGATGATCTCGAGCTTCATCCCGCATTCCGACAAAACCCGGGCTGCGATTTCAGGACCATTCGATGATTCACGAAAAGCCGATGTTGCACAAACCCGGTAGGAAGCCACTTCATAAAGATCGAGCAGCATCTTGAATGCCGTCATCAGTTTAATGAACTTTTCTTCCGTGGCCGGGAGAATCCGTCCCTCGCTGAAAACATCCTGACCCAATCGCAACGGAAACCGAACGTACTCCAGATTTTTTATGGTATCACGTTCGTTG
The DNA here is from genome assembly GCA_945883425.1 of Spirosoma fluviale. Taxonomy (GTDB): domain Bacteria; phylum Bacteroidota; class Bacteroidia; order Cytophagales; family Flexibacteraceae; genus CAMDMI01. The sequence goes on from CAMCXM010000021.1 coordinate 28,163, forward strand.
TACCGCACGATGCTGGAAACCTGAAGTCGGATGGCATTCGAGCCTATGTCGATGGCGGCAACTCTCATAACAGATGGGATTTGACGGCAAAGAAACAAAAGAAAGTGGCCAATCAGGTAAAAAAACCTTTGAACGATTGGTAGATGAGTGATTACAGAATTTAATCTGCTTTACACATTGATCCCTTTCATGAATCGCTTTATGGTTGCTTCGTTTTGCATCTCTTTTTTTACTAATCTTGCACCGCATTTTTAATCGCATCACAGAAACTAAAGAGACCGTGAATTTCAGAAGATTACAACTCGTTTTTTGCATTTCGTCACTGGTTGCTTTTCAAGCCCAGGCACAGACCAAAAAGGTTGCAGTAAAGAAAAATCCTGCCATTGCTACTGCAAAACCGACTGTGGCAACCAACCCGGATGATGAAAAATCCATCATTTCCATTGGGAAAGCAATGGTTCCGTTCCGCGAATTCAAGTACGTGTACAACAAGAACAACGCCAATACCGGCGATGCCAACACCGAAAAAAGTGTTCGTGAGTATGTAGACCTCTATGTCAACTTCAAACTGAAGGTGATGGACGCCGAAAAGGAAGGTCTTGATACAACCAATTCGTTCAAAAAAGAACTGGAAGGCTACCGGAAACAACTGGCCAAGCCATATCTGACCGACAAATCAGTAACCCAGAAACTGGTTACCGAAGCCTACAACCGGATGAAAGAGGAAGTAAATGCTTCCCACATTCTGATTAAATGCGATGCCAAAGCTGATCCAAAAGACACACTGGCGGCCTACAACAAAATCATGGATATCCGGAAAAAGATTCTGGGTGGCGAATCCTTCGAAAAAATGGCGAAAGACAAGTCAGAAGATCCTTCAGCTAAATACAACGACGGAAACCTGGGCTTTTTTACCGCCATGCAGATGGTGTACCCATTTGAAGATGTAGCCTATAAAACAGCGAAAGGCGCTATCTCCAATCCGGTACGCACTCAGTTTGGATACCACATCATCAAGGTCCTTGACCGCCGTGCGTCACAGGGACAAATCACCGTTGCACACATCATGGTGCGTGCCAATCCGGGAATGCCGGCAGAAGATTCCATCGCTGCCCGCAAAAAAATCTACGATATTCATGGAAGACTGAAGCAGGGAGAAAACTTCTCAAACCTGGCACTTGAGTTTTCTGACCACCCCGATTCCAAAACCAAAGGTGGTATTCTGCCTGCCTTCGGTACCGGAACGATGGTACCGTCCTTTGAAAACGCTGCTTTTGCTTTGAAAGACACCGGCAATTTCTCAGAACCTTTCCAGACGCCTTTCGGATGGCACATCGCAAAACTGAAAAACCGTAAGTTGCTTGAGCCTTTCGACGAATTGAAATCAACTCTTGAGACCAAAGTATCGAAAGATTCCCGTTCAGAATTGAACCGCTCTGTCCTTCTGAGCAGACTGCGCAAAGAAAACGGAATGGTAGAGAACAAAGCGTTGATGGCCTATGCCTTTTCAAAAGCCGATACCAGCCTGGCGAGTGGAAAATGGAAATACGATATGGCCGATAAAAAACTGGACGAAATCATCCTGACTATTAAAGAAAAGAAATACACGCTTCGTGATTTCTGGAAAGCAGCGGAGAAAAAACAACAGGCCAACAAATCGAAAGCACTTGACTACCAGATGAAGCTTCTGTTCAAAGACTTTGAAGATGAAGCCATTCTTGATTACGAAGAAAGTCACCTCACAGAGAAATACGAAGACTACCGGATGCTGGTAAAAGAATACCGTGACGGAATCCTTTTATTCACATTAATGGATCAGAAAGTTTGGACCAAAGCATTGGAAGATACGGCCGGTCTTCGGAAATATCATTCTGAAAACAAACCAAAATACAACTGGAACCAACGGATCAAGGCCACCATTTTCTCAGCTGCCAATCAGAAAGCACTGGATAATGTAAAAGCAAAACTGGCAGCCGGAAAATTTGAAGTAACGGATCTGCGTTTTGAGGCAGTGAAGTTCAAAGTAAAAAACAAAGAAGTGGGTTTTGTGAATGGAAACGTACTGAAAAGCCACGCCGACAACCTGAAGCGTGACAAATCGCTGACACTGGAAATCCACAGTTTTGCATCGAAAGACGAGAAAGCTGCGGTTTCAATGAAAAGAGCCAACCATGTAGTTGATTCTCTGGTGAGTCTGGGCGTAGATCGTTCCCGGATCAGCATCAAAGATTCCGGCAAAGCGCATTTTCTGGCAACTCCGGAAGAAAGCCGTCGGGTGACATTCCGGGTGTTCTCCAATTCAGCAAAGATTATGGAGCGTCTGGCTTCCTCTTCTGAACCATTGAGTCTGAATGTGACAGAAGGTCTGTTCCAGAAAGAAGAAAACAAAACCATCGATCAGTTGAAAGAATGGAAACAAGGGAATTACACCATCGAATCAAACGGACGAATCAATTACATCGTAGTGGATGCCATCGAAGCTCCACGGATGAAAACATTTGAAGAAGCCCGTGGCGCCGTTATTTCTGACTACCAGAACTATCTGGAGAAAGAATGGATCGATGGAATGAAAGCCAAAAATCCGGTTCAGATTGACGAAGCTCTTGTTAAAAAACTGATTACCAAATAATTTACATCCGGTTTTGAAACCGAAACAGGCGGACCGATTTTCAAGGTTCGCCTTTCTTGTTTCCTGACCATTGCCTATGATCCGTTTACCTCAGGTTTTTCGCCTCACTTCTTCCTGGTTCTTGTGGCAGGTCAGTATCCTTATTTACGGAGGATTTACGGCGGCTGCACAATACAAAGGCGGACCGGTGGTGGATAAAATTGTCGCCCGAGTCGACAATCAAATCCTGCTGAAATCGGAGGTCGAACTTGGATTTCTTCAGGCCAAACAGCAGAGCACCGGGATGCCATCCGACGTTCTTAAATGCAAAGTATTCGAGCAGTTGCTGATCAACAAAATGATGCTGGCCAAATCGGAAATCGACTCCGTAACGGTGGAAGACAACTTCGTCGAAGACCAGCTCGACAGACGGATGGCCTACATGATTCAGGCGATCGGGTCGAAAGAGAAACTGGAAGAATACTATAAAAAGTCGATCGAGCAGTTCAAAGCAGAACTCAAAAAAGAAGTACGTGACCAGATGGTGATTCAGAAGGTGCAGGAAAGCATCAGCAAAAACATCAAGGTCACACCCAATGAGGTGAAGCGCTTCTTCAATGATATTCCCAAAGATTCGCTGCCCTTCTTTTCTACCGAAGTAGAAGTCGGACAGATCATCCGGTACAGTAAAATCAGCCGGGCGAAAAAGCTGGAAACCAAACAAAAGCTGGAAGATCTGAAAAAGAGGATTGAAGGAGGTGAAGATTTTGAATTCCTTGCCAAAGCCTATTCGCAGGATCCGGGATCGGCCAAAGAAGGAGGAAATCTTGGCTTTTGGGGAAAAGGTGCCATGGTACCGGAATACGAAGCAGCCGCTCTGAAACTGGAGCCAATGGGACTTAGTGAAATTGTGGAATCACCGTTTGGATATCACCTCATTCAGTTGCTGGAGAAAAAAGGAAACGAATACAGCTCAAGACACATCCTCATAAAACCGGAAGCCGGTGAAGAAGATCAGGCCGGGGCATTTCACACACTTGATAGTCTTCGTACTGCCTTGCTGGCAGACAGTATTCGATTCGAAGATGCCGCTAAAAAGTATTCCGAAGATAAAGAATCAGCCAACAATGGAGGTTTCTTCCTGGATCCTCAAACCGGCATTACCCGCATCGCCACAGAGAACCTTGATCCTTCTATCTTCTTTACCATTGATTCCTTAAAACCCGGCGATTATACCCGCCCAATGCCGTACAAATCAGAAGATGGTAAAAAGGGTGCCCGGATACTGTACTTTAAAAGCCGGATTCTTCCTCATGAAGCCAATCTGAAACAGGACTACCAGAAAATTCAATTGGCTGCACTCGAGAAGAAAAAAGGGGAAGCCATCAAAACATGGTTCAAAAAAACCAAATCTGAAGTGTTCATAAGCCGTGATAAGGATTACGCGGATTGTGAGATTCTGAAAGACGAAGAATTATAACGAAACTACGACGAACTGAAATACAATGAACTGGAAAGACGATGGGGAAGCCGCACAGGCATTAAATGAATCCTTTGTTACCCTTCAGAAGGAAATTGGCAAAGTGGTAATCGGACAGGATCAGGTGGTCCGTTCCCTTTTGATTTCAATTTTTTCACAAGGCCACAGTCTCCTGGTTGGGGTTCCCGGCCTGGCCAAAACCTTGTTGATTCACACGGTCTCACAAGCACTGGACCTTAGTTTTAACCGGATCCAGTTTACACCCGACCTGATGCCTTCGGACATTGTGGGTTCGGAAACCATGGATTCGAACCGGAATTTCAAATTTGTACAAGGTCCTATTTTCGCCAACATCATTCTGGCTGATGAGATCAACCGGACTCCGCCCAAAACACAGGCGGCCTTGCTGGAGTCGATGCAGGAATATGCTGTGACGGTTGCCGGTCAGAAATATCCACTCGAAAAACCGTTCTTCGTTCTGGCCACTCAAAACCCGATCGAACAGGAAGGAACCTATCCGCTTCCTGAAGCACAGCTCGACCGTTTTATGTTCAATCTCAAGGTGGGCTATCCGAGCTTTGAAGATGAAGTGAAGATCGTTCAGGCCACCACAAACGATGTGAAGCCAGAGGTAAAAAAGGTGATGGGAAAAGAAGAAATCATCGCATTCCAGCATCTTGTTCGTCGTGTTCCGGTGACACAGAATGTGGCCGAATACGCAGTGCGACTGGTTTCCAAAACACGTCCGCACACCGAAATGGCCGCCAAAGAAGCCAACGATTTTCTGGAGTGGGGCGCAGGTCCGCGGGCTTCTCAGAGTCTGATCCTGGCCGCAAAGTGCCACGCACTCATGGCGGGAAAATATTCACCGGATATTGAAGACGTGAAGGCCATCGCCCTTGAAGTTATGCGTCACCGGGTGGTCCGGAATTTCAAAGCCGAAGCCGAAGGACACACGGTAGAAGAACTCATCCAGCGAATGATGTAATCCACCCGATTTTGAAAAATCCGTATATCAAATATTTCGGACTCAGTCTGCTTGTGCTGGGTCTTGACCAACTGACCAAAATGCTGGTCCATTTCAACATGGAATACGGCATTCAGGGCCAGATCATCCTGATGGGAAACTGGCTCAAACTGCACTATACACTCAATCCGGGCATGGCCTTCGGACTTGAGTTGGGTGGCGACAATGGCAAGCTTCTGCTCACCACTTTCCGGATCATCGCCATGGGTGGAATCGGGTACTACCTGGTTTATCTCATTAAGAATAAAATGCCGGCTGGGTACATCACCTGCATTGCCCTCATTCTGGGTGGTGCCGTTGGAAACCTTTTTGACTCCGTATTCTATGGTGTTATGCTGGGAAATTCACCGGAAGGAAGTCCCACTCCCTGGTTGCATGGTCAGGTAGTGGATATGATCTATTTCGACATCTGGGAAGGATTTATGCCGGATTGGATTCCGTTTTTTGGCGGACAATACTATGCTTTCTGGCCCATTTTTAATGTAGCCGATGCCACCATTTTCTGCTCGATAACCACTCTGCTTATCTTCAATCATAAGTGGACATTGCCGGAATCCCAACCAGGCGATAAAGCAAAAGCGGTGAGTGCCGAATCCACCGAATCCTAAATAATTTCAGGACAGACCTCCTCTTTTTTTGGTCAGATGCAAAGGGCTTTTACTTTTGCATCTGAACTAACTGAGGATGAAAAAAATACGATTGATGTATCAATGGGATGAGAATCCCTTGTTACCCATGCTGGTTTTTGCTTGCGCCGGCATTCTTTTTACCAACTATTTTCCTGTTGCTCCCGTCCTGATCTGGGCTGGAATTCCACTCATGGCGGGTGCCATTTTGCTGTGCTCCCGACAGGTGGCTCTGGCAATGAGCCAATGGATTGGACGAATTCGAACGTTCTGGGGCTGGCTGCTTTATTTCTGGATCGGGGCAGCGGCAGCCGGTTATCAAAATTCCGCCGATCATCCCGTCGGTATGCACCGGTTTTCGTGTACCGTCATTGAAAGTTACGGCCTGCAGGAAGACGGAAAACTTCGTTGCCTTGCGCATGTAGATTTTGGCCATAACGATACCGTCTGGAAGAAAACCGATGAACGGGTTCTTCTCCAATTTTCCGGACAGCAATCTGATCTGAAAAACGGCGACCGGCTGCTGGTTTCCAGAGAGCTCACCATAATTGAAAAACCCGGAATCCCGGGACAATTTGATGCGGCAGCTTACTATGGACGACAGGGAATTTT
>CAMCXM010000022.1 GCA_945883425.1 Spirosoma fluviale
GAAACTGCCGGCGATACAGAAACGCTGCTGGTCTGGCTGCGGCATTACGGACGAAAAGGATTGTGCAAACTGGTCGGTATGTATGCATTTGTATACTGGGATTCTGATCGGCAGTTGCTCATCATTCACCGCGATGGATATGGAATCAAACCTTTGTATTATGCCCGAAACCGGTATTTTATGGTTTTTTCGTCCGAGCCGGCCGGGATTTTTGCTTCAGGTATTTTTTCTCCGGTGCCGGATTCTTCAACCATTGGATATTATCTCAAGTATAAGTTCATTCCACAAAATAAAAGCCCATGGCAAGGAATCAAGCAGGTTTTGCCTGGTGAAGCCATTGAATACTGGGAGAGTAAACCTCTGCATTATCAGGTTTTATTTGAACCATCAAATGCTGAATCTTCAATTAGGGCAGCCATCAACAAGGCCTTCCACGAAGTGATTCCATCCAAAGAAAAAGTGGGTTTGATGCTGAGTGGCGGAATCGATTCCAGTCTGATTCTGAAATGGTGCCAGGATAACCAGATTGATGTGGTTCCATTTTCCATTCGCTATCAATTTGAAACCCGTCTTTCGGCCGATCAGAAGGCAGTGGAGTTTCTGGAAAAATTGCTGGGGATTCAGGTACACTGGATTGATGTCGATTGGAGCGAAGTGAGCAATTTGTGGCAGCCTTCGGGAGTGAATGAACCTCTGATAGCCGATTCGGCCAGGTTTCTCACCCGGAAAATTGCAGAAGTTGCCAGGAATTCCGGGATACGCATCTTGCTATCGGGTGCGGGTGCCGATGAGTGGTTTGCCGGATACAGGCGCCATTGGTTTTTTCATCAGTGGAATCAATACCAACATTTTGTACCAGGACTTTTTCTGGAAAAAATGATAAAGACATTTCGTATCGGTAAACTGAAATGGATGGAGATGCCCGAAGGTGGTTCACCCGCAGATGTCTGGGATGCCTCGGTGGCAAGCCGTTTGGGTTCCGTCCTTCAGAACAGGGTTCAATTGCCTTTGCCCGCCAGCCCTGATGATCAAACCGCATTGGCGAAGGCACTGGCATGGGATCAAAAGAATTATCTGGTTCAGGACATTCTTACTTTAACCGATCAGGCGACGATGGCCTTTGGAGTGGAAGGAAGATTCCCGTTTTTGCACCCGGCGATTACAGGATTTGCAGAATCAGTTTCAGCGGAAGATCGGTTGGCAAAAGGAAGAAAATGGTTGCTTAAAAATGAAGTGGAAAAATGGGCGGGGAAAGAGTTTGTGAGCCGTCGTAAACTGGGATTCGGACTTCCTTACGGACGGTATCTTTCATCCCCCGAAGGCCAGAATCTGTTGAATGACGCGTTTTTTTTACTGGGAGAGAAACTTCCGGGCTTCTGGAAGGAGAACGAATGGAGTCGTTTTCAAAATGAAGCCAAGGCACAACCTGACGATTTTGCTCAGGAAATTCTTGCCTTGATCTGGCTGTCTGAATGGCTGAAAAATCAGTAGGAAAGGGTAGGGGTGATTCGGCCTTGAGGCACAATAATTTCCGGTTTTTCAGCGAAGAAACGAGCTCCTTTGGAAGTCAGACTGTCTTCAAACCGGGTGTAGTGAAATCGAATCAGTCCGAACGAACGCAGACCATTGAGGGAAGTTCGTTTGAGCAATTCTGCTTTCCGAAATGTCATGAGTCCTTCCTGGCGACTTTCACTCAGGTCCAGGTTGCCTTCAGATTTCACGAAATCAAAGGCAGCACCTTCTGAAAACCGGCAAAGGGTAAAATCAGCATTGCCATGAAAAAACGCATTGCTGAACTGGGCCTTTTCAAAAAAACGGACGGACTGAAAAAACGATATCCCATAAAAATGGCTGGCCTGCCATGTCGATTCTTTCAGAAAAACCGCATTCTGAAACTGAACATCCCCATCAAATCCACAATCCCGAAAACCGGCAGGAGCATGAAAAACAGAATTACGGGCTGAGAATACTTTTTTAAACCGGCATTTATTGAAACTGAGTTCCCCTAAAAATTGCATCATATCTCCCTGTACTTCACCTTCAAAACTGCAGTTTTTGAAAAGCAGAGTTACAGGAAGCGATTGGTAAACTTCTTCGAGTGCACCAAATCGGACAGTACCTTTGAATGTGCATTGATCAAATTCAAGAACCCGGGGTGAAGTCTCATTTTTTTTTCTCCCGAGCGAGGATAGGTCCACGTTTTCGAACGTCTTGCCCGAGTAAAACAATTTTTCTTCAGCAGGTTTGTCCTGAACATGAACCGGGTTGTTGGCACAGGAACTGAAACCTGTGAGCACAAACAGCCACGCAATAAGTTTAATTTTCAAGGTTTCCGTTTCTATTTCGATTGGAATTTTCCAGGCTGGGATCCGTTCTGGCGGGCGATGGCAACTTTGCGAGCCAGATTGCCATTTCGGGCTTCTTTCTTAAGAAAACCAATGATCTCATTCGGGGTATAGGCGTTCCTGTGTTTCGGAGTGACAGAGGTCTGGTATCGTTTGGCACCGTTTGTCTGCATCTGCGATTTGGTGAACACATTCCGGAAATTATCCCCCATCATACTTATGCGCTCACCCATTCCGTTTTCAAAGAGCTTCGGTTCCTGATCGGTGGTGTAAAACAGATTATTGTTTTCATCTGACTCGACAAATTTGTCTGTAATGTCGCCTACCAGAACCAGATAGTAAAAGCCAGTCAGGTTGGCAGGCATCACATAAGAACGGATCAGTCCGTTCCCGCTGAATAATTCAGATGAAAGTGTTTTTCCGGATGGAATGTTGGCGTTTATTGAAAATCCGTTGGCATTGGTTTGCTCATCTGTTGTTCCATAGGACACGCTTTTATAGGCTCCCTGGTTTTTCAGACGATCATAAAAAACGATTCCATAATTATTGGCATTGTAGGCATTGTAGTAGATATAGGCATATCCCCAATCCTGAGAAGCAGGTGCCGTCTGGGTTCCAATGTTGAAAATATCAAACTCCATGCTTCTCCATGTATCACCAGAATCTGGCAATGGATAGTCGGCGTCTACCCAAGGAGCAATTTCCACACCCGAAGTAACGGGATCTGGGTCGGTACCTGTATTTGGTTTTTGCTCATCATTAACAGCTACGAAGAAGTTTTTATTAAAGGCAAATCCATTGAACATGAAGTTGTAATCCACCCAGATGAAACCATTGGCGCCCCATTGGTCGCTCCACGAATTCACTACTTTAAATGCACCTCTTGGGCCTTTGTTGTTGTCGTATCCAACGATACACAAGGCATGGTATGAGTGGATGCCTACTTGTGCTGTTGATGTAGCATTCTGATATACGGTATTCGAATTCCATGACATGAACGAATCATCCAGTTTAGCCCCCAGGATTACCGGCATTTTTCCTGCCAGTGCCTGTTTAACGGTAGTTGCATTATCATCGATCCGTCTGTAATACTTGATTTTATGTTTGGCGGCGTCTTCGTTCCAGCTGCTTTCCACCAGATTGCTGGCGCAGTTTCCCATGTTGATATATGGCACTACTGCTTTGGTGGCAACGCCCTTGTTCAACATTACATCAAGGGCTGGTGTGAAATCGGAACCGTTGCAGTCCGTTCCTTTTTTGTCATCGGCAAGGGCGGTAAACAGATATTTGGCACTCATCTGGTAGCCGGAACTGGCCAGCTGAGTAGGAGTGAGCTCAAACTTGATGGCCTCCATCGCTGTTTTGCAATTGTAGGCGGTGGCCCATGCAACGCAGGTTCCATATTGACCCTGGTCGCCAATGGGTGGCAGATATTGGCTCAGATCAACTGCACCAGGGAGGTCGGATACGTTGGTCTCAAATGGATTGGTCAGATTTTCAGGAATGGTATTCGGATCATCCGATCCTTTCCATCCGGTTTTCTTTGAAGAATCTATGGGTGTTGGATCGGGTTCTGTTTTGACATCTTCACAAGATGAAAAAAAGCAGACAGCAAATCCGAAGATAATAAAGGTAGAGAGTCGTTTTACAGAATTTTGTACCATACAAAACGGGGTTGGTTGTAGTTCGCTTCTGGGATTTTGTTGATGTACAAATATGATGAATGGCAATCAAAATTCAAAGAGCGGCATTAAATTCATGGTCAATGAAAACTAGATACCGGATTTCGCAGCCGGAATCAGCCGGATCGCAAACATTTTAGGCCAGTTTTTTCCAGTCACATAAAACAGTTTTTCTTTCGGGTGGTACGCAATTCCGTTTAAAACATCCTCATTTCCAAGCTTATCAGCGTCTTTCAGAATGTTACTCAAATCAAGATAGGCTTTCACTGCTCCGGTTTTCGGATCGATCTCAACGATGGTATCGGTTTGGTATTTATTGGCAAAAACGGAACCATTCACATACTCGAGTTCATTCAATTGGTCCACCGGGTTGCGGCTATCCCATACTTCCAGTTTTCCGGTTCGTTGAAATGTTTCCGGATCCAGAAAGTATACCTGATTTGTACCGTCCGTCATGGCGAGTTTTCCATCAAAATGGGTGAGTCCCCAACCGTCGGTGGTATATCCGAATTCTTTCTGCAGCTTCAAATCAGGAAGGGAATACACAAACCCTTTTCTGTTTTGCCAGGTCAGTTGATACAGCCGGTTATCCATAATCGTAATTCCTTCACCGAAATAGGTCTGGTCCAGATTTTGCCGAACTATGCTTTCGCCGGTGAGTGGATTCACATTCATAACCGAGGATTTCCCATTCAGTCCCGTTCCTTCATACAGTTTGCCATTCAGCCATTCGAGTCCCTGCACAAATGATTCCGGGTTGTGAGGAAGGGTTTTGATAATTTCATAACGGTACGAACCGGGTTGGGTTGAAGAGCTGATATAGAACGTTTGCGAGGACGACGATTCTTCCATACCTTTTTTATAACCTGAAATTCTGAAAATGTGGGAGCCTGTTACCGAACCTTCCGAAGCCCAGTGAAAGGTATGCCTTTGATCTGCCATTTCGCCAATCCGGTTTCCATCGACCCTTGCAATCACGGAGTCAAACGCTGAAGCTGAATCGACTTTCTCTACATCAAACACAATGGAATCGCCCAACGGACGAGCCCCCATAACAGGCAAAATGGAAAAGGCCGCCCGTTGGCTCAGGAGGTCAGAATTGTCGGTTTCAGTTGAAGGCGATTTCTTGGATTCACAGGCTTCCAGGACAATAAAAAACAATGGAAGCAAAATCCCGCAGGACGATTTGATTGGAGACATAAATTAGTTTTCGGATTCAAATATGTTGTTTCCTATCAATTGTTGAGGTTTGCAAACTCAAACCAAGCATAATTATTTTTGAAAATGTCGGATCAGAACTTGCCAGACTTTCTTCAGACACTCCAGACAGCAGAATACGATTATCCATTGACGGATGAATCCATTGCACTCTATCCGCTGAAAGAGAGGGATTTGTCGAAACTTCTGGTCTTCAGAAAAGGACATATTTCCCACGCAGGTTTCAGAGAGATATCCGATTTCCTCCCCGAAAAATCTCTCATGGTTTTCAACAACACAAAAGTGATTCCGGCCCGGCTTCATTTTCAGCGGGAAACCGGTTCCTGGATTGAAATCCTGATTACGGCACATCAACTTGAAAAAATAAATGACGGTGTGGTGATGAATTGTGACTGCATCATCGGTAATAAAAAGAAATGGAAGCCAGATGAATTCCTTCGGATTCGTCATGTTGAAAACGGGACCGAACTTGAATTACAGGCGTCCTGGCTGAATCGGGATGAAGATCGGGTTGCCATAACGTGGACGCCACAGAATCTTGCGTTTGTTGAAGTACTGTCTCTTTTCGGAGAAATGCCGATACCGCCATATCTCAACCGAGAAGCTGACGAAACCGATAAAACAAATTACCAGACCGTGTACGCCAAAGAGGAAGGTGCCATAGCGGCTCCTACTGCCGGGTTGCATTTCACTGAACGGGTGCTTCAATCCCTGACTCATAAGGGAGTCAAAACCACGTGGCTTACCTTGCATGTCGGACTCGGTACTTTCCGGCCCATGAAATCGGAAAAAGTGGCCGAGCACGAAATGCATCCGGAAGAAGTAGTGATTCCCAGACAGGCAATTGTGGATTTGGTTCAGAATGAAGGTCCTGTTATTGCGGTGGGTACAACTTCGATCCGTTCGCTGGAGTCGCTTTACTGGTTGGGTACAGAAGTGCTCGTGAATGGCAACTTTCCTGATTTTCTGGAAACAAGCAATCCATATCAATGGTCCAGCCGTGCTTTTAGAGCTTCTGAAGTTTGGCAAGGACTTCTGGATTGGATGGATAAAAACAACCGGAACGATCTCCGGTTTTTTACCCGCCTCTACATTATGCCCGGGTATTCATTTCGTGTTGTGAAAGGATTGGTTACGAATTTTCATCAACCCAAATCCACCCTTCTTGTGCTGATTTCTGCATTTTTGGGCTCCGCCTGGAAAGAGGTGTATGACGAAGCGCTTCGGGAAAACTACCGGTTTCTCAGCTATGGTGACAGCTCATTGTTGCTGCCAAACGGTTAATTGCCAGTAAAAACCGGCTTTCTCTTTTCACGGAAGGCATTGATTCCTTCCTGAAAATCCTGTGTCGCTCCGGCTTTTTCCTGGTTGCTCGCTTCTTTCTCCAGCATTTTATCCAGACTATGGCCAAACGAACGGTTGAGTAATTTTTTGATAAGGCCCAACGCTTTTGTTGGTCCGTTCGCATACCGTTCTGCCAGTTCTTCGGTTTTGCGATGCAAAATATTTTCATGCTCCACCATCATATTGATCATTCCGATGTTGTGTGCGTCTTTGGCCGAGAATGAATAACCAAGGGTTGCGAGTTCAAATGCTTTGGCCCGTCCAATCAGGCGGGGAAGATAGTATGAAGCGCCACAATCCGGTACCAACCCAATGTTGACGAATGAAACCGAAAAGACAGCCGATTCGATGGCAACAGTAAAATCACAGCTCAAAGCCAGCGAAAGTCCGGCCCCGGTTGCAACGCCGTTAATTTTGCCAATGATGATTTTCGGACAGTTGTGCATGCTCATCACCAATGGATTATAGCGTGATTGAAGTACTTCTGTGATCGATATCTCACTCATGTTCTCAAACTCATTGAGGTCCTGTCCTGAACAGAATGCTTTTCCTTCACCAGTGAGAATAATGCATTTCACATTGTCATCTTTCGAAAGCAAGTCAAATGCCTGTTTGAGTTCTTTGGCCATCACTCCATTGATGGCATTGAAAATTTCCGGACGGTTAAGCCGGATAGTGGCGATTTGGTTGTGAAAGTCAACTTTTATGGTTTGGTAATTCGAATGCATATTTGTCCGTAGATAAGGCCTTTTTTAAAAAAAGGGTTGCAAAGATAAAATTTTCCCCTGTACTAAAAACCGGAAATGAGCCAAACAGCCACGTGATTCAATCGGAATTTAATGCTGAAAAAAGAGCTGGTGTATTAAAACGCATGGCGTCCGATCTTGGATTCTCTTCCTGTCGAATTGCCAAAGCGGGCTTTCTGGAAGAAGAAGCGCCAAAGTTGGAGTCATGGCTTTCCCATTCTCACCACGGTGAAATGGCCTACATGGAAAATCATTTCGACATGCGGCTCGATCCCCGCTTGCTGGTGGATAACTGCAGGTCGGTCGTCACATTGGCATATTCCTATTTCCCTGAAAAGAAGCTATTTTCGGAAGGAGAATTTAAAGTCAGTACATATGCGTACGGATCTGATTATCATAAAGTTTTAAAGAAGAAGTTAAAGCAATTATTGAAGGATTTTCAGGCGGCAACAGGGGAGGTAGGTGGTCGTGTTTTTGTAGATTCGGCCCCTGTTTTAGAAAAAGCCTGGGCGGCACGAAATGGAACCGGCTGGTTGGGCAAGCACACCAACATTGTTCATCCAAAGCATGGATCATTTTTCTTTCTCTGTGAAATGTTGCTGGATGTGGAACTGCAAGCCGATGCTCCCATGACTGACCATTGTGGTACCTGTACCCGATGCATCGATGCCTGCCCGACCGATGCAATTTTTGCGCCTTACCAACTTGATGCCAGCCGGTGTATTTCTTATCTTACCATCGAATTGAAGTCATCCATACCGTCAGAATTTGCGGGTAAAATGGATGACTGGATTTTTGGTTGTGATGTTTGCCAGGATGTATGTCCCTGGAATAAGAAGTTCTCTGTTGTTCATCAGGAACCCTACTTTTTGCCTCATCCGGATCTTGAAAGAATGTCGGTACATGATTGGAAGGAGCTCACAAAAGATGTTTTTGATGATGTTTTTTCATCATCTGCAGTGAAGCGCACCGGTTACGAAGGATTGAAACGAAACATTCGTTTTGCAACGGACGGTGCCTCAAGTGACTCAACTCCATCCTCAGGAAATCCCGCCTGATTATTTTTTCTGGGAAAATGACAATCTTACTTCGATATTTGAACGCATGAATGGAACCGGAATCCGGATTTTACTGGCGGGACTTTTTTTGTGGGTGGTTCAGACAACCCATCCCTGCCTGAGTCAGCCGAGAGGATCAGAGGCGATTGCCAGGCAAAACCTGGATGTGGAGGCTATCTTTTATGATGCGGCAAAAGCCGAAATGCTTGAAAATCTGGAAGAAGCAATCCGTCTGTATGAGAAGGTGCTTCGGATCGATGCCGGAAATGCCGCTGCTTATTACAAACTGGCCAGCATCCAGATTCGTCAGAACAAAATCACAGAGGCCCTGAAAAATGCGAAGGAATCCGTAAAGCATGACAAGGGCATTTACTATTACTGGCTTCAATATGCCCAGCTTCAGGAAGAAAACCGTGATTGGAAAGGTGCAGTAAAATCGTATCGGTATCTGGTCGAGCATTTTCCTGATCAGCAACAGTTTCGTCTTTCGGTTGCGCAGGTTCTGATTAAAAACGGGAAATTCAAGGATGCGGTAAAAGAACTCGGGAAAGCCGAAGAATTTCTGGGTCCATCAAACGAGTTGTTTCAGCTGCGCCAGCGATTGCTGCTTCAGCAAAATAAAGTATCGGATGCCATAGAAGATGGCCGTCGATGGGTTGCCACATTGCCGGAAGAGCCGGAGTCTTATTTTTCATTTGCTCAGTTGCTGATTACCCATAACCAGTTTGAAGAAGGAAAAAAAATACTTCTACAGATGGGTGAGAAATTTCCTTCCAACCCAACATCTCACCTGATGCTGGCTGATATTTATATAAACGAGCGAAAAGAGGATAAAGCCGAGGAGGAAATGATCAAGGCATTTTCAAGTCCGGATCTTCCCATTGGAGCTAAAATTGACATTGTGTCGGGATACCTCAGAGGAATGGATTCGGAAGAAGAAAAGAAAAAGGCCATTGCCATGTGCGACCTCATTCTGAAAGTCCATCCAACCGATGCCCGGTCTTATATCATCCGGGGTGATATTTTAAGTAGAGCAGGTGATAAAAGAGGTGCCCGTGATATGTTTCTTAAGGCCAAAAGTCTCGATAAAAACAATTTCGGTTTATGGGAACAAACGGTTCTTATAGACCTCACTCTGAATGAAATAGATTCCCTCATCATTCATACTGCCGAAGCAAAAGTACTTTTTCCAAATACCCCATCATTCCCTTTCTATAACGGACTGGGAAATATGATGAAGAAGCAATACCCAAATGCGATCGAAGCACTTGAACAAGCCCGTCGCATTTCGCTGGACAACAATGAAATGCAGTTTGAGATATCCTCTCAACTTGGAGATGCATACTACAACGTGAATGAAAAAGATAAGGCCTGGCAGGCATTTGATGAAGCGCTCCGTTTGGATTCGAACAGCAGCCATGTTTTGAATAATTACAGCTATTTCCTTTCTCTCGAAAAGACGATGCTGAGCAAAGCCGCAAAAATGAGCAGCAAACTTGTGCGGCTGTTTCCCGGAGACCCAACATTTTTAGATACCTATGGCTGGGTGTTGTACCAGATGGGGAATTATCCTGAAGCTCTGGTTACAATGGAGAAAGCTGTCAAAGGCTCAGAATCTGGTGTCATCTGGGAACATTACGGCGATGTATTGTTTAAAATGGGTAGAATAGAAGAGGCAGGCAAAGCATGGAAAAAGGCGAATGACTTTGGGGGCGAAGTGAGTCAGGAGCTGGGAAAAAAACTTAAAGAATTAAAGCTTAACTAAGTAGGATGCGAATTTCGGGGTATATCGGGTTACTGCTCCTGGCTGTTGTCTTTTCCTGTGGGAAAAAGAAAGATGCAAAACCAAATTCAGCCATAACATCGGAAAAGAAAGAACAGCCTCCGGCCATCGTATCCGAGTTTATTGCCTGGCCTCAGAATTACTGGGTGGCAAAAGCAAAGGTGAATCTGAACATGCAGGGGAATTCATTTTCGGTGAATCTCACACTTCGTGCTGAACGCGATAAATGCATCTGGTTTTCGGCCAATGCAATGGGCCTTCTTGAAATAGCACGGGGTAAAATTGACGCAGATTCTGCCCGTATTCTTGATAAGTTCCACAATACCTGTTATGTCGGTGGCGTGGATGGCCTTGGCGCATTTCTTCCGGTTCCCATGCAGCTTTCCCAACTTCAGCATTTTCTGATGGGAAAAGTATTTTGGGATAGCCTGGCTGCCGGGCAAAAACGCATCAGTGGAGATACAAGTTTTTTAGCGGGAAGTCAGGGTGATGCTTCTTTCCGGGCACGGATTCTGCAGAAATACAATTTACTTGACGCCAATGCATCACTTTCGAATAACGACGCTTCTGTCAGTTTGTTGAATACGAACTTTAAACCCGTATCGGGCTTTCCGGTAGCTTTCAAAAAAGAAGTCCAAAGCCGAATAAAAGAGGACGGAAAGTTGAATGAAACACAAATTCGTGTTGAATTTACGAAGTTCGAATTTGTGGCAGAGAAACCAGATATGGACTTTGAACTGCCTTCCGATTGTGACCGAAAGGTAATAAAATAAAAAATCCTGCCAATGGCAGGATTTTGCAGAGAGGAAGGGATTCGAACCCTCGATACCCTTTAGAGGTATACACACTTTCCAGGCGTGCTCCTTCAACCACTCGGACACCTCTCTGTTTAAAGGGCTGCAAAGGTGACCTATTAATTCATTTTTTCAAAGAGCCTGAAGGGATATTTTCTGAACAGCACTAAAATCGTATTTCAGATTTTAGAATTTGTGGATACCGTCTGTTATCAAGCTTTTTAACCTTTGATCTTAGCCCAGGTTTCAAACAGTTTATCCTGTTGGGGACGGTTTGGTGGTAATTCGGAAAGTGGTTCTACGGGTTGCAGACTTTCAAAACACTCAGACGGCAACTGTTGATACAATCGGGTGCCTTTCGTTTTCCATGACAGCATGTCGTCTGTAACCTGCTTAATCAGTTTTGCCGGATTTCCAGCCATCAGGCTGCGGGGAGCCACTATTTCATTGGCCTTCACAAAACTGAGTGCGCCAACGATGCTTTCGTCCCCAATATCTGCGTCATCCATGATTACGGCGTTCATACCAATCAGGACATTCTTTCCGATGTGAGCACCGTGGATTATTGCGCCATGCCCAATATGTGCACCTTCCTCCAGAATAACCGTAATACCGGGGAACATATGAACGGTGCAGTTTTCCTGAATGTTGCAACCATCCTTTATTAAGACGCCACCCCAGTCACCTCGTATTGCTGCACCGGGGCCGATGTAGACATCTTTCCCGATGATCACATTTCCCGTTACGGCTGCCTGTGGGTGCACAAATGAACCCGGATGTACGACTGGTACAAATCCTTTGAATGAATAAAACATCGGCTAATTTTTATCGTCGGCTCTGGTTTAAAGACGAGTAAAGCGAATCCGGTTTTTGGCTGATTTGTTACCTGTTTCAAGCCAGTACAATCCGGCAGGCAAATCTTCGGTATTAATTTCCACTTTTTCGCTGCTCATGACGGCAACCTCTTTCACCAGCTGGCCGGAATAGTCGAATATCTGAATCATTTCAGACCGTTCTGAAGAAGGCAAAGAAACATTCAGCTTCTCACGAACCGGGTTTGGATAGAGACTGATAATCTCATAGTCGGTGTTGGTAGCAACTTTTAATACAGAACTGTATGAAAAAGAAGAATCTTTAAATATTTCCAGAAGGCGGAAATATTCCGTTTCGTTGCTATTTCCAGAATGAGGAAAAGAGAATAAACCTGTACTATGGTCAGAGCCGGAAGCGACAAACCCAATGGCATTAAAATCTACCCCGTCGTTGCTTTTTTCCACGACAAAATGATCGAGTATTTCCTGATTTTCAGCCCGCCAGTTTAATCGGATGCGGTTGTTTTTCGGAATAGCTCTGAAATCCAGGATGGCAGATTGAGCAACTCTGGCAAAGCCCGGAGAAATAACACCGGACAAAGAGAGTTTTTGGCTTCGAAACTGAATATTCCCTCTACCTGTACCTCCAGTGAAAGAGTATTGATAAGGGGTTCCACTCATAAGGAGAACAACTGATTGCCTGGCATTACTTCCGTGACCTGTTGAACCGTTGAATGTAATGCCGATGTTTGTGCCTGTCATACTAACCAGTGAAGTGCTGGTTGAAGTATTTCCTCTGCCGGAACCTCCGTAGAACGGAATACTGAGTGAGGAGCTTCCCTCAAGTTGTAGCAAATTCGTTTGAGTTAATGCTGAGCCATCGCCGGATCCACCGGTAAAATTGAAGTTCTGATTCACACCTGAAAGAGATACCAATCCGGTCGAAACCGAATTTGAACCATCGCCAGCCCCACCCTGAAACGTCAGAATTTGAGTACTGCCCATTTGAATCAATATGGATTTTGCAAACGAACTACCCATACCTGTTCCTCCTTTGAATGGCACCAGATCACTACTGCCTGAGATTGTGATCTGAGCACTTTTTCGGGCTGCAGTTCCGCTGCCGGAGCCTCCTGGAAACAACAGGGTTTGTCCCATCGTTGAGGAGCTACATAGAGCGAAAACCATGAAGCCAATCCATGTGCTTTTCATATTGCTATGGATTAACGGATACTAAGGAGCTGAACGGATTCCCCTTCCACCATAATTCGAGGCACGGGAAGATAAGTCTGTCACGTCTAACCGGTCTGAAACATTGAGGTAAATTAGTGTTGAATTGAATGAACCACCTTTCAGGCGGGTTCCAATTGCAGTTGCATTTGCCGGCCAGCTGGTTACATTCGCTTCTCCGGTGGTAGCAAGAGAGCCGTCTCCGTGTGTTCCTGTAAAACTTCTTCCTTCTACATTGGAAATGGAAATTGCCCTTTCCCAAACATTTCCGGTCATTTCCATTATGCCATAGAAAGTAGCGCCTGCTTGTGCTCTTGTTGTGGAAGCTCCGGCAAACATCCCAACCCGAACCGGACCGGCAGCGTAAGAACTATTGGTACAAACGTTGGCCCCTGCATTAGACGCCACTTCATTTGCAAGTCCGCCATTGGTTACTCCAGTTGCAGGAGTAGAGGTGGCTGTTCCCCAGGCAAATTCATTGGCGACTGCGGCCAGTGTACCGCGGCATGCTTTTTCATATTCAAGTTCTGTCATTGGTCGTAATCCGCTCCAATCCAGATACGCCGCAACATCAGCCCAACTTAAAAATGCAGCAGCCACATTCGGTGCGGTAGTAGAATAAAGACCTGATGCCACAGTGATAGCCATTCGGCTACCAGTGGTTGCAAAATAACGTGCAGTAGCCTGAGTTGCTGTTAAACTGTTTAGAAAATCAACGTACTGCTGCTGGCTGATTTCATACTTCATTGAATAAAATGCATTGTAACCATTTGGCCATGAAGTCGAGGACGGAGCCGTCTGACCAGTTGGATAGCCACCTGCTGCACCTCCAAGCGTGCCGGTTCCCGATGGTGGAAATGTTGGAATACCAGAACTAATAGTGGTGCTGGTAAATGCATTGGTTCCGCCACTGCCACCAACATTGAAGGCGCCGAGTGGAACATAAATCATTTCTACACCATACACCTGAACTTCCACAATTGCATTGTCGGCTACTCCGTTTGAACCGTAGTTCCATCGAAGTTGAACATTGGTTGCGGTTAATGTCCCTGTGCCGGCAGCACTTCGGTAAAGGAAAGCACCTAGCCCTGGGTTGGTTGTAATATTATATGCAACTGACGGGTTTGTGAGTCCGGCCGTTATCGTTGTACCTGTAGGTGCTGTATGACCTGTGTTGTTTAATTTGGCATGTTGCCATGCACCGCCACTGACACGATACTTAACAAAAAGCCAGGCTGCATCCCAGTTATTCGGACCGAAAGCAACACGATGTGAATTTTCCCAGCTCACATTAAACTGAATCAAATTGAAATTGGCAGCGTTATTGGTTCCTGCCACAACATTTTGACCGGTCAGAGTAACGTTTGAAATTGAAATGTTATTCGCCTGCACAGTAGCGAATAGGCTCAGAAAGAGGATAGTACAAAAAAACTGTTTCATAAATTTAGTTGTGTTTAACCGTAAGTGAAAAATCATTCGCGGAAATATGAAGGTAAAGTACAATAAAATAAAAATTAAATCCAAAAAAATCTTCCAATGGTACGAAATTGATTTTCCATTTCGTAATTCTCATTCCCTTGTGCGGGACTGGGGTGCGAATGTACGTTTTAAGTTATTTCTTAATTGTTAATTCGAAATAATATTTCGGAATCTCTTGGTTTTTCAGAATCTGATTTGTGTAAAAGACTGATTCACTTAATCTTTCTTAAAATCCCGGTATAACAAGCTGGGCTGGATTCCAGTGTTGTTCTGGTATTTTCCGCTCACATACTGGTCGTATTCTCCTTCGATGGCATGGTAGTAAATCTGGCAGATTTCAACCCCGGCGTAAATTCGGATCGGCTGCACACAGAAAATCTCCAATGTCCAATATCCGGCAAAGCCCACATCTCCGAAACCAGCGGTGACGTGAATAAACAAACCAAGTCTTCCAATGGAAGAACGACCTTCCAGCATCGGCACCAGATTTTCAGTTTTGGTGTATTCTATGGTGCGGCCCAAATACAGTTTGTTTGTTTCAAGAAGCAATCCTTCTTCCGGAATAATGAGCGGTGTCACATTATTCGGAACTTTCATATCCAGTTCGTTGTTTTCGTACACAGCCAACTCGTGGTGCAAACGAAGATTGTAACTATTCGGATTGATAAGATTGGGATCAAACGGTTCGATGTGAATGTCTTTCCCCAATCGGTTTTGTATTTCTCTTCCTGAAAGGATCATGTCCTGTGAATTGTTGTTTTTGTTTACTGACGATGGACCTAACATCCGTCAGCAGCTTAACAGATGGCAATACTGCGATATTTTTTTCTTTGTCCCTTCTTTCGGGAGCAATCTATTTTCATTTTACGACCGGACGAATCTTTTCCTCGATTCTTCCTTTGCGGAAAACATTGCGTGGTGGTTTGGCTCCGGCCCGAAGTAGTTTTTGTTCTTCTTCCGGAAGGTGGTAAATCCGTTGGCAATCTTCGCAACAGCAACCATCGTATTTCTCCGCACAATTGCTGCATTGGATGAAAAGCAAATGGCAGGCTTCGTTTTTGCAGTTGGTGTGCGTATCCGCCAGCTCGCCGCACTGGTGGCAATGACTGATGATTTCCTCGCTGATCCGTTCTCCCAGTCGTTCATCAAACACAAAATTCTTTCCGTGAAACCGGTTTTCCAGCCCCTGCTCTTTTACATCATTGGCATATTTAATAATGCCACCCTCCAGTTGATACACATTTTTAAAACCACGGTGCTTGAACCAGGCAGACGCTTTCTCGCATCGGATTCCTCCGGTGCAGTACATTATAATATGCTTGTCTTCATGTGGCTTCAGAATGTCTTCCACGATGGGCAACGAATCACGGAAGGTGTCCACATCCGGAAGGATCGCTCCCTCGAAATGACCCACCTCACTTTCGTAATGATTTCGCATGTCCACCAGTACGGTATCCGGACGGGCCGCCAGTTCGTTGAATTCTTTGGCCTTCAGGTGAATACCGGTCTCTGACGGATTGAAAGTTTTGTCGTCCAGTCCGTCGGCTACGATTTTGTTGCGCAGTTTCACTTTCAGGACCACAAACGAAACCGGATTGTCTTCCACTGCCAGATTGAGGCGGTTTCCTTCCAGAAAGGTGATCTCATTTGTTTTGGAAATGAACAGATCCCAGTTTTCAAGTGGCACCGAAATCTGGGCGTTGATTCCCTCAGACGCCACATAAATCCGGCCCAGTACGCCAACCTGTTCCAGCAAAAGATACAGGTGATCCCGGAAAATCTGCGGATTCGGTAATGGATGATATTTGTAAAACGATACTGTCTTCCGTGGAACCGGATTGAGTTCCAGTTTCTGTTTCAGTTCTTTTTTATTGACCGCGTTGTGAAGTTTCATTTTGATTAGTGGCGGTGATTGATCGAAACCTGGTGAGCGAAAATGTCTTCTTTTTCAATGTCTTCCAGCTGTTTCGGAATAATGAAATTCGTTGTGCAACAAGCTATGTCAAGCAGCGTAATCCGCGTTTGGTTCAATGCATTTTTCTGAATCAGGATGGATTCAGCCGAAAAGGACTTGCCTGTGCGGATTTCATTGATCCAGTTTTTAATGTCGTCGGAACTTGCCATGCTGTATGCCCTCGGTTGCAAAGGTCCGAAAATTCCTGTTTTAAACCATCGTTGTAGGCAAGGCAGTTTTCGTGATTTCCATTTCTTTTCCTTCTTTGTGGTTCCATCCAACCAAACCTTGAAGGATAAATACCTTCTGTTCGTATTATGAAAACTGGATTTGATGTATTTGATTTAACAATCGATGCCGAAAATATGGCATCGGACACACTGTTCCGGGAGGCTGTATTGCAAAAGGCCGGTCTGCCCGATCTGCCTTCCAACCAGATTTTTGTTCTGAAGAAAAGCCTCGATGCCCGCAGCCGGCAACTGAAATTTCATCTCAAAGTAGCCATTGGTCCTGAAGCGGCCGAGGCGAATGCCTGTGCTTTTTCTCCTGATCGTTTGCCAGAGGTTTCGAATGCCACACCTGTTCTGGTAGCAGGTGCCGGTCCCGCTGGTTTGTTTGCCGCTCTGGAGTTGATTCAGCTGGGGCTCAAACCCATCGTTATCGAAAGAGGGAAAGACGTTCGTGCCCGCAGACGGGACCTCGCCGACCTCAACAAAGCCGATAAGGTAAACGCCGATTCCAATTATTGCTTTGGGGAAGGTGGAGCCGGAACCTATTCCGACGGTAAGCTCTACACCCGATCCAACAAACGGGGCGACATTCGGCAGGTGCTGGAAATTTTTGTCGCTCACGGCGCCAGTGAAGAAATTCTGATTGAAGCCCATCCTCATATTGGAACCAACAAACTGCCGCCTTTGGTGGCTTCACTTCGGGAGACTATACTTCAGCATGGCGGACAGATTCTGTTCGAAACCCGGATCGAATCGCTGGTCATCAAAAATAAAAAAATCAAAGGGGTAAAAACAGCTGGCGGTGACACCGTCGATGCCAATGCCCTGATCCTTGCCACTGGACACAGTGCCCGGGATATTTTTGAGATGTTGCACCGTCAGGATGTGGCCATTGAAGCAAAGCCCTTTGCCCTTGGTTTTCGGGTAGAGCATCCACAGGCACTCATCGACGACATTCAGTACAAAGGCAGAGGGAGAGGCGATTGGTTGCCGGCTGCTTCGTATTCTTTGGTGCACCAGGCGCCAACCCGACAAGGCGTGAAAGGCGTATTTTCCTTTTGTATGTGTCCGGGTGGATTCATTGTGCCATCGATGACACAGGAAGGCGAGTTGGTAGTCAATGGAATGTCGCCTTCCAGACGGAATTCCCGGTTTGCCAATTCGGGTATTGTCGTAGCCGTCGATGAAAAGGAATTTCAGCCTTATGCAAAGGAAGGTCCTCTGGCTGCCATGCATTTTCAGGCAGCCATTGAGCGGAAGGCGGCTTCCTTTCTGCCCGGAAAACTGGCAGCACCCGCTCAGCGATTGGACGATTTTGTAAAAGGACGGGTATCTGATTCGTTTCCCGATTGCTCGTACCAACCCGGATTGGTAGCGGCTCCATTGGCCGATATTTTGCCGGCTCACATGTCGGAAGCACTTCGATTGGGATTTATTGATTTCGGAAAAAAAATGCGGGGATTCTTAACCAATGAAGCCGTTTTGGTGGGAATGGAAAGCCGTACTTCTTCACCCGTCAAAATTCCGAGAGACCGCGAAACGGGCATGCACCCGGAAATTACCGGACTTTTCCCATGTGGCGAAGGTGCCGGCTATGCAGGTGGCATCATGTCGGCTGCGTTGGATGGAATCGCCATCGCCCGGATGGTGTCGGTGCAAATGAAGGAAATGAAAGTCCAATGAGATTCATAAAACACATTTTCGCAGGGTTGCCGATCTATTTTCTGTCCGGAATCATTTCATTCGGACAGCCAGCATTTCACTCCCAGCTCCATCAATCCGACAAATCACCGGAACTCCCGGAAATTCTGCCCACCGAAATACTGATCCGGCATACCGGATATTCTTTGGTGTATGATGAAAGTCATGAGCAGGCAAAATGGGTGGCCTATGAGTTAACCGCAGCCGAAACGGGGAAAAGATTTGAACGCACCGACGATTTTCTCGAGGATCCTCTCATTTCAACCGGATCGGCAACCGATGAAGATTACAAAGGTTCGGGATATGATCGCGGACACATTGCACCAGCTTCCGACATGGGTTGGTCGGCTGAAACCATGGCCGAATCGTTTTATTATTCCAACATGTCGCCACAGGAACCTTCGTTTAATCGTGGCATCTGGAAAAAAGGGGAGGACCTGGTCCGAACCTGGGCGGTGGCCTATAGAAATCTGTTTGTGGTAGCGGGCCCTGTCCTGCATAAAGGACTCAGGACCATTGGGCCACACGCCGTTTCAGTGCCGGAGTTTTATTATAAAGTTATTTTGGATCCACAAAAGGGACAGGAAAGAGGAATCGCTTTTGTGATTCCAAATGAAGGTTCCCGTCGTCCGTTAACGGATTTTGTTGTAACCATCGACAGTGTGGAGAGACTCACGGGCATTAACTTTTTTCCTTCTTTGCCTGACAAGGAGGAGGAACATTTTGAAAGTACCGTCTGCATTCCGTGCTGGACCTGGACGAAAGGAAAGTCACAGGTTCATTCCCCAAACATTGATCCTCCTCATCAGAATATTGAACCGACCCATCAGGAGTCCTCAACCATTTCAGAACCTCATCGATGTGGAGCGCCCACCAAAAAAGGTCAGCCCTGCCGAAACCGGGTCAAGGCCGGAAATCACCATTGTTATCTTCATGGAGGATAGGAGATGAGCTCAAAGTTGAAAGTTTAAGGTTTAAAGAATTTAGGGTGGGAATTATGGCTCAAAGAAAAGTTCAGGGGATTGGGTTGAATTAGGATTAGTCACTAGTAAAAATCAGCATTCGTTTCAAGCATTGAGAGAAAATACACACCAATCCCAAAATGTATGAGAAGAATATTATAGAACACGTATGCCTGATTTTCAATATCGGTTTTGTCACCAAAAAATTGTCACCGAATAAATGGTGACAAATTTTTGGTGACAATTGTCTCGTCCTAAAACAAGTTTACATTTCGTTGTTACAAATCCTGAAATAGGTTGATATTAACCCAAAAAACCATCCACCCTCAACCATTCTCCCGGTTTCAAATCGCCCAGCACAAATTTCCCGAACCGCACCCGAACCAGCTGCCGGACCTGATTCTCATTTTTCGCACAAATCCGACGAATGTGCCGGTTGATGCCTTCTGTTAACACAACCCGGAACCGGAAGGTGTCCAGTTTTTTAAACACAGCTGGCAATGTTGTCTTTGGCCCCAGCTGGAAAGGTTCGGTAAATGATTTTTCTAACTCCTCGGTCAACGGATGCCAGGTGGTGACGATGTATTCCTTTTCCACCTCAGCTTCCTTATTCATCAGTTCTTTATACGTCTGTCCATCATTGGTGAGTAGGAGCAGACCCTCCGAATTGATGTCCAGTCGCCCCAACGGAAACAAATCCTGGAACTCTTCTGGAATCAGCTCATACATATTATGAGTAATTGCCCGGTTGGTGGTACACTCATAGCCATGTGGTTTATAGAACAGCAGGTATTTCCGTTGGATGCCTTTCCGAAGGACGGTATCCTGAAACCGGATTTCCTCGTGCGGTTCCAGAATGCGCCGGGCATTGGTTTCCACGATTCCGTCAATTGACACTTCTCCACACCGGCAGTGGGTATCTGCCGCATCATGGCTGCATCTGAGAAGCCGGATCAGGTGGTAACGAAGTTGGTGGCGAAACTGCATGAAGACGGACGGTATCTAAATTTACATCATCTCAGGAATGCCAATGTGATTGGATTTGTTTTCATGCGTTGGTCCGGACCCTCGATTTCACACGCAAAGCAAACACAAGTTTTGGAGTGAAAGAGATTTCAACCGATGGATTTTGCAACCCAAATATGGAGTTGTATAACATGCACGTCTTGCTGCTTGCCTACTTTTGACTGTCGGACATTTCCTCCTTCAAACCAATCAGATTCAACCTTTTCCAAATCTATATGAACAACCTCCTGTATATCGTCGCCGTCATTCTCGTCTTCTTTTGGGCACTGGGTTTTTTCGCGTACGGAGCTGGATACCTGATTCAAATTTTACTGGTGATCGCGGTGATTTCCATTCTGCTTCGGTTCATTCAAGGAAACCGTCTCAACAACTAAATCTCTTCATTATGAAAACAAGAAACATTCTCACCGGCATTCTGGCCGGAACCGCAGCCGTATCGGTATTGACCATCATTTACTTAGCCGGAAAAGATACCCCAACCGGGAGACGAATTATGTCTGCCGAAAAAAAATACGGTAAACGATTGATGGCCCGTGTCGACGATTTCATGGAATTTATGAACGACAAGTTTGATTCCGCCAAAAAAGAAACCGAAGACATCATCGAAACAAGAAAATCAAAGCATAACGGTACGATGAAAGATCTGAAGGAAGCGTTGTCATAACGCTGACGGATAATCAACATTCTGCCCGTTTCGGTTGCCCTGGTTGCGCAAGTAGCCAGGGTTTTTTTTGTTTGGCTGTGCCGTTGGTTCAGTGAAAATTTTATTTTTCGTCTGGTAAAATCGGGAAGAAATGTTTGCGTTCTTCGCAGTGTCTTTTCCTTTTACATGATCCAACTCCAGAATTTTCATTTTCGGTACGACCGGAAGAAAGTGGTCTTTAACGGCCTTCAGCTTTCGTTTCATCCCGGATTTATCTATGGCCTGCTCGGCAAAAACGGTACAGGCAAAAGCACACTTTTCAAGAATATCTGTGGCCTTCTGAAACCAACGAACGGCCATATTTCCACGCTTGGTTTCACTCCGTTTGACCGGAATCCCGGCATGTTGCGGGATGTGTTTTTGCTTCCGGAGGAATTTCATGTGCCCCCGATCCGTATTCAGGACTGGGCACGGACGATGGCGCCGTTGTATCCCCGTTTCGATTATGTCCTGTTTGAAAATCTGCTCAAAGAGTTTGAGATTCCGACCGACAATGAAATGAGCGCCATGAGTTTAGGTCAAAAGAAAAAGTGCCTTATTTCGTTCAGTCTGGCCACCAATACAAGGATACTGCTGATGGATGAGCCGACCAACGGACTCGATATTCTCAGCAAAACGCAGTTCAAGCAGATCATTCGCAAACTCAATCTCGAAGGCGATCGCTGCATCATCATTTCGACACATCAGGTAAAGGACATCGAAGATCTGGTGAACAGGATCACCGTAATCGATTCGGGCAACATTCTCTTTGACGAAAACACCGAATCCATTTCGGCGAAACTGTCCTTTGAATCGGGTTCTCAGGTTCCGGACGGTGCGCTGTTTTCTGAGCCTTCTTCCCGGGGATTTGACTTTATTCTGGCCAAAGGTTCCTCGCACGGACGGCAACCCGATATGGAACTTCTCTACAAACTGATTATGACAAACCCTGCCGTTGTGCATTCTGTGTTCAATCCTCAAACTACCTCCCATGAACGCCATCTTTGATTCCGGACGATTTTTCCTTCTGTTGAAAAACCGGATTGTCGAAAACAAGCGGAAGTACCTCCTCTATTTTGCTTTTATGGCGGCTCTTGCGGTGGTGCTCCTGATTCTGTTTTTTTCATTCAGTCACGGTTTTCTTCAATACAGCTACTACTTTACCCCCGATTTAAAGGAGCAGATTTTTGATCGGAATGACCATTGGGAAGACTTTCAGGAAGTGGCATTTTGGGTTGGCTTGCTGATCAGCGGAGGGCTGTTTGCCTCATCGGCTTTCGTTAATTTCCAAAATCAGGGCGAAGGCATTTTTTACATCAACAAACCTGGTTCTACATTTGAGAAATGGCTGGTGGAGTTTACCATTCATGTGGTATTGTTTAGCCTGTTGTTTATTGGGTTGTTTTACCTGCTGGCGATTCCGTCCAACGCCATCATCAATTCCCTGGCCCAGGCCGATTTCGATAAACTTTTAAATGGTAGAACCGATTACCTGGACAAATCGTTTGGTGATCCGACTACCCGACGATTCCATCCGGAAATTATCCGGCACAGTGTATTTTTATTGGAAGGCAAAGAGAAATTCAATGGTTCAGCGTTGTTTCCGTTCTTTTTTCTGTGGACCTACATTGTGTTTGGATTTGTGATGTTTGGCGCCATTCTGTTTAACCGCTTTGCCTTTTTCAAAACCTGTCTGCTTGCGTTTGGCCTCTTTCTGGTTTTGTTGGTGCTTCCATTTACCGAAGAAATGATCATTCCATCCGGCTGGTCGTATTCTTTTGGCAGTCCGATCGCATACCAAAATAACAATAGCGGCAATGGTGGTGGAATTGTTCGTCTGGATGAAAATCGGGTTTACTGGGGCAGCCTCGTTTTTTCGATCCTCGTCTTTGTATGGATTCACGCCTGCACCTTTTTTACACTTAAAAACAAACGGGTATAACGGCCATGAGAACTCCCATTCAACTTTTCATATTGGGGATTTTGTGCATTCTGGCATTCCCTGCTTTGTTTTTTGAAATCCCGCTCCGAAACAAAATCCGGAATGGCGAAATTGAATATCCTCCTACAGAACCTGAGTTGACAATCCCGGCCAATATCCGGTACGTCCGGACAAGGGGAGTAGATCTCACAATTATTGTCGATTCTACGTTCGCAAGCTATACAGACAATAATCTGTTCCGTATTCAGATGATAGGAGATACCATGATTATTGAAGATTCCAGTATGATCAACAAGCCACTAATTGAGGCATCTGCAAACGATCCTGATTATGATGATTCCTGGTCAAGTCTTACCATTGTATTGAACGATTTCAAAGGTTGGACCGGGATTCAGTCCAATCTGGATCTCGATTTCCACAGTTATGAAAAAGGTCGTTCTTATGCCATTCAATCCTCCCATGGTAATAAACTTAATGTGAAAATGTCAGCGTTTGATCTTTTGGAAGGGGAGTATGTCGAATCGAAAAAGCCCTTTGACGCCGATTTTCGAATTCGTCTGGATCATTTGAACTACTATTACGACCACGAAATTCATTCACGGAACGCCAGTTTTCAATTGGTTCATTCCGATATCCAATTGTACCGTAACGATTTTGCAAAACAATACCGGATTGAAGCGGATGATAGTTCGGTGGTTGTCCTGCCGCACCGGATGATTCCGAAGGTGAATGTGAAATACATAAAGTAGGATTGGGTGGGATTTCAGATTGGAACGACAAGGTTCCACTGCCCATCGTTTATCTTATCCACATCATTTTAGTTTGGAATTGGATTGAAAGTCCTTTTGGAACACGTGAGTATTCTGCACTTTCTTCATCTATTTTTCCGTCCATTTTCAAAATCTTGCGCCTTCTACACACACCAATACTTCAATCTATGAGCCAGAGCCATCGTCTTGAAAAGATATCAACCCTCATTTTTGAAACATCTGAAAAAGCGTCCATCGCAGTTGCACAGGAAATAGCCGATCTCATCCGGCACAAAGCCAAAGAAGGAAAGCCTTGTGTCCTTGGTCTGGCTACCGGTTCGAGTCCAACCCGCGTATATGCCGAGCTGGTGGCCATGGTGAAAGCCGGTTCCCTCAGTTTTGCCAATGTGCACACCTTCAATCTGGATGAATACTATCCCATGAATCCCGATTCGCTCCAGAGTTATGTGCGCTTTATGCATGAACATCTGTTCGACCTCATCGACATTCCAAAAAACCAGATCCATATTCCAGACGGAACCCTGCCCAAAGCGGAGGTGGCCGATTTCTGTCTGGATTACGAAAAGCAGATTCTCGAATTGGGTGGCATCGATTTGCAGGTGCTCGGTATCGGACGGACGGGCCACATTGGTTTCAACGAACCGGGTTCGCCTTCCAATTCCATCACCCGGATGATTACCCTCGATGAGGTAACCCGTGTGGATGCCGCCAGTGATTTTTTCGGAGAAGAAAACGTACCGCAGCGGGCCATCACGATGGGAGTGGGGACAATCCTTCAGGCCAAACGCCTCATCCTGATGGCATGGGGCGAAGGCAAAGCTTCCATCATTCAGAAAGCGGTCGAAGGTCCGGTGACGGACAAAATCCCGTCCACCTTTTTGCAGGCTCATCAAAATGTGACGGTGTATCTGGACGATGCCTCGTCTGCCGAACTCACCCGCATCAAAACGCCCTGGCTGCTGCAATCCTGTGATTGGTCCGACCGGAAACTGGTGCGTAAGGCGGTGGTCTGGCTTTGTCAGAAAGTGCAGAAGCCCATTCTCAAACTCACCAATAAAGACTATGCCGAACATGGAATGTCGGATCTGGTGACGGAGTTTGGTCCGGCCTACCAGATCAACATCGATATCTTCAACAAACTGCAGCACACCATCACCGGCTGGCCGGGAGGCAAACCGAATGCCGACGACACCAACCGTCCGGAACGGGCCTCGCCGTTTCCCAAAAAGGTAGTGATTTTTTCTCCGCATCCGGACGACGATGTGATTTCGATGGGAGGGACCTTCATTCGTCTTGCGGATCAGGGGCACGATGTGCACGTGGCCTACCAGACATCCGGCAACATTGCGGTGTTTGATGACGACGCCATCCGATTTGCCGATTTTGCCATGGATTACAACCGGATGATGGGCATGAGCGAGGCGGAATGCCTGGCCGTTTTCCACCGGATCCGGAACTCCATTCAGAACAAAACCCCGGGACAAATTGATACAGCGGAAGTGCAGGCCATCAAGGGTTTGATCCGTAGGGGAGAAGCCAAAGCGGGTTGTCGCTATGTGGGCATTCCCGACGCCAATATGCATTTTCTGGACCTTCCGTTTTACGAAACAGGAACGGTAAAAAAGAATCCGATTGGTCCGAAAGATGTGGAGATCACAGTCGATTTGCTGCAGTCGATCAAGCCTCACCAGATTTATGCGGCCGGCGATTTGTCCGATCCGCATGGCACACACCGGGTTTGTCTGACCGCCGTTTTTGAAGCGATCGAACAACTGAAAAACGAAGCCTGGATGAAAGACTGCTATGTATGGTTGTATCGTGGTGCCTGGCAGGAATGGGACATCGACCAGATCGAAATGGCCGTTCCGCTGAGTCCGGATGAGTTATTCCGGAAACGACGTGCCGTCTTTAAGCACCAGAGTCAGAAGGACAGTGCCATGTTTCCCGGAGCCGACAAACGGGAATTCTGGCAGCGGGCCGAAGACCGGAACAAGGACACAGCCGACCGGTACAAGCGACTGGGCCTGGCCGATTATGAAGCGATCGAGGCGTTTGTGCGGTATCATTTTTGAGGAAAGTCGGATATTTAATCCAATGAAATCAAGCAATATTAGGATAGCAAATCTTGAAATTGTTACGTATAATTGTGTCAATATTTTTAAAATATACGTATGAATAAAATTAAACTTACAATCAGTATTCGTCCTGATGTGGCATTAGAAGCGAAAGAGTGGGCTAAACGAAACCACACTTCTATTTCCAGTGCATTTGAATTGTTTCTGAATGAAAAAGTGAAAAACGAAGGTTCAGTTCCGTCGTTTGCCAAGCAATTGCTTGGAATCGCGAAAGGCAAACTTTCTGATTTGACAGATTCTGAATTGAAAGAACTTTGGATGAATGATCAACTTAAAAAATGAGAGTTTTTTTAGATTCAAATGTTCTGGTTGATGTGGTTTTGCAAAGGAAAACCGGCAGTTTTGAAGAGGCAATTGTCATCCTAGAAGCCTGCGAGAAAAGAAATCTCGAAGGATATATTTCTCCAGCTACAATTTACTTATTGGCTTATATTTTGAAGAAATCAGGTCTTAAGGTTGCTGATATTCAAAGTCTTATTGAAAAAATGTTGAAATTTTTAATTGTCTTACCCATAGGTAATAAGGAGTTCTCCTACTCTTTAACCTTGGATATGGCAGATTTAGAAGATGCTTTTCAACTTAGCAGCGCTTATTTGGAGGCGGGTATTCAATATCTGGTTACATCAAATATTAAAGATTTCCCTCGGAAGCATGGCAAGCTTGTCATTATTCATCCTACAGAATTTGTTGATAAATTTATTTCATGATGTAGCCATACTTCGGTTGGACATCTTTTCCCTTTGCAATATCCAAGGCTGGAACGCTCAGATCAAAAAAGTTCAATGATCTGGCTCTTTCAATTTTATTGACACACTTGGACTTTCCGATGAATATCTGAAATTGGAAAACCGTATCCTGGCCGTCACAAAGTGCGGATCAACGGTTACATCCGTTTTGCTTCTTTCATCACAAACACCATTTCGGTTGCAATCTGGAAGGAGCGTTCATCGTAGGTTTTGGCTTCGTCCGGTGTGTTGTCAGACACTTTCGGGTCTTCATACGGGATGGCAATGCGGGCTGATGCTCCCGGAATGATGGGGCAGTTTTTGTCGGCTTGCGAGCAGGTCATGATGGCGGCAAAGTCCGAAGCCGGATTGGTTTGATCGTTGTATTTTTTGGAGAAGCACAAAAAAGGAGTTATGCCGTCCGAACAAGAAACCGCATATCTCGGGTTGGTTCCTTCGGATTTAGATGCATGAAAGCCCGCTCTTTCCAAAGCCGCAATGGTTCTGGGATTGCAGGCAGTTGCTTCGGTTCCTCCTGAATGTGTTGTAATGTTTTCGATGCCCAGCCATGTAGCAGCGGTTGCGGCCCAAACCTGACCGAGGTGGCTCCGGCGGCTGTTGTGTGTGCAGATGAAGGTAAGTCGAATGGGTTTTCCGGCTTTCGACTGTGCCGAAATAAAGGCAGCCAGTTCCAGTAAGTCTTCTTTCCGTTCCGGTGAAATGGAGCCGGCATTCTTGTCCGCTTTTTCCAGATACTGGTTCAAGGCTGGATACAGTTTTGGTTTGTTGTTTGGTTGGATAAGTGTTTCCAAAGACATGGCAGCACAAAGGAGAATGAGAAATGTAGAATTGATCATGTTGTTGTGAAATATAAAAAGAACCTTCTCCCAAAAACAGTTTTCAGGAGAAGGTAAAATGAATGTTAACAGCAACCAGCGTTTGGTGGACAACAGGCTTTTACTTGCTCGGTATCCGCTTCCGGGTGAAGGGTTTTGATGCCTTCTTTCTCGGCATAGACCGTTACACTGAAAATCCCGGTGGATCCATGAACAAAGGAATCAACGCCTTCTGCATCGAGGTAGCGTGACAAAATATCGGACGGAATCCGGATGGCTTTTTCCTTTTGAACGGTGATGTTTTTAAAACCCGCTTCTTCAATGAAACGCAGATAGTCTGATTTCTGAATTGCACCGGAAACGCAGCCGGCATACATTTCAGCATCTTTTTGCAGAGCGTCCGGAAGTTCGCCGACGAGGACCACATCTGAAATACTGAAATGCCCTCCCGGTTTCAGAACCCGCATGATATCGGCGATGACGGCTTTCTTGTCCGGTACCAGGTTCAGCACACAATTGGATACCACCACATCGGCCACCTCATTTGAAACCGGCATGTTTTCAATATCACCCAGACGGAATTCCACATTGTTGAATCCCCGGGTTTCGGCGTTTGTCCGGGCCAGTGCGACCATCGCTTCGGTGAAATCGATGCCGATGACCTTTCCGAAAGCCCCTGTTTCATGGCGGGCGATGAAACAGTCGTTACCCGCTCCGGAACCGAGATCAATGACGGTATCGCCGGGTTCGATCTTTGCAAACTGGGTTGGCAATCCGCAACCCAACCCGAGGTCGGCATCGGGATTGTAGCCGTCGACCTGCGAATAGTCGTCGGTCATGATGTTGTAGATGGGGTCGGAGCAGGAAGTGGCTCCGCAGCAGGACGACATGTTGGTTTCTTTGTCCTGAAGGGCGATTTCGCTGTATTTCTCCCGGACCATTTGTTTGATTTGTTCGGCGGTTTCCATGGTTTTCATTTGAATTGAATAGATTATGTTATTGCAATATTGCGATGATGAAGTGTAAAAAAATTTAGCAGCAGCCCGGCTTTTGTGCCGAAGAATACTGATCAAAAACGAAGTTGAAGAGTCCTTTGATTTCAGCCCATTTCACCGGATTGATGCAGTAGCTCATGCTCGTTCCTTCGATGTTGCCCTGAATGATGCCGATGTCTTTCAGTTCTCTGAGATGTTGAGAAATGGTGGCCTGTGCGAGGCCCAATTCCTGAACCAGATTGCTGTTGATGCAGGCATTGGCTTTTAATAAGTACTGGAGAATGGCTACTCTGGCCGGATGCGAAAAGGCTTTCGCAAACAGAGACAGCTCATTTTGTTCGGCGGTAAAGAGATTGCTTTTGGTGACTCCCATAATTATATCGCAATATTACGATGAATTAGCTTGAAACCAATAAAACTCATAAAAAATAATGGAAATTATCATAAACCGACCTTTTCTGAAATCTTACTTTTCATCTTTATAATCACCATCTCCAACCCATGAAAGCATCCTCAATCAACTGGTCCAGAGTTGTATTATTGATTCTGACTGCCGGATTATATCAGTGCACTTCGTACAAAGACTGCCAGTATTTTCCACGATCGTTTCGTTCCATTGATGAGGCTGAAATTCGGCTCAACGCCCAGGAATGTGAGGCCAGTCTCGACTCACTTTCTATGCCAACTGGGGTAGAAGTCCGCAAAGCGATCTTTTACACCTGCGACAAGTACCTTGGCTATCTGATGATTCATTCTTCTGACAAAAAGATGCTATACCGAAATATCCCGTTTCAGTACTGGAAAAACATGACCCGGGCTGCGTCTTTTGAAAAGTATTTTGTGCAGAATGTGAAGTACAAATTTCCGGTGTATCTGGAGGCAAGACTGTATCCCTAAATGGGATCCAATCTTGCTAAACAAAAAAAGCCCTGCTTCAGGCAGGGCTTTTTTATTGATGACGGAGTCGATCTTATTGATCTTTCTCTGCCGGATTGATGGTAATGTTGAGAACCAAACGGTTGTGCTCTTCTGCGTCGTCATCATGTGCGCCGCACTTTCCGTCATCTCCGTGGTTTTTACCATGGTGGCCATGGCCATCAGGACGAGGTCCGGAATGTTCCTCCTCCTCATCTTCTGAATCAAAAATAACCTGATCGGTTCCGGTGTAATCGGTTATCGGGGTATAGGTGTACACCCAGTTTCCGGTAGCCGGATCTTTCACCAGTGTGCTCACGGAAGCGTTTTTGGCATCCGTGGAAATGATGGGTGTTTCTTCGGACATATTGTCGGGGAGAATCATCACCAACGTGTGGTTGGCCGAAATCACAGAATCTACCGTGGTGGTTTCCCAGGAAACGGTATGTGTCGGATGCACATGATCATGTTTGTGGCAGGAACTTAATCCCAAAGCAGCTATTGCAAATGACAGGGCGATGATTCCAATCTTGTTTTTCATTTTTCGCGTTTTAATTTTTATGTCTAACGGTTGGTCTGGTATAAAAATACAACCCGATTTGGAACAGTGCCCGAAAATCGGTTATTCCGTTGTGAACAGAGACTTTTCATCGGTGTTTGTGTACGAATGACAGTCGCAATATACGAAACTTCATTGATCCACAGTCCATTATTCGACTCCAGACACCTTCACAAAGCGGACGGGTTGAAATCCAGCCACTTCCATCTTATATACACCTTCCGGCAATTGTGAAACATCCAGTTCGCCCGTTTCATCGGGTTTCAACCGAAAACTTTGTCCCAACGCATTTGTGATTTGGATCGACTCCGGGACCGGATGGAAATCTCCACTGATCCGGATGGTGCCGGAAGTTGGATTGGGGAAAACAAATACCGGCGGTGGAAGGGACACGATTTCATTTTCAACCACGCAGGTTCCGCCTATGTTGGCTGACATCCAGTTTGCCCGTTGGTTGAGCCAGTTCTGAAAACCGGCCGTTTCTCCGGCATAGCTGGTATAAATCGGGTCCGGATTTGGCCATACATACTGTCCTAAGATGGGCCAGTACTGAAAATTTCGTTGTTGCGATTCATTCAGGAGGGTCTTCACCGAATCGACCCAGGCCACTCTTCGGGCTGGTTGCCAGAGTGATTGGGTCACCTCCAGCCACCGGCATTTCAACGAACTGGTAAAGCCGGGATCCTGACGGAATCGTTTCCACCAGGTGGGTGGCTGCCAGTATCCTCCCGGACAAACATCTTCAATTTCATACTGCCAGCCGTAGACTTTATCTCCTTCGCAGTAATTGCTGTTTCGCCAGGCAATGTCGAAATCCCAGACGGGTCCCATGGTTAGCTTGCCTCCGTTCTGGGTGATTTTGGGTTTGGTGAGAAAGGTTGAAATCCGATATCCATCCACATTTTTGCTCCATTCATTGATGAGGAAAAAATCAATAAAGGAAGGCACATGCGCATATTTCCGGTAGCCATTTGCCGTTGCAAAATCAGGGGCATGCACCGCCGTTTCAAAACTATCCAGATAAGATTGTATGTAGGCTTTCTGCTGAGGCATCATGTCAACGGCATCCGGGTAATCGTAGAAAAAGCGGATCTGCTGTCCGCCACTGTTGTTTTCAGGTGGAAAAGTAGACGCCCAGCTTTCGGTGTCGTTGCCGGTGGACTTGTCGATTTTGACAATGTATCCTCCTGTGACATCGGCACCACTGATATCGGTGGGTTTTAGTTTGGAAATATTCACCCGGTCGGCATCCCGTTTGATTTTTTCCATCACCACATAAATGCCCTGGTATTCGCCGTTGAGAATGAGCTCGACATACTTTGTTCGCGAAGCATACCAGCCCATCGAACGGGCAAGATCGTAGGCAAACGTGTTTCGCATAAAGGATTTGTCGCTGTAGTTGGCCGATAAGATCCAGTCACTTTCGGCGGGCATGCCCAGAATGGAAGTGGCCAGGTCTTCACCGACGGCATCCCGGATTTCAAAACCGTACGATTTTTTTGGAAACGTAGACGAACTGCTGCCCCGCTGTTCCACTCCGCATAACATCCAGGGAAACTGGCTACTGTCGCTTACAAAATTGCGGTTGCCGTTTGTGTTGTGGATTATTTTGATCCGGGCTGGCAGTTTGGGCTCATCCGGAATAAACTGAGAGCGAGTATCGAGAATTACCACCGGTAAATTGGACGATTCAAACCGATATGGCTTCACTGGTTGGTTGGAAAACGTGATGGAAAAACCGGTGACATATCCTGGTTCACCAGCATACTGATCACGGATCCGTAATTTCCAGGTTCCATTGGCGGACTGTCCGTTGTTCATGTGGCCAAGACTTTGCGCCGGACGAAATAAGCCGGTAAACGGTGCCCCGGCATCATAAATCAGAGGTAAACTCTGGCCACCCAGACAAGTACTGCTGAAGTTATCGCCATCCCAGCCAATGCCGGAAAACAGACAGACCACTTTGCCGGAAGGTGAAACCAGTTGCATCTGCAGGTGGCTCGTATTGGAGTGGGTGATGGAAAAACAAACCCGGGCCAGTCCGAAACTGGTGTCGATGGTGGCAGGCATCCCCGTGACGTTGACGCCAAAATCGGCGAAAGTGTTGTTGTCAGGAATGGTGCCCGGTTGTCCCCAAAAAGTCTGTGCCCTTACCTTACTAGTCTGGCTCAACAGAATCAGGACGGAAAAAAGTAAAAGCTTTAGTTGATTTTTCACGAAACGATAAGAGGCTGAAATCCACCCTTTGTCAGGATGTTGATTTGAAGGTGCAATATTCAAAAAGTAAGTGGATTTTAATCTTGAATTGATCACCTCCTGATTTTAGTCTTTGTTCTTCATCCATTTAGCAGTCTTAACACCGGATTTCGTGTTGTATCTAACAATGTACATTCCGCATGGAAGATTGTAGGTGCCAATCCCGTTTTCAGGATAGGTGTCGATGCTGATCAATCGTTTGCCGGTGATGTCGTATACCAGGCAGGCTCCGGGTTCCTGATCCCGTATCCAGAATCGGGAGCCTCCCGGATTGGGATAAATTCCGAATGGGAGGGGAAGGCTGTCAATTGGGTTGGGTACCGGATTCGCGGGTTTCGGGAATGGATGATAGTGCATCCGGAACAAGCCCTGAATGGGTTTGTTGTCGACCCCATAGAAGCTACCCCAGACCAAGACCTTGTTGCTGTCCTGAGGAACCACACCGGAAACTTCAGCATTGTAGGAATTGTAAAACAGGGGAGAAGTGAAAAGTGTATCTGTCCGTAGATTCACATAGGACTGAAGGCCGGCGTTTGTTAAAACTAGTGAGGCGGTTGGTCCCTTTGTTAATTCCAGAGGTCCTAAAAAATCCAAACCAGATTTCAATGTTCGTCCACTGTCGATAAGGGTGATGGCACCTGTCGGACTGATTCTGCCATATTGATAACTACATTCAGCAAGTCCACCCATTGAAGCGAATGCAAGGGTAATGTGGCCAGATGGATCGGCATCGAGACTCAGCACTTTTCCGGCCGATTGTGGAAGAAAGTGAAAGCTGGTATCGATTGTAAAATTTGCATCCAGTTTCAGGATCCGATGGATGTACCCTGATGTCCAGAAAGGGCTTCCGGGGGGATCATTTCCGCCTGGTTCGAACCAATTGACGGATGAGTAAGTCAGGTATTTTTTTTTTATCGCGGCCCTGAAAAAAAGCGGGTTCCACCTCTAAATTCCGACCCGTATCTTCCAAAAAACGGAAGGTTTTTGAAGGGATGCTGAGGTCTTTTTGTCCGTCTCCATTGAAATGAAGTACCCGAACCGGGTTTTTAATAAAAACACTCAGTTTTCCACCTGGCCGGGGACTTATTCCAAAAATTAAATTTGTATTGGATGAGTCAGATGGAAAGTCGATGGTGGAAATGGTTTGTCCGTTTTGATCGAAATGTACAATGCCCGGATTCCATGAATCGTTTTTATTATAGACCGTCCATATTGTGCTATCCTCGTTGAAAACCAGATGGTTGGGGAGAAAGTATTGAAGTTGATTTCCAGTACCATCCTCAAAAAAAGAACAACGGAACGTTGTATCCACTCCGCCATCTGGCAAAAGGCGAACCAATCTCGGAGATGGGTGGCCAAGGTAATCCTCAAAATCTCCCGTAACCAGTATGCGCTGATCCGGAAGCGGAAAAACCCCTTGAATGTTCTTTCTCTTTAGTTGTTCACCCCTATGAACAACTAACATTCCTTGTGAATTCCAGCGTTTGTATTCAAAGCCATCTTTGGATAATCCCACGACGCAAAACTCACCTGATTGGGTTCTTACCCATTTCGACCCGTCGGAAAATACGTTCCAATTGGTGGTGCTGAATATGCGGCTGCTCTGGCCGGTGGAATCGATCCGCATCAGGGAAATGGAATCCTGGCTCGCATTCACTTCTTTGTAGAATAAATCCCCGTTTGAATCCGGCATGGAGAGAAACTGAACGCTTTGAACCGGCTTCCAGTCGGAAAAGAACAGGCTTCCGTTCCGCCTCAGGCAATTGATTTTCTGTATTCCGTTCTCATACCGTGCCACCCAGGTATGGCCATTTGGAAGAGTTTCGAACCATGAAATACCGGTTATTATAGACGCGGTTTCTACCTGCCCGTTTGAGGAAATGGTTTTTAGCTTGTTTGAAAAAAGACCCAGGTATTTTCCGTTTTCAACCGCTTGTATTCTGGATGGTATTTCGGAACAGGTGAAAGAAGAATCCAGAGTACCATCCATTCTGTACCGGAGCAAAGCGGCTGGTTTTATGCCGGATGCCGTTTGTTTCAGAAAGAAAAAGGATCCCGCCTGGTAA
This sequence comes from Spirosoma fluviale, assembly GCA_945883425.1. Classification (GTDB taxonomy): domain Bacteria; phylum Bacteroidota; class Bacteroidia; order Cytophagales; family Flexibacteraceae; genus CAMDMI01. Next base: position 34,246 of record CAMCXM010000022.1, read on the forward strand.
AAATAAAACCGGTTCTTATCATCCCATCGCAGGGGTGTAAAGGTAGAATCAATGCGACCGTCTGGCTGGAGGCCAATCATATTGCATCTACCCAACTGACCGGGGAATGTGATGTAACCTATGGCCAGTGACCTGCCATTTTCCAATTCAATGAGGCTGTTAATGTAGTAATAGTTTTGAGTGTCACGGATCCGGAAGTTTGTATCCGGATCGCCATTCGGCAGCAAGCGGACAATTCCCTGGCTCCGGTAGCCTGAAT
>CAMCXM010000023.1 GCA_945883425.1 Spirosoma fluviale
CCAGTGAAAGTGGTTTGCCAGCGGGTTTGACCAACTGATATTTTCCTTACACCACCGCCTGTAACCTGAAATTCAGATCCAAAGGGAGAACTGGCCGCAGGAGGATTGGTGTAACCATTCCAATCGCCGGGCATATTCAAGCCCTCCGGGGCATAAATCTGTGCAAATGAAAGGTTAGAGAGTAGAACAAAGAGCAACAAATTGCTCAGAAGCCAGATCGGCCTCGACTTGTAGAATTTTTCCATTGGTTAACTGATAATTGGTAAAATGAAATGCTTTGGTCGGAAGTTGACATAAACACAGATTTTACTCTGAATTAAGCCCATTCCGAACAAACAGTTTCAAATATGCTAGTGCTATTTTTATTAGAATTTCAGATGAATCCAATATATAGATTTATTTCGCAAAATATAGACCTAAGTATTTGAATATCAATATAAATTGATGCGGTAAAATATGAATGATAAAGCAGATTTAAGTGGATAGGAATTATAGAAAAAACGGTCACCTTCAATCGCCTTTTTTGTTTCCTGATCAGTTCTGAATTTTGATCCGATGCAAACTCAATCCAGAAATAAGATCAAAAAAAAAATGCCGGAAGCTAGCCCCGGCATTTTTTTGTATTTCAAGTAATCAGTACCTTATCTGACCATCCAGGTTAATGATCGGCTGGTGCCTTTCGTGCCAATTGTAATGTGATACATTCCGGAAGGAAGACCCGATGGAAGTGTGATTTCATTTTTACCATTGAGAAACCGAACAGATGGTTGACCAATCCGACGACCCTTCATATCAAACATAGTCCAGTGAACATCGCCAGGTTTTTCCACATTCAGGAGAAGACTGGCATTTTCATTTCCGTTAACCGGATTTGGTACAATCTGAGCAGAAAAAGAGCCCGGTACAATCGCAGATGACACAAAATCACATATCTGAAATGTAACAGAAACTGTGTCACTGAACTGACAACCGCCTGGAGTTAATACTGAAAGAAAATACTGGGCAGGTGTCGAAACCGAAATCTGAGGTGTGCTCTGTCCGCTGCTCCATAAATATGATGTCATGCCTGACGGACCTGTCAGTGTATAGTTTGGTGTGATGTTACTGCACACCAGTGTGTCTTTTCCAAGCGAAACCGGATTCGCTTCCCGGTTAATTGTCACTTCAGACGTTGCCGCCGTACAAGGCGCATCGGAAACTGTCCAGCGAAATGTGTTGGTGCCAATTCCCAAACTGGTTACGGAAGTAGTCGGTTGTGAAGGACTTGTTATTGTCCCTGCGCCGGAAACCAATGACCAAAGTCCCGTTCCGGAAACCGGAACCTGGGCCGATAAGTTTACAGTAGATAAACATACACTTTGGCCGGATCCGGCATTCGAAACCGGTGGTTGCTTGCGGATGATCTCGACCGTGTCTTTTGCTGGCGGACAACCAGGCAGGGTTACGGTCCAGATAAATGCATTCACCCCAACAGACAATCCGGTTACACCAGAATTTCGGTTTGCGGGAGTGGTTACAATTCCTCCTCCTGATAAAACCGACCAGGCTCCTGTTCCTGCTCCAGGTAAGGCAGCTCCCAGAGTCGCTGTTGCAGCACAGATGCTTTGGTTGTTACCTGCATTGGCTGAAACTGCTGATGATGTGATGGTTACTTCGTCTGGTGAAGATCCGCAGCCATTGGTCAGTGTCCAGCGAAGAACATTTGCCCCTGCTGACAGCCCGGAAATTGAAGTCGAAAAGCTGGATGCATTGGCAAATGTGGCGGTTCCTGATACAACCGTCCAGACTCCTGTATTTCCAGTACCCGGATCGTTTCCAGCAAGAGTGGCTGTGGTTCCACAAACGGTTTGATTAGGCCCTGCATTTGAAACCAGGCCCGAAGACGTGATATTGATTGTGTATTCTTCAATTTCACCATAGGCATAAGGCCCTGAAGCACAAGGATCTGAAGATGTAATGGCAGTAGTGTTATCGATGATGGCAATTCTCATTCTGCAGTTACCGCTCGTGGCATTGGCAGGAATGGAAATGGAATGAGTGGTGGTTGTACCGGCAGAATAGTTTCCAAAAAGGACATTTTCACCCGCATCCGCAAAGTCACCGTCCTGATTGAAATCGATCCATGCCATCCGGTTGTAGGACGGAACGGAAGAATTCACCGTAATGCCTAATGGATAGGTATTGCCTTTGCAAAGCGATGTTGAGGAAGAAGTGAAATCTTCAACATTTCCGCCCATTGGATTTGAGGTAGAAGTTTTGTTGATGGTCCCCAGTGTGATTTTATTGATCCGGTCTGAACCTGATGAAAAAGTAAATGGTGTTGCACATCGGATCGAAACAGGCACAGAAGTGGAATAAGCTGGATAACAATTTCCGTTTCTTGTGACAACCCTTAGATACAGGGTGCTTGTAATGGTTGATGAAAAAACGAGGGTGTCGACAATTCCGGTTGTGGCCTGAAATCCGGTCCATAATACCTGATTGGACGAATACTGATACGACACCTCACCTGATCCGCCAACAACCTGTGTTGAAAATGCCTGATTCGACAAAACGCTGGACAAACTTGTGGTCAGAGTTGCCGGAGTTGAGTTACAGTTTGGATTAAAGGCGCAGACAGCAAAGCTGCCGGTTGTTCCATTGTAACCATATACCCGGATAAAATATTGCTGACCTGATGTAAGTCCCGATAGAAACACTTCTTCAATTGCTGGAAAGTCGGGGTCGTTACTCGCGGCCAGGTTATCGGCACAACCTATTGATGTGAGCCCGAAACAGCTTCCGGAATACACCTGGATTGCCCCATCAAAATCGGTGCTGCAAATAAGACGTGCGATGGATGAGTTTCCATTCGCTGTAAATGTGTACCAGACATCATTCGCAGCACCTGGATTTGTACCTGAACATGCTGTACTTGCAGGTAAAGTTTCAGTGGCACCCGCATTGGTTCCGGCCACACCTGAACAGGTTGTTCCTGGTGTAAGAGTAATTGCATCAAAGCATTCATCGTTTGCTGGTGGATTCACCACGGCATTGGCATCACGGAATTCGAGTGTAAAATCTCCTGTGGTACCATTCCAGCCAAATACACGCAGGAAATAGGTGTTTCCATTGGTCAGATTGCTGATATCCAGATTCTTTTGACCGGTACCTTCTATGTTGGAACAAGCGACGAGGGTGCCATTGGGGCAGGAATTCATCTGGATGTCAATCACAAGATCCAGTGTGCCCAATCCATCAAAACGGACGGAATCAATTTCTTCTGTTTTCGTAAATGAATACCAGACATCATTGGCTATCGGTGAGGTAGATCCTCCGCAGGAAACAGCCGGAATCGTTTGAGTTGCGTTTGCATTGGAACCGTTGGTGATGCTTCCGGATGTGATGGTAATTGCTGCGGTGCACTCATCATTTGCAGGAAGATTGGCCACCTGCATCAATTGAATCTGAAAGGTTCCTTCCGAACCAACCCCGCTGCCAAAGCTGTACACACGAATATAGTAAGTGGCTCCCTCTGTCAGATCACCAACAAAGATTTTTTCTATAGAACCAGAAGATCCATTATTCGAACAGCGAACGGCAGCACTGGATGCACAGGTTCCGCTGCGTAATTCAACTACAGGATTAAACAGTCCGACAGGTGTTACCTTTACACTGTCCAGACCAGCCACCATCGAGAATTTAAACCATACATCATCGTCAGAAGAACCAAGGCAGGTGGATGGTGGCAAAGACTGTGAAGCGTCTACCGTTCGTCCATTCTGTTGTCCGGCACTGGCCAACAACTCTGTGGCTCCGGTACAGTTATTATTAGTGGGACCCGATTTGATGCGCATAGAAAACTCTCCGGAAGCCCCGTTCCTGGCAAATACCCTTGCGAGATAAATGGTTCCGTTTGTAAGTGAAGACAAGGAGATTTTCTCAATTAGGGAGGAGCCAGTCTGATCTGAACACAGCAGACTTGTGCCGGCATTACAGTTATTGGATCGAACTTCCAGAATTAGATCCACACCCGCGGTGAACGGATACAGAATGAGGCTATCCATGATAGCGGACTTTGTAAATTTATACCAGACATCTTTCGCTGCCGAACTCGTAAATCCCTGGCAACTTATAGGAGCAACTGATTGTGTTGCTCCAGCAGATGTGCCAGGCACAGTTCCACCAGAAGTCAGTGTAACCGGGGAAGCACAGTCGTCATTGGCGGGAGGAGGCAAAGGAATCCCGGATTTGAGAAGAACTGAAAAAGATGCGACGACTCCATCATAGCCATATACCCTTAATTTATAATTGTCGCCGATTGTTAAGCCCAAAGTTGAAAGAGCGATTCCTTCTGTCTGAATGTTGCTGTTGGGTTCTGCAAAATTACCACAGGCAAGGAAATTGAGTGTTCCACAGGTACCACTGAACAATTCAATGATGATATCACTGTTTGGATTGGATCCGGGATTCACAATGACACAATCCATCTGGGCTGTGTATGTAAAATTATACCAAACATCGTTGGCATTCGGTGAAGCAAACCCGTTGCAGATATTGGGTGCCAGCGATTGAGTAGCCCCTGTATTGTTATCGTTTACTGCAATTCCAAATGTAAGTGTGGTGGCTCCGGTGCATTCATTGTTAGCAGCAGCCGTTACAGAAACCGGTTGGGGATTTCGATAAGGTTCAAATGTTTCTGCATGGCTCGGAATAAGGGATGTGAACAGCAGAAGGAATGTAAAGACGCTTTTGAAGTATTTGATAGTCATTCTGTAAGGTGTTGAAAGCTGCAAAATAAATGCAAGAACTTGGCAATCAAAAACAAAACTTATATCCGTTGGGCAGATGTACTATAAAAGCTAAACCAGATGTAAAAATCAGGAGTTTACATGATGTTTGTTTTGCTTTTGGCACCTGCAATTCAGAACGAGGTGTAAGACCGTAAAAACATTACGAAGCTCTGATCTGAGCAACCTGTATAACAAGTTGAACAGGACCTGAACATTCCTGTCAACATTACTTCCGTCTCTGGAATTAATTACCCCAGTTGGCAGGATCCTTGCGCCATTGTTCCAGGGTGGCGATGTCTTTGTCTTTAATGATTCCTTTCTGAAGAGCAGTGGCAAGAAGACTCAAATAATCGGTCAAAGGAAAGCACTGGATTCCTGCTTTCTCAAATGCTTCCCAGGCCTGAGGAAAACCGTATGTAAAAACCGAAACCATTCCCAATACTTCTGCTCCGGCCTCTTGTAATGCTTCAACTGCCTTCAAAGAACTTTTACCTGTTGAAATAAGGTCTTCAACCACTACTACTTTCTGGCCTTCATGAACTTGTCCTTCAATCATGTTTTTTAAGCCATGGCCTTTGGCTTCTGAGCGCACGTAGACGAAAGGAATTCCTATTTCATCCGCTGCCAATGCACCCTGAGGAATCCCACCTGTAGCAACACCAGCAATGCACTCTACTGTAGGGAAATTGTTCACAATCAGTGATATCAACTGATTTTTTATGTAGGTCCTTACTTGCGGAAAAGACAACGTCACCCGGTTGTCAGTATAAATAGGTGCCTTCCAACCGGAAGCCCAAACGTAAGGTTGCTTGAGATTAAGCTTCACCGCCTGGCAATCGAGTAAAAATCCAGCCACATTGTTGGCTACCTGCTGTTGGAAAATCTGCATTGGTCTTTCGGTAATTCGGTAATAGGGAAGGCAAAAGTAGGTGATATTGACTTTGAACCGTTAATTCTGTTCAAATTTTTGAAAACAAGATCAGGTTAGACCCATCTGTTGGCGGGCAGCCAGCAGTGTATTTTGCATCAGAGCCGTTATGGTCATTGGTCCGACACCTCCCGGAACCGGTGTGATGGCACTGCATTTTGGTGCAACTTCATCATAGGCCACGTCACCTACCAGGCGGTATCCAGATTTACGTGTTTCATCCGGAATGCGGCTGAGACCCACATCAATAACAATGGCACCATCTTTCACCATTTCTTTTTTCACAAACTCTGGGATTCCCAGGGCTGCTACCAGAATGTCTGCCTGTCGTGAAATGTCTGCCAGATTTTGGGATTTGCTATGGCAAACCGTCACTGTTGCATTGCCAGGCTTAGAGTTCCGGGACAACAGGAGGCTCATTGGCAATCCTACGATCTGACTTCGCCCTAATATCACCACATGTTTCCCTTCGGTTTCAATATTATAGTATTCCATCAGTTTGATGATTCCCCAAGGTGTGGCTGAAGCGAAAGCGGGCAGCCCTTTCGCCATTTTTCCAAGATTAACAGGATGAAATCCGTCCACATCTTTCGAGGGATCCACCCTTTCAATCACTTTGTTTACATCAATATGAGCCGGCAATGGCAGCTGAACAATGAAACCATGCAGGTCCGAGTCCTGATTGAGTTTGTCAATTTCAAGAAGCAATTGCTGCTCTGTAATGGTTGGTTCAAACCGGATCAGACTTGACTGAAATCCGACCTTCCGGCAGGTTTCCATTTTAGCTGCCACATAGGTTTCGCTGGGGCCGCTGTTGCCAACCAAAATGGCAGCGAGATGTGGCTTTTTGCCGGTTTTGGCTTCAAATTCAAGGCTTTCGGCCTTAAGTTGTTCCTGATAATAATTGGAAGCTTGTTTTCCGTCGAGTATCTGCATAGCGTATAAAAAACCAAACCCTTCTTTGTGAAGGGTTTGAGATAAATCAATCAAGTTTAAGGACTGCCATAAATGCTTCCTGCGGGATTTCGACATTACCCACCTGGCGCATTCTCTTCTTCCCTTTTTTCTGTTTTTCCAAGAGTTTTCGCTTTCGGCTGATGTCACCACCGTAGCATTTGGCCAATACATCTTTCCGCATTGCCTTCACCGTTTCACGGGCAATTACTTTTGCTCCGATGGCTGCCTGTACAGCGATCTCAAACATTTGGCGGGGAATGAGCTCTTTCAGTTTTTCGCAAAGTCGCTTACCCCATTCGTAAGCTTTATCACGGTGAACAATGGCCGACAAGGCATCCACTTTGTCGCCGTTGAGCATAATATCCAGTTTCACCATCGTACTCGCTCTGAAACCAATCAGTTCGTAATCCAGTGATGCATAGCCTCTTGATATGGTTTTTAGCTTATCAAAAAAGTCAAATACAATTTCAGAAAGAGGAAGCTCGAACATCAGTTCTACTCTGTCCTGAGTGAGGTAAACCTGGTTTTTGATAACCCCCCTCTTGTCCATACAAAGTCCGATGATACCACCCACATAATCCGATTTGGTGATGATTTGTGCCTTGATAAAAGGTTCTTCGACCCGGTCAAGGAAATTTGGATCAGGCAATTCACTTGGTGCATTTACCACCAGAAGCTCATTTTTAGTTGTGTAAGCCCTGAACTGAACTGATGGAACGGTTGTAATTACCGTCATGTCAAATTCCCGTTCGAGTCTTTCCTGTACAATTTCCATGTGCAGCATTCCAAGGAAACCGCATCGGAATCCGAATCCAAGGGCTGCTGATGTTTCTGGTTCCCAAACCAAAGAAGCGTCATTTAATTGGAGCTTCTCCATGGAAGCACGCAGTTCTTCGAATTCGGAAGTTTCAACGGGATAAATCCCCGCAAATACCATGGGCTTCACATCTTCAAAACCTTGAATGGCAAGCTCACAGGGTCGTTGTGTGTGGGTAATGGTATCACCTACCTTTACCTCTTTTGCCTCCTTAATTCCGGAAATCAGATAGCCAACATTTCCGGCATACATGGTGGTCTGGGCTTCCTGATTCAGTTTCAGAATTCCGATTTCATCGGCATAGTACTCTTTTCCTGTGGCCATAAATTTTACTTTATCACCTTTGGAAATGGTTCCGTTGAATATCCGGAAATACACTTCAATTCCACGGAAGGAGTTGTAAACGGAATCAAAAATCAATGCTTGTAAAGGACTGTCGATGCTGCCTTTTGGTGCAGGTACCCGTTCAACAACTGCGTTCAGGATATCTTCAATTCCAATGCCCGCTTTTCCGGATGCACGAATAATGTCTTCCCGTTTACATCCCAGAAGTTCCACCATTTCGTCTGTCACTTCATCAGGCATTGCACCGGGCAGGTCAATTTTATTCAGGACGGGAATAATTTCCAGATCATTTCCCATAGCCAGATAGAGATTGGAAATGGTCTGAGCTTCAATCCCCTGTGAGGCATCTACCAGCAGGAGTGCTCCTTCACAGGCTGCTATCGAGCGGGAAACTTCATATGAAAAGTCCACATGCCCCGGCGTATCGATCAGGTTGAAAACATAGTTTTCACCTTTATATATATAATTCATCTGGATGGCGTGGCTCTTAATGGTAATTCCACGCTCTCGTTCCAGATCCATATCGTCCAATAGCTGGGCCTGCATTTGCCGCTTATCAACCGTGTGGGTAAACTCAAGCAGCCGGTCGGCCAATGTGCTCTTCCCGTGGTCAATATGTGCAATGATGCAGAAATTTCGAATATTCTTCATTAGGTAAAGTTCGTAAGTAGTTGATTTTGGAAGGTCCGGCTATTTCTTTACAATATTCTTGAACCAATCCAGATTCACATTGGTTTCTGGTGCATCATCAGAATAGTAACCCGAGCCGTAACCATATCCATAACCGTATCCGTAACCATAGGTTTTGAAATTATCAAGGCCATTCAGGATTGTTGCCAGATTACGGAAACCATTTACCCGAATGAGTTTGTTGATGTTTTTCAGATACGCTTTTTTCGAATATTCGGAGCGGACTACATAAATCGGAAGATCTGCTTTTTGCATAATCAGGATTCCGTCAGTAACAAGACCTACTGGCGGACTATCTATAATGATGATATCGTAGTCTTTGTGCAATTCCTCAAAAATATCATTGAGTTGAGGACGCATAATGAGCTCTGAAGGATTTGGCGGAACAGGTCCGGCCGAAATAATCTCGAGATTTTCAAGAGAAGTTTTGGAGATACAGTCACGGAGATTGTCTCGACCGATCAGCAGAGTGCTCATGCCGGTATCGTTGCTCACATCGAATGCGAGGTGAAGCTTTGGTTTCCGCATATCCATGTCAAGCATGATCACTCTTTGATTTGACATGGCCAGTACTCCACCAAGGTTGATGGCAAAGAATGTTTTACCTTCTCCAGCCACTGTACTGGTAACCGAGATAATTTTCTTTTTATCAGGCACCATAAAGTCAACATTCGTCCGGATGGAACGGAGCGATTCGCTGAGTGCTGATTTTGGATTCCGGTCTACAAGCAACCTGGCAATACGCAGTTTTTCTTTGGAATAGACTGGAATTACACCCAGAATCGGGGCGAGAGAATTGACCTCCAGCTCCTTTTGGGTTACGATTGTATCCTGAAGCAGGTACCGAACGACGATCAATGCCAGACCCGAAATCACACCAATGATGATCCAGGTACTGTACACGGATCCTTTTTGTGGAATCAATGGAACCGTCGGCAGATTGGCAGGAGCGAGGATCTGAAAATCCGGAATGGTTCCGGCTTTTGCAATCTCAAATTCAGCTTTTCGCTCGATAAACATTGTGTAGTACTTCTCATTAATTGAGAGAAAGCGTTGAATCTGAGCCAGTTCTTTTTGAATTCCTGGGAGAATCTCATACTCATTCTGCAGAGCGGTCAACTCTTTCGATATTTCATTTATTTTTTCATTTGTAACGGTCAGTTCTTCATCAATCTGCAGAACTATATTTTTTCTGAAATCTTCAATTTTGCTGGTCAGAATCCTGTATGCGGCCGTCGATTCTTTTGCTCCATACAGCATTGTTGTTTTTTGTGTCAAAAGCTGATTGAGGGACTTGGCTGTTTCAATCAGGTTTGGATTATTGATATAGTTAAGCGAAGGAAAAATCTGCTTCTCTTTATAAGAGTAGTTTTTCACCATAACAGACAGTTCCAGAAGCTGCATTTTCTGGAGATCCAGTTCTTTTTTCTTGGTAACTACATTTTCAAGCTTCAGCTTAAGGGTCTCTGTTGTGTTGTTCACATCCGAGACTTTATTGCGTTTTAGAAAATTCTGAATCTCCTGTTCAGACAAACTCAGTTTTTCTGCGGTCTGCTTCATCTGGTCTTCAAGGAACTTCAGTGTCTGTTCATTTGCCAGATTTTTTTGTGAAATGGTTTGTTGTTGATAAATAGTATCGATCACATTCACAATATCTTTTGCCTTTTGAGGAGAGTTGTCCTGGAACCCAACCCGGATGGTATTTGCCGCTGCGTTAAGAATAAATGCATTTGTTCCCCGCGATAGAAAATCGATCAGACTCTGTTTGGAATTCAGCATGAAGATATACTTTCTGCCATTACACTCAGGCGAGTAAAACCGGGTAAGATTGATCTTGAACTTTAGAAACTCATTTTCGTAAGCGGTATTAAACTTGAATATTTCTGAATTCTCAACTCCAATCAGATCATACTTAAGTATATATTGTTTGTCATCTATAAATTCAAGAGCTATCGGGACATTGTAGAAGGCTGGATTCTTTACCTCAAATACAACCTTGAACGGAGTGATGGTATATAGTTCGCTGGAAAGGAAGTTCCCGGATTGCTGATAGGTAACCGATAAGTCAATCTTTTCAAGAACTTTCTCAAACACAACCTGGGACCGAATGATTTCAAGTTCTCCCTGAAGATTCGGTCCGGATTCTTCACCTTTTGCGATACCGAGAAGCTGATCTGCTTGTTTTTGAATATCAAGCTTCAGGATCGAATAGGATTCATAAACAGGCTTTGTATACCGAAGATAGAGATAAGCACCTGTAAGTGAAAGCACTACGAATAAAATTATCCACCAAAGACTTTTATTTAGAATGGCGAGGAGTTTTTCCAGATCAATTCCGCCAATTCCGCCTTGGGTCTGCCCTTCTAACCCAAAATCACTTAGGGCGGCATTCATTGGCTGGCTTGTGTTTTTACCCGTTGTCGACATTAGTTTATCCTGGTAAAGATATAAAGTGAAAATATGAGCGTTACGATACCTGAGACCTGGGATATGTCTCGTAAAAACTCTATGGCACCTCTTCGAAGTGGTTCAACGTATATGATGTCGTTGGGCTGCACGACCAGATTGGATTGCTGATAGCTGTTCCATTTGGAAACGTCTATTGTAAAAATAGTAGGGTTTGATAGATTACCACGGATGATTTTAATCCGATTGGTGTAACTATAAAGTCCGACCCCACCACTTTTGGCTATGATTTCAAATAATGTGGTGTTATCGTGCTCAAGCATAACCACCTGGGCCCGGCCAACACTGTTTCCTCCACCAGCATTTCCCCCGCTTCCGATGCCCAGCACAAAAACCCGTGGGTTCGAAACTTTTGAGAGAACAAACACATCCAGATAATATTTGCCATACAGATTCGCCAAAAGGCTATCGCATTGGTGGATGTTTAAGCTGTCAACTTTTGTATGACCAATAATGGGAAGGTCCACACAACCATCATTTTGGACCAGGTATTTAATTGCTCTTGAAGAAGAACTTCCACCTGAAGACATCTGCTTCGCAAATTCAGATGTTGGATCTACCAGAATTTCACCATTGTTGGAGAATAGCTGAAATTCGATGTAGTCGTTTTTGTTGATGAGATGATTTTTGGGATTAACAATGGAGTAAGATGCCTTAAGAAATTCTGCTTCTTTTTCCTTCGGAGCTTTAAACAAAACATCGCGTCTGTATAGTTCACAGGAACTGAATAGAACACTGAAAAGAATAAAGCTTACAATGAGCCTGAAATTCATTTGTTAAAAAGGGGAATTAAAATTTTGAAAAGCCGGAAGCTCCAGATCCTTTGCAGATACAACAGGAGAATGGGTCCCCCATAAAATACCGAGTTGCGGATCCAAAGGATGAATCCCCATTTCAGAAGGCTTATGGTATAAATTTGAACATTTGTATTGGAAAACAGCATCTTCCAGTACTGAAAATCCATGGGCGAATCCCGGAGGAATGTATAACATTTTGTGTTCGCTACCATACAATTCAATTGACAAAGAGTGCCCATACGTTGTTGACTCTTTACGTATATCAACTACTACATCCAATACGCGTCCGGAAATGACTCTGACGAGTTTTCCCTGCGCAAATGGTGGTGCCTGAAAATGAAGACCACGAACAACTCCGGCAACGGAAAAAGACTGGTTGTCCTGAACAAACTGGACGTCAATTCCATGGTCTGTAAAGGCCTTTTCATTGTAGGATTCAAAAAAATAGCCTCGCTCGTCTTCAAAAACCCGCGGCCTCAATTCAATGATTCCTTTGAGTGCCAGCTCCCTTACCTCCATGTAAATTATGCGTAACCAATTCAACTGCAAAAAAGACAATAATTTGCGAGAGTAAAAAGGAAAAGAACCTGTTGATTTTTAAAACTTTATACTGAGGTAACGATAGACGTTTACAAAATTCAGGCAGATTTTAACCCTGTCTCTCATTCCACTCTGGCGATTGAAGCAAGACCGTAGCCTATTTCAATCGAATTACCTGTTACTAAGAAATCTTTCTTAGTAAGGATTCCAGCATTTCTATGGCGGCTTTTGAAATGACAGTACCCGGGCCGAAAACGAAATCCACTCCACGGGCCTTCAGCCAATCGTAGTCTTCAGCTGGAATCACACCACCTGCAATCAGCATGACATCGCCAATTCCGGAATTCACCAGTTCTTCTTTCAGTTTCGGAAGCCAGATCCGGTGACCGCCAGCCAGTGATGACACACCCACTATGTGAACATCGTTTTCCAGAGCCTGGCGTGCAACTTCATCCGGCATTGCAAACAAAGGCCCGACATCCACGTCAAAACCCAAATCGGCATAACCAGATGCCACCACTTTGGCGCCACGGTCGTGGCCATCCTGACCCAGTTTGGCCACCAGAATACGAGGACGGCGCCCTTCTTTTTCCGCAAACTGATCAGCCAGCTGACGGGCTTTAATGAAATCTTCGTTGTGTTCCACGATGGACTGATAAACACCCGAAATTAACCGGATGGGTGGATTGTGACGTGAAAATGCTTTTTCAATGGCAAGTGAAATTTCACCCAGTGTTGCCCTCAATTTTGCTGCTTCCACCGCGAGTTGAAGAATGTTTTCTTCAGGCAATCCACCAGCTTCATTTTCCTTGAGAAAAAAAGCTCTTTTCTCAATATTGGAAAGTGCTTGTTGAACCGCTGCTTCGTCCCGCTTTGAACGAATTTCTGCCAGACGATCGATCTGTTCTTTGCGGACTTTTTCAAGGTCGATGGTGAGAACTTCCATGTTCTGCAGGCGGGGCTGAGTGTTGAGATTGATCCCAACCAGAAATTCAAGGCCGGTGTCAATGTTCGCTTGTTTACGTGCCGCTGCTTCTTCAATCCGCATTTTCGGAATTCCCCGGTCGATGGCGGCCGTCATGCCTCCTTCTTTTTCAATCGAATCGAGTTCCTCACGAGCCCTTTCCAGCAAATCCATTGTTCTCCTTTCCAGTTCAGCCGAACCACCCCAGGGATCGATTACGTTACAGGAATCGGTTTCTTTCTGAATGAAAATCTGTGTGTTACGGGCAATACGGGCAGAAAAAGGTGTCGGTAAAGCGATGGCTTCATCGAGGGAATTGGTGTGCAGACTTTGGGTCTGACCATGCGCTGCCGCCATCGCTTCGATCGCAGTGCGGGCCACATTGTTGAACGGATCCTGCTCAGTGAGCGAATATCCGGATGTCTGGCAATGCGCCCTCAGCATCGAGGACTTGTCGTTTTTCGGTGCGAAACGAGCCATTAGTTCAGCCCATAAAATACGGCCGGCTCTCAGCTTGGCAACTTCGGTGAGGTAGTCCATCCCAATGGCCCAGAAAAAGGAAATGCGGGGAGCAAATTCATCCACTTTCAACCCGGCTTTCATTCCTGTTTTTACATATTCCAACCCATCGGCAAGTGTGTAAGCCAGTTCAAGGTGAGCCGGCGCTCCCGCTTCGTGCATGTGGTATCCGCTTACCGAAATGGAATTGAACTTCGGCATCCGGGCTGCGGTGTAAGAGAAAATTTCAGCCACCAGTTTCATAGAAGGATCTGGCGGATAAATGAATGTGTTCCGCACCATAAATTCCTTCAGAATGTCGTTCTGAATGGTTCCCGCCAGTTGTTCCGGCTGAACGCCCTGTTCCAGAGCGGCCACAATATAGAACGCCATAATCGGAATCACCGCCCCGTTCATGGTCATGGAAACCGAAATCTTGTCGAGCGGAATTCCATCGAAGAGCACCTTCATGTCTTCCACCGAATCGATGGCTACACCTGCCGCACCGACATCACCGGCCGCCCGCTCATGATCAGAATCATATCCTCTGTGCGTTGGTAAATCGAAAGCTACAGACAAACCCATTTGCCCGCCTGCCAGATTCTGGCGATAGAACGCATTGGAATCTTTGGCCGTTGAAAACCCGGCATACTGGCGGATGGTCCAGGGCTGGGTAACGTACATTGCCGGATAAGGTCCACGGGCAAACGGAAAATACCCCGGTGCGTTCAGATACGCTGGGACAGCCGCTGGATTTTGAACAGAACTGCCATCAAACGGATGGAAACCCGTGCCGGCATACGATCTTTTTTCGGTCATATTCAGGTAGTTTGAAAAGGTCACTTTTCAAGGGCAAGATTACACTTTTCCGCTCAGATTCGGGAACGAAAGACCGTTGGTTTTATTAAGTATTCTCTTTCATCCCATGAATTTTAAACCATCCGCCTGACTGAGAAGTTAAAAGGTCTTATGACTGATCAATTCTCCGTTTTCTGGTTCCGTCGCGATCTTCGGCTGGACGACAACCATGGCTTATTTCAGGCATTGAAAAGTGGATGCCCTGTTTTGCCGGTTTTCATTTTTGATACTGCCATTCTGGACAAGCTGGAAAACAAAAAGGATAAGCGCCTTCAGTTTATCCATTCCACCCTGAACCAAATGCATGAAAAGCTGCAGAAATCAGGAAGCGGAATACGGTTCTACCATGGAAATCCGGAGGAAGTCTTCGCTCATTTGCTTTCAAAAGGAAAATTGGCGGCCGTGTACACCAATCATGATTATGAACCCTATGCCCGCCAACGGGATGAAAAGATCGGCCAGTTGCTGGAGAAGTACGGAGTGGGTTTTCACACCTTCAAAGACCAGGTCGTATTTGAAAAGGAAGAAGTCCTGTCTGGTCAGGGTTTGCCTTACACGGTCTTTACGCCCTACTCCAAACGCTGGAAAGCGTTGCTGAATGAACAATCGATGGCAGAATTTCCATCTGAAAAGGAAAACCACCGTTTTCTGCAGTGGGAAGCACTACCGATACCGTCCTTGCAAGAGATGGGCTTTGAAGAAACAGCCGGTGGATTTCCATCGGTTGAAGTGACAGATAAACTGATCAAGGAATATGGCGAGAAGCGGGATTTTCCTTCATTGCCTGCCACATCCCGGCTCAGTGTTCATCTCCGATTTGGGACGGTGAGCATCCGAAAACTGGTGAAACGGGCATTACCTTTAAGTGAAACCTGGCTCAACGAGTTGATATGGCGGGAGTTTTACATGCAGATTTTGTGGAATTTTCCCAGGGTAGGAGAGGGAAAATCGTTCAAGCCGGCATACGACACCATTCAATGGAGAAATGATCCGGACGAATTCCGTCGTTGGTGTGAAGGCAAAACCGGCTACCCGATTGTGGATGCCGGCATGCGGGAACTGAACGAAACCGGATTTATGCACAATCGTGTGCGTATGATCACCGCCAGTTTTCTGGTGAAGCATTTGCTGATCGATTGGCGCTGGGGGGAAGCCTGGTTTGCAGAAAAGCTTCTGGATTTCGATCTGGCCGCCAACAACGGTGGCTGGCAATGGGCGGCGGGTTCGGGTTGCGATGCGGCTCCGTATTTCCGGGTTTTCAATCCGACCCTTCAGACAGAAAAGTTTGATAAGCAATGGATCTATATCAAAAAATGGGTGCCGGAATGGAATCGTCCTGAGTATCTGCAAAACCAGGTCGTCAATCATGAATATGCCCGAAAACGGGTTCTGGACGTATATAAAAACGCTTTGGGAGCTCCTGACAAAACCACCTGATGCTAAAACGCGAATGTTATCATTTCAGCATCACTTGGCCCCCTGAAAAAATTGTGTTAAATCGCATTCCCTTTTACAAAAGATAATCTAAGACTGGCTATTCAACATGCTGGAATACATTGACTTAATCGAACAAACTTTTGAATTCCCAACGGAAGAATTCAAAGTAGTTGACAATGAACTTCATTTCAACGATGTACCTCTCATGCCCATTATTGAGCAGTACGGTACGCCGCTGAAAATAAGTTATTTACCAAAAATTACCCAGCATATTCAAAAAGCCAGAAGTTATTTTCAGAAGGCATTTGAAAAATACGGGTACACAGGTAAATACACCTATTGCTATTGTACCAAGTCAAGCCACTTCCGTTTTGTACTGGAAGAGGCCCTGAAAAACAACATCCACATAGAGACCTCTTCGGCTTATGATATTCCGATTATCCGGGAGCTTTATAACCGTGGACTGGTTTCCAAGGACACATATTTTCTGTGCAATGGCTACAAGCGTCCGTTGTATGCGCAGTACATCAGCGAACTGATTAACGATGGTTTCCATAACTGCATACCGATTCTGGACAACCTTACTGAAATCGATTACTACGAACAAAACATCAAGGTGAACTGCCAGGTCGGAATCCGGATTGCGGCTGACGAAGAGCCCAACTTTGAGTTCTATACCTCCCGTTTGGGAATACGGTACAACGAGATTATTGATCTGTATAAAAAGCGGATCGAAGGTCGGGCGAAATTCTCGCTGAAAACCCTTCATTTCTTTGTGAACACCGGAATGAAGGACACCGCGTACTATTGGAACGAACTCGCCAAGTTTGTGGAGTTGTACTGCGAGCTGAAGAAAATTTGTCCGGAACTCGACAGCATTGACATCGGCGGCGGACTTCCGATCAAAACCTCGATGCAGTTTGAGTTTGATTATGAATACATCATCGACCAGATTGTGGAAAACATCCAGTACATCTGCAACGAACAGCAGGTGCCGATGCCGGATATTTTCACCGAATTCGGAAGCTTTACTGTAGGTGAAAGCGGTGCGGTGATTTACTCCATTCTCGATCAGAAACAACAGAATGACAAGGAATTGTGGTACATGGTGGACAGCTCCTTCATCACCAATCTGCCGGATGCCTGGGGTTTGAATCAGAAATACATCATGCTTTCGATTAACCACTGGAATAAGCGATACCATCAGGTAAACCTTGGCGGACTTACCTGCGATTCGATGGATTACTACAATTCAGAGGCGCACAGTTCGGTGGTTTTCCTTCCAAAAATTGACGACGAAGAACAGTTATATGTTGGCTTTTTCCACACCGGTGCGTACCAGGAATCCTTAGGTGGCTATGGCGGAATTCAACACTGTCTCATTCCGGCTCCGAAACATGTGCTGATTCAAAAAGATGAGAAGGGTAATGTAACAACAGAGCTTTTTGCACCCGAACAGGACAGCGAAAGCATGCTGAAAATTCTGGGATACAGGTAAACAACGAATCGGATATTACAACGAAAAGCCGGATGGGAGCACAGACTTCAATCCGGCTTTTTTCTTTTCCAGCACAGCCAGCCAGGTTTCATATTCCTTTCCATACGAAATCAACGGGCGATGATTTTCCAATTGAATCACTTCCTGAATCAGATCGTTCTGCTTCACTTCTTCCGGATCAAGCCATTGTGAACTGAACCGATGCCAGATGTATGAAACCGCTTCTGCATTGGGATGAATCAGGTCTCGTTCATAAAAGCGGTAGTCACGCAATTCATCCAGCATGATTTCATATGCCGGGAAATAAAAGACATCCGAAATCTCTTCTATGAGTTGTTGAATGGCCACCCGAAGTGCCGATTTACTGACGGCATTTTCTTCCAGTCCATCGCGTGTATGGCGGACAGGACTCAGCGTCAGAAGGATTTTGATACCGGGATTTTGCTGACGGATCCGAAGAATTTCTTCTTTCCATAAAGCCACGATTTCATTTGGGTTGCTTCTCCGTTTGGTAAAAACAGACTGTGGTTGTTTGTGGCATTTCCCAACCATTCCGAGTTCCTTGTGATCGTACCAGAAGGCTGTTCCCCAGGTCATCACCAGCCAGCTGGATTTCTGCAAGGTTTCCTGCAAGTGAACGCGGGCCTCCTGAATCTTTTGTGTGAGTTCTTCCTGGTTCCGTCCATTAAAAGGATGGCCCAGCCAATAGTTTTGCCAGACTCCGTCCTTCTCAAAAGAATGCGATTGAAACTCCGGCTCCGTCATTTGAAGAAGCTGCCGTATGACCAACGGATGAAAGACCACTCCCATTGGATTGGCGTTTACCTGATATCCGAATTGTTTCAGAAATGGTGAAAGCGATTCTACGAAACAGGATCCCATCCAGAGCATGGATTCGCTGCGTTTAATACGGACGGTGCTTTCAGGCAGTTTAATCACCGTCCGGCGGAAAGGATCGGGATTACCGGACATCTTTCCACTTCAGCGTGTTGAGCAGATGCAGCATGTCGTTGCTGATGTAGCGAATGGCAGGGGCCAGAGAATCGTTGGCAGTGGCTGTCCGGAAATACAGTGCTCCCCGTAGAAAATGCCGGCTGCTGTCGGTTGTGTAAAACTGGAACTGAGTCGGCACCTGTCCGGTTAGGGCAAACACATACGCCGTTTGGCCGGCAGCTGTCCGCATCTTACTTTCCTCGATTCCATATGCTTTGATGTTGTGTTTGTTGATCAGTGTTCTGGAATCTTCGATGTACTCGTTGAGCATTTTCATGTCGCCCCCAATGTCTTTGTAGGTAAGCTGAACTTCTGCCGCGAGGGCAGGATATTTGATATTGACCCAATGTTCTTCGGCCAGCCGGTTGCTGTCTTTGTAGACGACCGCCTGATCCGATACTTCAAAAGAATAGGGATGATTCTGATCATAGCCGACATAACTCGGCTTTGGAAGGTCGAACCGCGGATAGCCCCGCTCTTTTGGCTGGTAGGTTTCCTGGCAGGAAAACAGGCCAATCGAACCTGCTATGAGGGAAAAGAGCAGTCCTTTCAGGTTTTTTACAGATCTAAGGTGAGTCATATGCGATTCTTCTGTTGTTTTGCGGTCCCAAATATGGTAGGGATAAGGCAAACGATACACCATGTCAGAACTTAAAAATATTCAAACAGCTCCAACTCCGGTCATTGGGATCACATTGGGCGATGTAAATGGTATTGGTCCGGAGATTCTGATCCGCTTGCTGGAAGACAGTCGTCTTCTCAAACTCTGCACACCCGTTGTGTATGGTAACCATAAGATTATCAATCGCTACCGTAAACTCATGACGGTGGAAGATTTCCAGATGATTCCCTGCAAAGGGGCTGACCAGGTTGCACACCGCAAAATCAATATGCTCAATTGCTGGGATGAGGATTACGAAATCAAACCTGGGCAAAGTGATGAAGAAGCCGGAAAACTGGCGCTTAACGGATTGAAACGAGCAACGGAAGATCTGAAAGCCGGTTTTATTGAAGCACTGATCACCAATCCGATCACCAAATCGAACATGCCGAAGGACGAATTTCCTTTTCCCGGCCACACTGAATTTTTTGCCGATGCAGCAGGTCTGAAAGATTGCCTGATGCTGATGGTGCACGATACATTTAAAGTTGCTCTGGCTACCGTCCACATTCCCCTGGAAAAAATTGCCGGAGTACTGACCCGGAATCTGATTGTCAACCGCCTTACCCAGCTGGAAAAATCCTTGATTTCTGATTTTGATATCCCACAGCCGAAAATTGCGGTATTGGGACTCAATCCTCATGCTGGTGAAAATGGAAAACTGGGCAAAGAAGAGGAAACCATCATCGGACCTGTTATCAAAGAATGGAGAGGAAAGGGAAAACATGTGTACGGTCCGTTTCCGGCTGACGGCTTTTTTGCCTCAGGACACCACACTCAATACGACGCCGTTTTGGCGATGTATCATGATCAGGGACTGGTTCCGTTCAAAGTGCTGGCTGGAATGGAAGGCGTGAATTTTTCTGCCGGCCTGCCATTTATCCGCGTTTCACCAGATCATGGAACCGCTTATGACATTGCCGGAAAAGGAATTGCTTCGGCTGACTCGTTGCGGGCAGCCATTTTCAAGGCTTTGGATTTGATCCGGATAAAGTCAGAAAAGGTGAAGAAACAAGTGGTGAGCCGCTCACTTCCAGCTTCCACTGGCCGAGATTAAATCGGCTTTGTTGAGCGAAAGCTCGTTGGTGTAAATCGGCTTCCCCGACTTACTGTAAATGATGAGATCGGCTGCCAGCATTTCTTTTTTCTTCAATATTTCCTTTAATGTACCCAGCGACAATCGAAGAATGATGTCTTGTCCGTTTTCTTCACTCAGGTAATAATCGTTTTCTGTGACCTGAACTTTTACTGGTTTCTTGGAATCCGGGTTTTTGAGCTCAACATACGAAATGCAATCTGCCATCCGCACATCCACTTCAAATTCAAGATTGCCATCATCTGCTTTGTAGCTGTAATCTTTCAATAACACTTTCGGTGGTTTTTTTCCAACCGTCTGTGCAGCAAGCGGGAAAGACAGAATCAAAACTAGGAGCGTAGTGAATACGGTGGCCGTTTTCATAGCAGAATTTCGTAAGAGTTGGTAAAGTATCCGGTTATAGGAATACGAGCCTTATGGTCTTGTATTCGATACAAAAGTAAACCCAATAAACTCACTACTCCGTTGCAAAGAGCCGCGAACCTTGCATCATACAGAATGTGGAACGCCTTTTATAATTTCTGAAAAAATCGCGTCCTGACTATCTTAATGCGGGTTCAGATGGAAAGTTTGGTAAGTGCATTGTGATAAAATGCAGAAATATCAACCCCGATTTCAATCTTTCTTTCATAGTTCGAATCAATTGGGTCTTACTTGTTCCCGGCTGGGTTTTACTTTTTCCACAAATGCCAGTTTCACGGACACTCCACCCTGGGTTCGGATTTCCAATTGCGCACCCAGCTGAGCCGACAGAGCCTGCACAAGATTCATTCCCAGAGATTTCAGATTGGATAAATCTGTATTGGGAGGCATTCCAATACCGTCGTCTTTGATTTCGAGTTCGTATTGTTCGTTTATCTTTTCAAAACGGATTTCAATCAATCCTTTCTCTTTACCAACAAACGCATGTTTACAGGCATTGGAAATCACTTCGTTGATGATCAGTCCGCATGGAACCGCAGAGTTGATGTCGAGAAACACATTCTCCACTTTGGTGACAATCTGCAAATCAATTCGTCTGGAATTATAAGTGAAAAAGAGTGTCCGGGTCAGTTCTTTGATGTAGGACTCCATCTCCACTTTGGCCAGGGTTTTGGACTGGTACAGTTTTTCATGAATCAGGGCCATCGACTTAATGCGGCTCTGGCTGTCACGGAACACGTCAATCAGAACTGGATCTTTGATGTAACCCGACTGAAGCTGCAACAGACTGGAGATGACAGCCATGTTGTTCTTTACCCGATGATGAATTTCCTGAATCAGAATTTCTTTTTCATGCAGGGCCATCATAATCTGCTCTTCCGATTTTTTCTGGGATGTGACATCGGAAATCCGAAGTAGAATGAGTTGTTTGCCCTCCTGCATAAACGAGGTAGCGGCCAGGCTTCCCCAGAAATTTTGGTTGGAAAGGTTCAGCATTTCGGCTTCTACGACCGGATTATCGTCCTGGATATTTAGAAAGAGGTTCTTCCAGAAACGAGATCCTGGCTCTTTAACTGTCTGGATTTTCTGAATATGCTCACCGACAATTTTGTCTTTTCCGGATGCTTTGATCAGGTCAAGGGCCTTGAAATTGCAATCCTGAATCCGGAGGGTTTCCGCTTCAATAATGAACAATGCATCCGCTACTTTATTGAAAATCTGTTGAAGCAAAAACTCGCTTCTCCGTAGTTGTTGTTCCTGTTTTTTCTGTTCGGTTATATCGGTAACAACTCCGAGAACATTGGGATTGCCTTCGGCATCCAGAAGAGGTTTCTTTGTCGTTACGAAATGGGCTTCCTTTTTCGTGATTGGATTGATCACATACTCTTCAGAACTGATGGGTTCGTTGGAATTGATCACTGCCTGATCCGAATTTTCAAAATGGATTTTTTGTTCTTCAGACCAGGGTAGTTCGGCATCCGTTTTGCCCAGCAAGTCTTCTGGTTTACACAGGTAAAATTCTGAGAAGGCCCTGTTTACCAGAATGTATCGTCCTTTAGAGTCCTTTACAAATATTAGACTCGGGTCGGTATCGAGAATATGGCGGAGATACTCCCGCTGGGTGATGAGCTCATTTTCGGCATTTACCCTGTCGGTTATATCCACGCCCACACAGAGAATACTCAGTTCATTTCCATGCGACACAAAGGGAGTGCGGGTCACCTGAAAGAGATGCATCTTTTTACTTTCCTTATGGAAAAATGCCTCCTCCATGGTGATGGTTTTCAAACTCGTAAAAATCTGCGCATCGATATCCTGGGCATCCTCATACCGCCATTTGTAGGTCTTGAAATAATTCTGGCTGTTCTCCTGAAATTCAGCAACGGTGGTGTCAAAAAAACCGGCGATCGATTTGTTGGCGAGGATCACCTTGCCTTCCTTGTTGATTACATAAATAAAATTGGGGTCGATGTCCAGAATCTGGCGGAGGTATTCCCGGCGGTAATGAGCGTCGAGCTGGGCATTTTTTTCATCCGACACATTCTGTGCGATCTTCATCACTCTGGTTACTTCTCCGGAAGGATCCGGCAATGGTGCCACCACGAAGGAATAGGTTTTGGTGCCAAAGCGAAGTTCGAACTGTTCACTCACTCCATTGAAAGCTGCGGTGAGACTTTCCTTCATGTACTCGGCATAGTTCTTACCATACTGGGCCAGAATGGATTGTCCAACTTTGGGAACGAAGAGAATTAAATCGGTTTCATAATCAACACCATCGGTGAAAACAACGTTGAGATTTTTGTCAATAACCGAAATGTTGCCATTTGGAAAATTGCGGGCAATGGTCTTAAAGCGGAGTTCATTCTCAATTCTCTGGCGCTCCATCTGCACCATTTCGGTTACATCTTTCACCGAAATGAGCAGAACTTTGGATCCGTTGGGATGTACAAGTTCATTTCGGACAATCCGGGCAAAGGTTTCTTCCCCACCTGATTTGAGAATCTGAAGTTCCACTTCCTGCCGAAAAGGTAATGCGAATGCATGTTTGACAGTAAATGGAAAGGTCTCGTCCCATTTTCCGGGATTGGAGAGTCGCGAAATTTCTTCCTTCAGACTTTCATCAGTCAGCCCAAAAATCCGGAGGAATTCGGGATTGGCGTTGAACTGAAGTTTCTCCAGATGGACCACCAGTAGTCCATCATGGTTTTGCTGGAAAATAAGATCCAGAAGAAGCGATGATTTTTCGGCGTCTTCTTTGGCCTGCACTTCAGGTGTCAGATCCTGATAGCTGAGGCAAAGTGCAAATACTTTGCCGGTTTCATCACGGACGGGGTTGTAGTTGTATCGGGTAAAAATGGATTTACCATCTTTGTTTACAAGCTTTTTTGTGCCGGAAATCACATGACCGGCCAGGCCTGCTTTTAGCTCTCTTTCAACAATATCCAGTTGATCTGGCTGAACAAAACCGAAGAAATGTTCTCCGATTTCCACCGGTTTACCTCTAAGCATTTCCATCGTCACCCGGGCCTGTTCGTTAAACGCTCTGATGAGAAAATTTTCATCCAGCAGAAACACTACCTGTAACGTATTGGAAAGCAAAGCCTTTGCAATCTCGTCGGGCGCAAAAGATCCATTCGTTACGGTTTTCATTTAAAACAGGGTAGTATCCATCATCCTCCGGTTAATGAAGAGAGTGAGGTAAACGACGTCCGAAACCAAAATAACACAAGACTTTTTGAGGGTTATTTTCGATTTCGGACATAATGGTACAAAATATTTTCTTTGGTTCGCAATGACATGTTCAATTTGCAGTCAAATATTTTGCAATGCAAAAACCAATCCTACTTGTTCTGGCTGCGGGAATGGGCAGTCGCTATGGCGGACTCAAACAAATGGACGGGCTCGGTCCGGAAGGAGAAGTACTTCTTGAATATTCAGTTTTTGATGCTTTTAGAGCCGGGTTTGGGAAAGTTGTGTTCATTATTCGAAAGGATATCCGAGAAGCGTTTGAGCAAATGGTGATCAGTCGGCTTCCCAAAGATCTGATATATGATCTGGTGTTTCAGGAAATGGATGCGCTACCGGAAGGTTTTACAGTTCCCGAAGGCAGGACCAAACCATGGGGTACGTCGCATGCTCTTTGGTGTGCACGAAATGCGGTGAAAGAGAACTTTGCCGTGCTTAATGCCGATGATTTTTATGGAGAATCCGGTTTCCGGAAACTCGTTTCCTTCTTTGAAAAGGCGGCTGGAAAACCTTCGGAAGTTTTCACCGGAGCATTGGTTGGGTACCGTCTGGGAAAAACGTTGTCGGACTCCGGATCGGTGGCCAGAGGAATCTGCAAAGACAATGCCGACGGATACCTGATGGAAATCGAAGAAAAAACCGATATCCAGAAAGTGCACGGTCGGTTGATGTGCGATCTGGAATCTTCCAATCCGTTGACGCTGAAAGGTGATGAGCTGGTTTCCATGAATTTCTGGGGATTCTCTCCTGAAATTTTCAGTTTCCTGGATGCTGAAATTGGACCCTGGCTCCAACAAAACGGACGGGACCTCAAATCAGAATTCCTTCTTCCCAAAACCATCGGAAAGCTGGTGACCGAAAACCAGATCCGGATCGAAGTGCTGGATTCTGAAGACGAGTGGATCGGTGTAACCTACGCCAACGACAAAGCACCCACCCAACAAAAACTGACGGAACTCTCCCAAAACGGACGGTACCCCAGTCCGCTGACAGCCAAAAACCAAACCATCGGTTGAGTGATTGGATGAATTCGTGTTTGATGCTATGGCAATCATCTATGGGCATGAAATGCAAAATAGCCAACATCATGCCGACCGTGGAGGATTTCAAATCCTCCTCATCTGCGTTCGGGATATCATATCCCGAACAGCTCAACAGCTCAGTTCAATGTTCTAAATTCCTAATTCTTCATTCCTAATTCCTAATTTTTAATTCTCCCTTTGCATCGTCACTTCAAAATTCACAAGCCCTGCGGCTATCTGAGCCAGTTTGTGGGCGAAAAGCCAAAGCAGAAAAAGCTGGGCGAATTGTTTTCGTTTCCGGAAGGAACCATGGCCATTGGCCGTCTGGATCAGGACAGTGAAGGATTGCTTTTTCTCACCACCGACGGGATGGAAAGCGAGCGAATCAGGCGGAAAGATGTGGAAAAAGAATACTGGGTGCTGGTCGACGGAGAAATCACAGATGAAGCCCTGCAACAATTACGATCTGGTGTTCAGATCGCTATTCGTGAAGAGAAGTACAAGACTCTTCCCTGCAGAGTGGAGCGGCTGGTAGAAATTCCCGATTTCGGTCCCCGCTCAAAAAAAATCAGGGATGCACGACACGGACCCAGTTCCTGGATTTCGATTACACTTGTGGAAGGAAAGTTCCGTCAGATAAGAAAGATGACGGCTGTGGTGGGATTCCCGACATTGCGCCTTGTCCGTATCCGGATCGGCCCGTGGCTGCTGGGCGATCTCAAATGTGGCGAAGTGGAAGAAACCACCGCCTTCTCAGAACAGTTCCCCGACTGGAATCCGTCCTAAAAGCCAATAAAAAAGGGACAGTTTCCCGTCCCTTCCTTTGAACTTCAATCTTTGAATTTTGAACTTCAAACTTTGAACTATGCTTCTCCCATAAACGGATATTCCACCGCTATTGGAGCATTCCAGGTTTCTTTGATCGCTCGTGGAGATGTCCAGCGGAAAAGATTCAGAATGGAACCTGCTTTGTCGTTGGTACCGGATGCTCTGGCGCCGCCAAATGGCTGCTGACCCACAACGGCTCCGGTTGGTTTGTCGTTCACATAAAAATTACCGGCTGAATTGGAAAGTCGTTTCGTAGCCAGATCCACAGCGTAGCGATTCTGGGCAAAAACAGCACCTGTTAAGGCGTATGGAGACGTGCCGTCGACCAGTTCCAGCGCCCGCTCGAATTCGGCATCTTCATAGAGATAGACACTCAGAACCGGCCCGAACAATTCTTCCTGCATGGTTTCGTACAACGGATCCTGGCAGAGAATGATGGTCGGCTCTACAAAATAACCCACCGAATCGTCGCAGTTTCCACCGGCCCATACTTCGGCAACCGGACTCGTTTTCGCTCTTTCGATGTAGGCTTTCAGTTTGTCGAATGACTTCCTGTCGATCACCGCGTTTACCAGATTACGGAAGTCTTCTACGGAACCCATTTTGATTTCGGAGAGATGTTTTTTCAACAAAGCCGAAACCTGAGGCCAGAGTCCTTTTGGAATATAGGCCCGGCTGGCAGCCGAACATTTTTGTCCCTGGTATTCAAAAGACCCGCGGATCAGACCCACAGCCAGTTGTTCGACATCGGCACTTTCGTGGGCAATCACAAAGTCTTTTCCGCCTGTCTCGCCCACAATTCTTGGATAGGATTTGTAGGTTTTGATGTTGGCTCCGATGGTGGTCCACACATCCTGAAATACGCCGGTGCTTCCGGTGAAGTGAATTCCGGCAAAATCCGGGTGTTTGAAAATAACAGAACCCGCGGTAGGTCCGTCTACAAAAACGAGGTTGATCACGCCGTCGGGCAATCCAGCTTTCATGAATACTTCCATGATTACCTGTGCCGCAAAAATCTGCGTGTTGGCGGGTTTCCAAACCACCGTATTTCCCATCAAAGCGGGGGAAGCCGGAAGATTTCCTGCGATGGCCGTGAAGTTGAACGGCGTTAAGGCAAAAACAAATCCTTCCAGTGGACGGTACTCCATCCGGTTCCAGATGCCGGGTGAAGAAATGGATTGTTGCGTATAAATCTGCTCGGCAAATGCAGCGTTGAACCGAAGAAAATCGATCAGTTCACAGGCTGAATCGATTTCTGCCTGAAACGCATTTTTACTCTGGCCCAGCATGGTAGCGGCATTGATCCGTGCACGGTACGGTCCGGCTAAAAGATCGGCGGCTTTCAGAAAAACAGCGGCCCGCTGATCCCAGCTGAGGTTTTCCCATTCATTTTTGGCGTTGAGAGCTGCTGTGATGGCCTGCTCCACATGACCGGCATCGCCCGCATGGAATTGGGCAAGCACATGTTTGTGTTCATGTGGTGGATTCACCGTTTTGGTGTTTCCGGTCCGTACTTCCTGACCGCCAATGATCATCGGAATATCCCGCACGGAAGACTTGGCCTCGGCCAGTGCTTTCTTCAGTGCAGCCCGCTCAGAAGAACCGGGAGCGTATGACAGGACGGGTTCGTTTACAGGTTTCGGAAGTTGAAAGATGGCATTCATGCGTCAGAACAGATGTTTTTTATTGGTGTACAAATACAAAATCAGGGTGCAAAGGAAGGGAGTTTTTTGGAACCGGCATTCCGATTGTTGAGATTGAGAAAGGGATTCTTCTGAAAGAATCTTCAACCGGAACCGGTGGATTTTTTTATCCCACCAGTTTCACCACGGCTCCTTTCTTCTGCAAAAATTCGGCCGCTTTTTTCCGGACATCGCCCTGGATCAAAACCTGGTAATCTTTGGCCGAACCGCCAGTACCGCAGTAGCTTTTGAGTTCTTTTCCCAGATTTTCCAGATCAGCTTTGGAACCCACAAATCCTTCGATGAGGGTCACCACTTTACCAGCTCTTCCGCTTTTATCGAGAAGTACCTTTAGTTTTTGTTCGGGCCAGGGTTTCATCTTTTCTTCTTCCTGAAATAAATCATTGAATTGAAATTCGGGATTGGTGGAAAATACAACTCCTTCCCGGTTCTTTGGTTTGCTCATCGGTTTACAGATTCAGAATCATCTTTTATGTACCAGCCGGCGACGACCAACGCAATGAGCATCAGCACGCCCAGCCATTCAAATTCAAAAAGGTATTCAGTGGCCAAAACTTGTCCGGTGGCGGAAAGTCCTTTGTCCGATTCCGGTAATTTTTCCGGATTCTGTCGGGATGCCCATTCCATCAACGGTTTCCATGGAAGGAAAAAATAACAGACCGCCAGCATGGGCAGAAACAGAACGGCCTTTCCCATTGATTGCCGAACCTCATTAAAAGCGGGTCGCTCATCGGGTTCGCGGTAGAGATACAAAGCATAGGCTACCAGCACCATCACACCTCCCACATAAATCAGAATCTGGGCCACCAAAGCCGTATGAAACGAAAGGCAGGCATAAATTCCGGCGATGCCCATCAGAAACGAAAACAAGGCAAAAGCCGCAATGGCAATGCGGCGTGTGAGGAAAACCCCAATGGCGGAAAATACGACCAGACCCACCAGAAAAAGAAGCGTCAGATCATTCATTGGATGTTTCCGGAGATGGGGTGGAAGATGAATCATCCGGCTTTTTCATCACCGGACGGGGCCTCATACGGGGAACATAGGCGGGCTTTGTTTCCGTTTCGGCGGAAGGTTCTGACGATGGTTCGGCAGAAGATTCGGGTGCAGGCGTAGGTTCGGTTGCGGGCTGATTTTCTTCGGATGGAGCCGCTTTGATCACCGGCCGCATCCGGGGTTTGTAGGCCGGAGGCGTTTCCGTTGAAGGAGAACCGGTACTGTCCGTTGTGGCAGACGGCGCTTTTTCTTTTTCCTGTTGTGGAGCAACAGAAGGCGACTCTTTCGGTTCTTCAGGCGGTGCCGCTTTTACCACAGGCCGCATCCTGGGTTTGTAAGCCGGAGGACTTTCTGTTGAAGGAGCCTCCGTACTATTCGTCGATGCAGATGGCACTTTTTCCTCTTCGGGCTGTGCGGAAACCGGAGGCAATTCGGTCTTCGGTTCCTCCGCTACCGGCTCTGGTTTTGAAACGGCCGCCGGACGCATCCGGGGTTGAAATCCTGCAGGACGAGGCGGTGCATCGGCAGACGGTGCCGGCTTTTCGACGGCTGCTTTGGCTTCGGCTTTCTTTTGCTGGGCCACTTCCCATTCGGTGCGTTTTTGTGCGGCTTCGTCTTCGGTCATGTTGCCGAAACCGAAGTTGAGTTTTCCCAGATCGAATACCGAAAAATCGTATTCCGGTGTCATGGTGAGGCATTCGGTGGGACAAACCGTGGTGCAGAGTCCGCAGAAACAGCACTTGGCCATGTCGATGTCGAAGGTGGCCGCATAAATTCGTTTGGAGGTGCCGCCGGATGTTTTGCCAAATTCTTCGGCACTCTTGATGGGCTCGATGTCGATGCAGTCGACGGGACAGATTTTGGCGCATTTGTCGCACACAATGCAGTCCTCGATTTCGTTGTGGAGCTGGTACCGTCCGTGATCGGGCACCGGAATTTCCTCATAAGGATACACAAGGGTACTTTGCCCATCGCGGTCGCTGAAATAATCGGGCGACTGCACATCCTGGTTTTTCTGACGGTGCCCCGATTTGCGCAGGTGCGACAACGTCAACCGCATTCCTTTCCAGGATGTAGCGATTCCGTTGAGAAACAAACGCAGGTCTTTTACCATTACAGATGGGTGCCATTAGGCGTTTCAAAACTACGGTAAAAAGGAATGGGAAAGAGAATTTTTGGGTGGTTGCTTTCTTGACTGTATTCTAGAAAACGGTACCTGTCCCGTAAAAGAGACCGAATACATCCAGGCCCAAGGTGTAGCTGGTGCCGATGTACATCACAAAGTTTTCTCCCCTTTTTACCCGGATCCGACCGGCCAGAATCGGGGCAAATGAAACATCGTTGTTACCACCGACAATGCAGGTAAGGAGTGGCCCAAGGTCGAAATCCAGCAATGACTCTGAATCGACTTTCAATCGCAGAATACGAAACTGGAGTCCGGTCCCAAAAGAGGGATCGGCCTTTTCGTTGATCAGCTGACCATTGACAATAAATTGTTTCGACTCGGTTGGGAGGTTGAAAAAGACCGGGATTTTGATTTTTCGCTCCGGTCGGAATTCTGTAAAAAACAAGACCGAATTGGTGGGCACCACCACCGCCAATTTGCTGTGCAATGTCGCGGATTGTCCTTTGGAAATAAAAAGCAGCGATTGCCCGAAACTGAGTTCAAAATAGTGTTTTTTCGGTTTTAGGGTATCGGCCTGACCAAACATATTGACTGAAACCAAAAAGAAAATGAAAAAGAGAATTGGGGATTTCAGACGCCGAATCATGTGCAATGATAAAGAAAGATGACCGGAATCAGTAATCAGTAATCAGTAATCAGGATTCAGTGATCAGGATTCAGTAATCAGGATTTAGTAATTAGTAATCAGGATTCAGTAATCAGGATTCAGAGATCAGGATTTAGTAATCAGGAATCAGTGATCAGGATTTAGTGATCAGGAATCAGTGATCAGGATTTAGTAATCAGGATTTAGTGATCAGGATTTAGTAATCAGGATTCAGTGATCAGGATTTAGTAATCAGGATTTAGTGATCAGGATTTAGTGATCAGGATTTAGTGATCAGGATTCAGTAATCAGGATTTAGTGATCAGGATTCAGTGATCAGGATTCAGAGATCAGGATTTAGTGATCAGGATTCAGTGATCAGGATTCAGTGATCAGGAATCAGTGATCAGGAATCAGGATTCAGGAATCAGGATTCAGTAATCAGGATTCAGTAATCAGGATTTAGTAATTAGTAATCAGGATTCAGTAATCAGGATTCAGTAATCAGGATTTAGTGATCAGGATTTAGTGTCGTTGCGTTAAGAAGCAATTGTTTTTAGAATAAATTAGGACTTGCGTTATTCTCCCGATGTAAAATCGGGACAGGATCTGCGGTTAAAAAGACCTTTTCGACATCAAATTCAGCTGGTTCAAAATCTACTCGTTTTAAACGCAGAGTGACACGGAGAGGAATACAAGGGAATCGCTGAGTATTTCAAATTGAAAGAACAGAAATTCATGTGTTTTACGAATGACAACTGTGCATTGCTTAACGAAACAACATTGATTTGAAATCCACCAGATCACAAGGCACTTTCGTTGGATAAATTTCATCTTGTTCTGATGGAAAAGAAAGTGGGCTGAGGTAGAATTCGCATTCAGCCGATTTTTAAAAATGCTATGTTTGCGGGCTCATTTCAAGCATTTCTATTACATATGAAATCCCTCTCTTCCATCGCCTTTGCCGGTAAAAAAGCCCTTGTCCGGGTTGACTTCAATGTTCCGTTGAATGCCGAATTTCAGGTAACCGACGACAACCGCCTCCGGGCCACGATTCCGACCCTGAACCATATTCTGGAAAACGGCGGTTCGTTGATTCTGATGTCGCATCTGGGCCGGC
Source organism: Spirosoma fluviale (assembly GCA_945883425.1). Lineage (GTDB taxonomy): Bacteria > Bacteroidota > Bacteroidia > Cytophagales > Flexibacteraceae > CAMDMI01. The sequence continues at coordinate 31,428 of CAMCXM010000023.1, forward strand.
CAAAAGATGGTCCGACGGATAAATATTCACTTCGCCATGTGGTTTCGGCTTTGTCGGCTTTGCTGGGAAAATCGGTTCAGTTTGCCAACGATTGCATTGGTGCCGAAGCCGTAGAAAAATCAGTGGCCCTCAAACCGGGTGAAATTCTTCTTCTCGAAAATCTTCGTTTTTACAAGGAAGAAGAAAAAGGCGATCTGGCCTTTGCCGAAAAATTGTCGAAGCTGGGCGATGTGTATGTAAACGATGCGTTCGGAACCGCTCACCGGGCACATGCTTCAACGGCTGTGATGGCGCAGTTTTTTACGGAGAAATGTGCCGGCACCGTCATGGAAGCCGAACTGGTAAACGCCAAAAAAGTATTGGATGGCGCCGTCCGTCCATACGTGGCCATCATGGGAGGAGCCAAGATTTCAGACAAGATTCTCATCATCGAGCAATTGCTCGACAAGGTCGATACCCTCATCATCGGTGGTGGAATGGCCTATACATTTTTCAAAGCCCAGGGCGGACACATCGGGAATTCGCTTCTCGAATCCGACAAACAGGATCTCGCCCTCAGCCTGATCGAAAAAGCCAAAGCCAAAGGCATCAACCTGCTTCTTCCGCCGGATTCTGTCGTGGCCGATGCGTTTTCGAACGATGCCAACACACAGATTTGCGACAACATGAACATTCCGGACGGATTCCTCGGTCTCGACATCGGGCCGAAAGCCATCGAATTGTTCACCAAAGCATTGGACGGAGCCAAAACCGTTTTGTGGAACGGACCGATGGGTGTTTTTGAAATGTCGAATTTTGCGAAAGGAACCGAATCCATTGCCCATGCCGTGGTGAAAGCAACGGCCGAAGGTGGATATTCTCTGATCGGTGGTGGCGATTCTGCTGCTGCGGTGAATCAATTGGGATTCGGTGATCAGGTTTCCTACGTGTCCACCGGTGGTGGCGCCTTGCTCGAATACATGGAAGGAAAAGTCCTTCCGGGCGTTGCGGCACTGGAAGGGTAATTCGGAATTTCAAGGTGTTTTTTCTATGTGTTCTATCCCGAATAATTCGGGACAGGTTGTTTCTATTGTGGTTGAAAAAGTCAATTAATCACAAAGGAACATAGGGCACATAGAGGAAATACAGGATTATTCAAGCTGTATTTCTCACTTAGGAAAGTCCCAGTGTAATTGGCTCTAAATGTTTGATTTGAAGAGTTATGTTATATTTCACTCCTCTCTCACATCCATGAAAACCACCCTCCTCAAATCCGATCAGTTTCAGCGAAATGTCTGGTCCGGCGGCACAACGGTTGAGTTGTTTGTGTTTCCGCCCGAAGCCTCGTATGCCCGGCGGGATTTCCGGTTCCGGCTGAGTTCAGCCACTGTAGAAACGGAAACATCCGATTTTACCTCCCTGCCCGGCATTTCGAGGAAACTGATGCTGCTCTCCGGAAATTTGACGGTGCACCACGAAGGGCATCATTCCCGAATCCTGAAGAAATTCGATGTCGATCAGTTTGAAGGCGACTGGAAAACGTCCTCCATCGGACAATGTACCGATTTCAATCTCATGACGTCCGGAAATACGCGGGGAAACATGATGGGAATGGAATTGCAGAAAGGTGAATCGCATTTGATTGCCCCTGAACCAGAAAGCGATTGGCAGTTTGTCTACGTCTTTTCTGGGAACCTGAAAGTTCACCTTCCGGACGATATCGTTTCTCTTTCAACCGGAAATCTTCTGGTTAATCCCCAACCGGAGATAATGGAAATCAAAGCAACGGAGAAATCGGAACTGGTGCTGGTTTTTGGCAACCCAAAATAATTTGACTCCGTCCGTTGAAGCGATTTTTTAAGCAAAAATTTCCAGGCAGAAAAGTTCCTTTCCAATTCTGTTCAATCTCCGGACTTTTAACCCGGCTGTCATTCCACCTAAAGTTTGCGTAACCTTGTACACTAATAAAAAATCATGAGTCAACTTCCTCCTTGTCCGGTTTGCAAAAGTCCATACACCTATGAAATGGACGATAAACTGGTTTGTCCCGAATGCGCCCACGAGTGGCAGGCCGAAAAACAGGAGGCTGACGAAGTGATTGGCGACGAAAAAATCATCGATTCTCTTGGCAATGAACTGGCCAACGGCGACACCGTGGTGGTGGTAAAAGATCTTCCGGTAAAAGGAGCCGCCAAATCCATCAAATCC
>CAMCXM010000024.1 GCA_945883425.1 Spirosoma fluviale
AAAAAGTGAATCCGGAAGCCAGAAATAGGTCTGCTGGTTTTGTGGAGGTTCGGGTCCGCCGGAAAACGAAAAAAGAGAATCCGGAGGATGCAGATGATAAAGACGATGTTCAGGAAGAAGAAGGCACTTCCATGCCCTGGCTTGTCGGCGAAATTAAAAAACTGCAGGATGCTGGATTCAAGGCTTCCGATATCGCCATTCTGGTCAGGAAAAATTCGGTGGTTCTGGAAGTTGTCGATATTCTGGACGCTGAGCTTCAGAAAAAGGAGCCGGGTTATGATTTTAGTTTTTCCACTTCATTAATGGGAAAAGCCGGCGATCTGCCTTTATACCGATTCCTTATTCTGGCTTTGCAAAATTGTATTGAAGCAGAACCCAATCGGTTTGTGTTTGAAGAAATGGAACAGATTGCCCGAACATTGAGACTGAATGCCAGGTTTTATCCGGTCGTTTTTCCTGCAGTGCCGGATTGGCGGGCAGAGTGGCTTTCTTTGGAAAAGGACACATCCGCTGGTTTGTTGGCTCTGTTTTTTCGGCAGATCGCCTATTTTGGTCTCGACCAGATCGTTGCCTGCCAGAGTGATTTGCAGGAATTTCAGAATTTGCTCTATCAGTATATTCAACAGGATGCAGCGAATTATCCTGACTTTTTTGAATGGTGGACAGATAAAGCCTCGGAGAAAGAGAGGGCCGCAACTGAAATGCCGGAAGGCATCCGGGTAATGACCATTCATAAATCCAAAGGTCTTGATTTTGGGGTTGTCATCATTCCGATGGTATCAAACTACCAGGCCGACTCTGTCCACAGCCAGGCGGTTTTCTGGCCGGAGGGGCAAGAAGAACCATGGAATGCCTTCCCCCTCCTGAAGGCCGATGCCAAAAGAGAATTTCTGGGAACAGACCTTGCCGAACAATATCAGGAAGATGTGTACAGGCGTTCTCTGGAGAACCTCAATAATCTCTATGTGGCCTTTACCCGCCCAAGAAACGGGTTGATCATTGATCTGAGCGTTGATTTTTCATTGGATCAGGGAGATACAAAGTCAACGACAAAGCCCAAAGACCATCGATTGGGATACAAGCTTCCGGTATCACTAAAAAATGCATTTGAGAATGGGAGCCTTCCTTTTGAAAACTGCCGGCTGGAAGTAATGGATAGTGAAGTGCTTTTGCATTTCTCATTGGGTAACTACGTGAAAACGGTGCTGCCAGATAAACCTGAAATCACCAGTCCAACTGCCACAAATCCGCCTGTTTTTCCGGTTTCCGATACCATTCCATGGGCCAGCCCACCAGAGCAATCGTTTGAAGTGAAGACGGGAATTCTGGTTCACCGGATTTTGGAAATGACGGTATCGTCAGAACATTGGCCGGATTTGTTTCGTGAAGAAGTAAGCCATAAAAACATCGCTCCCGAAATTGCAGATGAGGCATTCCGACAATTGCAGAATCTGTTTTCGTTTCCTCAATTTCAGGAGTGGTTTTCTGGTGAATATGTCTTTTATCCGGAACAGCAAATGGTGGCTGAAAACGGCGATGTTCTTAGAGCCGACAGACTTCTGATCCATTCCGATAAACTCATTTTACTGGATTATAAAACTGGGGAAGCATTGGATTCTCATCAACACCAGATCCGTAAATACATCAAGGCATTGCAATCTGCCACAGGAATGCCAGTGGAAGCGTTTCTTGTGTATAGTGCGGAACAAAAGATTATCCCTGTTGCTCTGAACGGATAGAGAAGGCAAAAAAAACAGGAGCCCCTGAATAAAAGGACTCCTGTTTTTTTGATTGAAATTCGTCGAAACCGTTTTCTTATTGACGACCGAACGTACAATTATCTTTTTTGCTTCCCTGCTTTTTTAGCAGTAGAGCTGGTTTTTTTCTTTGGTAGCTTGAATGTGTGGAAATAACCAATGCAAACATTGGCTGTTCTCCATGAACCATTTGGTTTCAGGTATTGGTTTTGTTTTGTGGTAAATCCCTTGATTTGATCGCCCGTTTGTTTGTTATAAAAATCGAGGAACCCGAGCTGAATCCGGGCTTCAATAAATAATACCCCGCTTTTGCCAATCTGATACTGGCCGCCACCTCCAATAATTCCTCCCAGGTCGAACTTTCTGAAGTCACCCTTCTCAAATTTGACGTTGTCGTAATTCTTGTTCATCAGAATGTATGACCCATTTCCAACCGCGTTAGGGCCATTCGTCCAGACGCCCTTCATTCCAATACCAAAATAGGGACCAAATGAAAGAGTGGCTTTGTACTTCTTTTCACCAAAAGTGACCCTTCCTAAAACCGGAATCTGCAGATACCCTATTTTGGGTGTAGTTGTAGCAGAAACCCGAGCTCCAGGTGCATTTCCTGGATAAAAATTGGTATCATAATCCAGTGATTCAGACAGGGACATGTAATTGAATTCCATTCCAGCTGAAAAATGAAGGTCCAGGTCGTAGTTGAGCATCAGACCAAAAGTTGGATTCGTACCCAGCGTTCTTTTCATTCCATTCACCAACTCCTGTGATGTGCTGGATGCACCATACCCAAACCGTAGTCCCACACCCAATTGTGCGAATGTGGTGGATATATAAAAGCAGGAGAAAACTGCCAGGAAAATATATTTTTTCATAAAGAGGGCCTTGTGTCTTTGACTTCTAAAAAGTGTGCAATTTTAACTCCTTCAACAGGCAAATAAAAGAAAGGGATTCCAATTAAAGGACTTTGTACTTTAATTTAACAAAATGATAAGGTTATTCAGTGAACAATGAAATCCAACTTTTCTTAAAATCTGCTATTGCTGGTTATTCTACGGTTACGGATTTTGCCAGATTTCTTGGTTGATCAACGTCGCAACCTCGCATCACAGCAATGTGATAAGACAACAACTGAAGTGGAATCACAGATATCAGAGGCATTAAAGCTTCGTGTGCTTGTGGTACTTCAATAATGTAATCCGCCATCGTTTTGATTCGGCTGTCTCCTTCAGAGACAACAGCAATTACTCTGCCCTTTCTGGCTTTCACTTCCTGGATATTGCTGATTACTTTGTCATAACTGCTGTCGTTTGTGGCGATGAAAACCACCGGCATTTCGTTATCGATCAATGCAATCGGGCCATGTTTCATTTCAGCAGCCGGATAGCCTTCTGCGTGTATGTAGCTGATTTCTTTCAGTTTAAGTGCTCCCTCCAGCGCTACTGGGAAATTATACCCTCTTCCCAGGTATAAAAAGTTGGTTGAATCCTTAAATTCCAAAGCCAGTTTTTTGATCTGGTCATTGAGCTTTAAGGCCTTATCAACTTTTTCTGGTATTGCTTCCAGTTCGTACAACATATTCCGAAAGGAAGCTTCTGAAATGGTGCCCTTTTTATTGGCAATCAACAGAGCCATTAATGTGAGAACCGTTACCTGTGCGGTAAACGCTTTTGTTGATGCCACACCGATTTCCGGACCGGCATGCGTATAGGCACCTGCATGTGTGGCACGGGCAATGGAAGAACCCACCACATTGCATACACCAAAAATAATGGCACCTTTCGATTTGGCCAGTTCAAGTGCTGCCAGTGAATCGGCGGTTTCCCCTGATTGAGATATCACAATCACCACATCTCCTTCCTTAATAATCGGATTGCGGTACCGGAACTCTGATGCATATTCTACCTCAACCGGTATCCGTGTAAATTCTTCGAAAATGTACTCGGCAACCAATCCGGCGTGCCAGGAAGTACCACAACCAAGAATGATAATCCGGTCGGTGTTGATTACTTTATTTATGTAATCTCTTAAACCTCCCAGAACCAAATGCCCTTTATCGGCAGCCAGGCGTCCTCGAAGACAATCTTTGATGGATCTGGGCTGCTCGAATATTTCTTTCAGCATAAAGTGCTCAAAACCACCTTTCTCAATGGATTCAAGCTCCATTTCCAGTTTCTGGATATATGGGGTCTGTATCTGAGCATCAATGTTCCGAATGCTGAGTTCGCCATTCCGAATGGTCACAATATCGAAGTCGTTGATGTAAATAACATCGTTGGTGTATTCGATAATGGGGGTGGCATCTGAAGCGAGGAAGAATTCATTTTTTCCAACTCCCACTACCAGAGGAGATCCTTTTCTGGCTGCGATTAATTGATCCGGAGCGGTCTTGTCCATTACTACAATAGCATAGGCACCGACAATCTGGTTCATCGCAATCCGGATTGCCTCCTCTAATTGGCAATTCAGATTCTCATAAATATCTTCAATAAGATGAATGAAAACCTCTGAATCTGTGTCGCTTTGAAAAATGTGGCCCTTGCGAACCAACTCCTCTTTCAATGAGCTGTAATTTTCAATAATGCCATTGTGAATGATGGCCAGATTCTCTTTGGCAGAATAATGCGGGTGGGCATTTACATCATTGGGTTCTCCGTGGGTAGCCCATCGGGTATGGCCAATACCAATGGTAGATGCCAGTTCGGTTTCTGAGAGAGAGTCTTCCAGTTCCGACACCTTGCCCTTTTTCTTGTATACATTTAATCCTCCATTTAGTAAAGCGATTCCTGCTGAGTCATATCCTCTGTATTCCAGTCGCTTAAGGCCTTTTATTATGATGGGATATGCTTGTCTGTATCCGACATAGCCTACAATTCCGCACATATTCTTTCCGTTGAAATTTGTTTAAGAGGTTGCAAAAGTAGGAAAACAAATCTGAGTAATCTGAATTGTGTAACAGTGGGCCGGAAGGATGTACTTATTTGACTCAATTTGAAAAAATATCAATCGATTATTGTCCAGATTAGCTACCTGGCGTACATCGTTACGCAACTTGAACGATGGCTGATTTCAAGATTTACGGATCTGAAGGAAGCTCATGAAAAAACTGAACGTCGCTACCTGAAATCCTAAAAGAATAGATGTAACCGCCGGGATCACTTTTCTAAGCACAATCTGTGGATTCAGCGGTCCAAAATTCTGCAGTTCCCAATAATGCAGTGCTGTAAAAGAAAGCCACATTCCAAAAATTATGAATGACCCGGCCAGAATCAATCCTTTTTCAAGTGTAAACCAATTGAGTGAAATTCCGGACTGAATGGACAGTCCTTCCCTACGGGCAAAAGCCTGACTCATAATATAAAATGCGATCATTTGCGATCCCACCAATACCAATCCATTGGAATAGAGAAGCGTAGAAACATCCAGTCTGATGGATTGAAAAGGAATCACCGATCGAAGCAAGAGACTGGAAAAAAGCAGCCCTAAAAACACAAACGTGAGGCCCGGGTAAAAGAAAAGCCAGCGGGGACTGAAAAGGAGTAAAAACCGCAAATGCCGCCAACCATCTGTCCAGGTATTTAAATGTGGAGGCCGGCCTCTTCCGTCTTTGTACAAATGTACCGGCACTTCAGCCGACGGCAAATTGAGCAGAGATGCTTTTACAACCATTTCCGAAGCAAACTCCATTCCAGCTGTGGTCAGTTTCATTTTATCAAAAGCCTCACGGGTAAACCCCCGCATTCCGCAGTGAAAATCCCTGAAATGATTCTGGAAAAACAACCTTCCGATGAATGACAGAACAGGGTTTCCCAGATAGCGGTGTAAAAACGGCATGGCATCTTTGTCAATTCCTCCTTTGAAGCGGTTTCCCATCACAAAATCGGCACCCGCTTTCCAGGACTCAATGAATGGTTTGATTTCCAGAAAGTTGTAACTGTCATCGCCATCTCCCATAATGATAAACGACCCCTGGCTTTGTTCCACGCCACCCCGAATGGCCGCTCCATAACCACTGGCAGCAACAGACACCACTCTTGCTCCTGCATTTTCAGCTGCTTCGATAGAACCATCCTGGCTGCCGTTGTCGGCAACAATAATTTCACCTGATACCTGAAGGTCCAAAAATGCCTGCCTTGCTTTTTGAACGCAAACGGCAATCGTTCTGACCTCATCGAGGCAAGGAATGACGATGGAAATCGCTGGTTTTTCTGGTGTCACTTTGGTGGTTTGAAAGGCAAAAAAGTTCATTTTTTACCATTTTGTGAATCTAATTTGACGGTTCTCTTCAAGTTAATTGGAATCAGACCCTGCTTTCCATTGATTTGCAACATGAGTCTTCAATTATTTTTCCGGGAATCTGGCGCAGGAAATCCGCTCGTCATACTGCATGGTGTGTTTGGTTCCGGAGACAACTGGCTGACGGTAAGTAAGCTATTCACGCCTCTGTATCATGTTTTTCTGGTCGATCAGCGGAATCACGGAAGATCGCCTCATTCAGATACCTTTAACTATGATGCTCTGGTAGAAGACCTCAAAGATTTTGCAGATCAACAGAATCTTCCTGTTTTCGATCTGATTGGCCATAGCATGGGAGGAAAGGTGGCGATGAAATTTGCGGCAAAGTATCCGAACAGACTTTCTAAAATGGTGGTGGTTGACATTGCTCCCCGGTTTTACAACCCCCATCATCAGGAAATAATGAACGGTTTTAAATCGGTGGATCTGAAGACGATGGTGTCGCGGCAGGAAGCGGAAGAGGCTATGATTCCATTTATTCCGGAATTGGATGTCCGGCAGTTCCTTTTAAAAAACCTCTACCGGAATACAGATGGTGAATTTGCCTGGAGGATCAATCTGCCGGTTCTTGAAAAAGGAATTCATCAGATTGGTGAAGCTCTGAACAACGACATTCAGATCAGCACTCCTACGTTATTTATAAAAGGCGAAAACAGCCGGTACATTTCTCAACAGGACGAAATCCAGATTGCCTCACAGTTTCTTCATTCCCGTATTGTTGAAATTCCGGGTGCTGGTCATTGGGTTCAGGCAGAGCAACCCCAATTATTTGCTGAAGCCGTTCTGGAATTTTTACAACACACAAACGCATGATCTCAACACTACTTCCCGAATCATGGCCTGACTATGAACTCATCGATTCAGGCAATCAGGAAAAGCTGGAACGTTTTGGTAAATGGACGGTACGGCGACCAGAACCTCAGGCTATCTGGGCACCGTCCTTAACAGAGACAGAATGGGAGCGGATGACAGATGCCCGTTTCGTTCGCTCGAAAAATAATCCCGAGGCAGGTAACTGGCAATTGAAAGGAGCGATGCCCGAAAAGTGGTTCTGTGCATTCCAACGACCCGACCGGTCACTTTCTTTAAAGTATAAGCTTTCCCTGTCCTCTTTCAAGCACGTTGGAATTTTTCCGGAGCAGGCGGCCAACTGGGATTATGCCTTTGATCAGTTGAAATTTTTGAAACAGAAAACCGGGATTACCCCTAAGGTTCTCAATCTTTTTGCCTATACCGGAATTGCTTCGGTGGTAGCAAAAGCTGCCGGGGCAGATGTCACCCATCTTGATTCGGTCAAGCAGGTGGTCACCTGGGCCAGAGAAAACATGGAAGCCAGTAATCTGGAAGGAATCCGTTGGATGGTAGACGATGCCCTTAAATTTGTTCAGCGAGAAGAAAGAAGGGGAAATCTGTACCAGTGCCTGATACTTGATCCGCCTGCTTACGGACGGGGTCCCGATGGCGAGAAATGGATTTTAGAAGAAAAGCTTCCGGATTTGTTGCATTCCTGTTCAAAGATACTGGACCTGGAAAATCATTGTTTTATTCTTAACTTGTATTCCCTTGGGATGTCTTCGATGATTGCCCTCAATTTGCTGAAGCAGTATTTTCCGGATGGCAGAACAGAAACGGGTGAAATTTATCTCGAAGACAGGTTTGCAAAAAAACTCCCACTTGGCATTTATGCCCGGTTCCGGAGTGTTTGATGGGTTAAAAACTCATCGGATTGATGTTTTGAGAGCCTTTCGCCTGTTGCGAATTGGAAAATCTGATTTGCCGTAGTTTTAAAATTTGGACGTTCGGCCAAAAATGTATCCCTTTGCAAACGTGTGCTCATTCATCCTTTTTGTGATTTTACTCAATTGAAAGCGTTATTGTCAGGAAAGTTTTCCATCGTTGTTTTCACTATCTGTCTGCTTTCCTCTTTGGATATTCAGGCCCAGAAAATTGGATTTGGACCTAAACTGGGTGCAAATGCATCGTTTTTCAGAGGGGAGATGGCCCTTCCGGGAATGCGTGGACTCAAGCCGGGGTTCTCAATTGGAGCATATATGAGTATGAAATTTCCGAAGCAAAGGAAATGGCAGTTGGAGATAGATATGATGTATTCAACAAGAGGCAATCGTTCTAAATTTTATAATACATTGAATGATGACATTAATGATGATGTCGTGGAAAAAGAATTAAAATACAATATTCAATATCTGGAAATTCCGATTTTGTTTAGATACATGTTGAATCGTGGGGGGGTGAGCCGGCCTTACTTCCTCTTCGGACCAACCTATAGTGGGATTCTTGGAGCCAAATTGATTCAACCCAATAAGACGCTCGATGTCCGAAGTTCCATCAAACGAGATGATTTTGGACTGACAGTCGGATGGGGAATAACAGGATTCCTTATTAATCATTGGTATCATATTGACTTGCGGTACTATCATGGTTTTATTAATCTGAGCGATAATCTCACTAATGCTATGGAGCCTTTTGTTGATGGAAAATATAAGGGCCAGGTAATCACCAATTTTTATAACAGTACTCTCTCGATAACTGTTGGGATGAGTTTAGAAAGGCCGGAGCAGTATTTCCTCAAGTAATTTCATTTTGAAATTCTGCGACCGGCAAACAAACTTGTAAATTCCGGCTGCCGGACTATTTTTGTAGCCGGTCACTGGCTGGACATGAGGAATTATGCTGCGTTCATTTTGGGTTTATTGTTATTGTTTCTATGCGGAACAGTGGCAGCGAGTCCATTCCATTCCTCCAGGTTTATCATCAATAAAGGGCAGTGGAATGATAAGGTTCGGTTTAAGACCCAAATCGGAAGTCACCAAATCTGGCTTCAGGATCAGGCCTTAACTTATCAGCTGATCAATGCCAGTCAACATCCCATGGCTCAGGTGCATGCGCTCCGGTTTCATGAAAGTCCTGACACATCAAAACATGTGGCGCATGTTTTCACGGTTCGGTTTCAGGGGGCCAATGTTGTAAAACCTCAGGCAGCCGGATCAGCAGACAAAACCCGTTTCAATTTTTATCTGGGAAATGATCCGAAGAAGTGGCAAAGCAATGTGCCTTCATTCGAGGCTGTTCGATACCAGAATCTTTACAATGGAATTAATCTTCAAATTAAAAGTGGTGATCAGTTTCTGAAATACGATTTTGAGCTGGCGGCTGGAAATGATGGAAGACAGATCGAAATGGATTTTCAGGGTGATCACGGAGTTGAGCTTAAAGGAGGCCGTCTCCGGATCCGTACAACCCTGGGTGTGCTCGAAGAACATATTCCGAAAGCGTATCAGCTCAAGGACGGAGTCGCTCATGAAGTCGAATGCCATTACACCCTCAAGGGAAAAAAAGTGGGATTCCGGTTTGCAAAGCCATTGGATCTCCGGTATCCCACGGTGATAGATCCACTCCTTAATTTCTTTACCTACAGCGGTGCTGCCAGTGACAACTGGGCCAATACTGCCATTAGCGATAAAGAGGGCAATTCTTACACAGCAGGAACCATTTATGGAAGTTCTTTTCCAACCACCAACGGGGCTTTTGACAGGACCTACAGCGACACGACATTTCTAACGAACCCGTATTTTGTTTATGATGTGGGCATTATGAAATTCAATTCTACTGGCAGCGAATTATTGTTTTGCACGTTTTTAGGTGGGCAGGGAGTTGAAACGCCACATTCTCTGGCAATTGATGAAAATCAGGATCTGGTCATTCTCGGTTCTACGTCCTCATTGAATTTCCCGGTGTCATCGAATGCATTTCAGAAAAACCTCAAAGGTGGACCCATTGAATATCCGTTTGGCAGTTTCTTAGGCGTTGTAACCCCAACCTATGGAAACGGATGCGACCTGTTCGTTGCCAAACTGAATTCGAGTGGACAGGAACTGATCGCCTCCACTTATCTGGGTGGAATCGGAACGGATGGAATTATGTCAGTTGTAGAAAATCTCGTCCCCAACTATGGTGATCAGTTCCGGGGTGAGGTGATGATTGATACAGATGGTTCTGTCTACATAGCTAGTCATACCCACTCACCCGATTTTCCTTTGGTCGATCCATCCCAAAGTGAACTTCGGGGGAATATGGACGGTTTGGTTGTTAAAATGAATTCCGGTTTATCGGGCATTGTTTGGTCTACCTTGTATGGAGGAAATGGCGAGGATGCTTTTTTTTCTATTAAGTCGCAGAATGCAACCCAGATCGTGTTGTGTGGTGGCACCAATAGTACCAACCTTAAGATGCCGGCATCTACCTACCAGCGAAATAAAAGCGGCGCTGGAATAGACGCGTTTATTGTCGTTTTTAATAAGATTACCGGAGATTGGGTTCGCTCAACCTATTCTGGAACCACAGCAGATGATCAGGCATTTATTGTAGAAACTGATGATGAAGGTGCCATTTACATGTTTGGCCAGACCAAAGGAGAAATGCCAAGAACCTCCGGAACGTATGGACAGCAACGTGGCGGACAGTTTTTGCAGAAGTTCAGACCCGATCTTTCATCCCTTTTCTGGAGCACCACTTTTGGCCCAACGCCACTCCAACCCAATATCGTACCAACTAGTCTGATGGTCGATTCGTGCGAACGGATTTTTATGGCCGGTTGGGGCGGAAATGTGAACTACAGAGGTGATGGATTTACTGGCGGGCATACATTCGGCATGGATGTTACTCCAGATGCGTTCCAATCACTGTCGGCTGACAGCTCCGATTTTTATTTTCTGGTTCTTTCGAAAGATGCCCGTTCCCAGATTTTTGGTTCTTATCTCGGTGCTGTTTCTCGACGAGGGGAGCATGTGGATGGCGGAACCAGTAAATTCGACAAGAGAGGAACCATCACGCAGGCTGTCTGCGGTTGCCGTGACCAGAATAACCGCTTTTACAGGGGAACGACCGGGGCTTATAAAACCAACATTGGCAGTGGAAACTGCAACAATGGGGTGATGAAATTAAATTTGTTTGATCTTAAAGTGAAGTTTCAGTTTGCCGGAATCATAAAGTGCCCGGCCAGCCTCACCCTTACAAACAATTCTGAAAACGGTGATTTGTACACCTGGTATTTTGGCAATGGTGATTCGCTTCAATCAAATTCCAGGATTGTGTCATACACCTATAAAAACCCGGGCAAATATATCATTACGCTGAAAGCAGTTAATCCCCGGAGTTGTGTTTATCAGGCGGTTGCGATCGATTCAATTGTTGTTCCTGACCCATTCAACATCACAAAAGATTACCCGCCGGATTCATTTTGTGTGGGTGAAGAAATCAAACCGGAATTTTCTGAGCTCGCCGGTTATACACTCAATTGGGTTCCTCAAAACTATCTCGATGATCCAACCTCATACAAGCCGGTTATCAAACCACTTGGCAGTACCCGATACAAGATCAATGTAACCAACCAGGATGGATGTGTTTCAAGTGTCACATATGGTGTGCAGAACAGGGAGATCAACCTGGGTTTTGGTATTGATAAACAATTTAATCCTTGTGAAGGGAGCTACAAGATTCGCTACTTTTCAAACCGGGACAGTTCAGATCGCTACGTCTGGTATTTCGGCGATTCGGATTCAGCAACGGGTCCGGTGGTGGAGCGAACGTATTCTTCAAACGACACAATTCCGGTGAGGCTGAACGGATTGAAAGGAACCTGTGAAGAAAATGCATTTGATACACTTCGCCTGAACGATCGGAAAATTTCGGTTCTGCCTGCATTTGCTGTTTCCCGGTCCTATGAAGGTTGTGAACAACCGTATTACGTTTTTCAGAACTCGACAGTCAATGGGGATGCGTTTATCTGGGATTTTGGTGATGGCGTAAAAAGTACAGAAGTGAATCCCAGGCACCAATACATAAAAACAGGTTTGTATGATGTGAAGCTTGATGCATTTAAGCAGGGTTGTCTCGAAACGACGATTCAAAAGTTGCGGGTGAATGAGTTTTCTGTTCCTAACCTAATCACGCTTAACGAAGATCTGAAAAATGATCTGTTTATTATTAATGGTTTGGAAGAAGGTTGGGTACTGGACATATACAATCGATGGGGAAAAAGTGTCTATCAATCCAGCTCGTATAAAAATGACTGGAAGCCAGATTTGTTAGAGGCCGGCGTTTACTTCTACAACATCCGGTTTCCTGGAAATTACCATTGCAATGGTTGGGTAGAGGTGGTGAAAGAATAAGTTCATTCACTTTTCATTGAATCAATTCCTGATCATTATCAGTTTTGTTTTTAATTGCGATCATGGATTGGCCGATCGGCAAATCTCTACTTTGATTCCACTATTTGTTCCCGTTGCATGACGTCCAAAACAATTGACCAACTTCTCAAGGAAAAGCAAAAGTTTGAAGCGCTCTTCAATTTTGCCACCTTAGGAATTGTAATAGCCAACAGCCGCGGAGAAATCACGCTGGTGAATCAACATGCAGAAACAATATTTGGTTATGAGCCCGAAGAACTGAAGGGTAAGAAAGTCGAAGTTCTAATACCCATGGGCAAGCAGCATGCTCACCAGGCCAACCGTGAACACTATACTGAGCAGCCACAGGTTCGTCCAATGGGTTATGGCAGGGACCTCAAAGCACTCCGGAAAGACGGTTCCGAACTTCCTGTTGAGATCAGCCTGAGCTATTTCCATACAGATGAAGGTTTGTTTGTGATCGCCTTTATTTTGGATATCACCGCCAGGAAGCAGAGCGAAGCGATATTGATTCAGCAAAAAGCCGAGTTGGAAACCATCACCCGGGAAATCAAATTGCTGAACTCGAATCTGGAGGAAGAAGTAGAGAGACGGACCGAGGCTCTTAGACAAACACTTAATCAGCTCGAGGCCTCCAGAAAAGAATTGCAGGATGCCCTGAAGCGTGAAAAACAACTCGGTGAATTGAAAAGCCGGTTTGTGACCATGGCCAGCCATGAGTTCAAAACACCACTGGCGACCATTATCACATCTGCGACCCTGATCGGAAAGTATCAGAAAACAGAAGATCAGGTTCATAGGGAAAAGCATCTCAAGCGTATTTCTGATACCGTCCTGAATTTAAGTAATTTATTAAATGAGTTTTTGTCGATCGGGAAACTGGAAGAAGGAAAAATCAATCCCAAACCAGAATTGTTTTTCCTTCCGGATCAAATGAAGGAAATCGTGAGTGAAATGCAGAGTCAGGCGGGTGATGGAAAACAGATTCGGATCGAGATGCCCGATGTGGGCGAAGTTCATCTTGATAAAGAACTGATCCGGTATGTGATGCTTAACCTGCTTTCCAATGCAATTAAATTCTCTCCGCCTGCTTCAACCATCACCGTGAGGGCATTCAGAAAAGATAAAGTGCTGTGCATTGAAGTTCAGGACCAGGGAATCGGTATTTCACGGAAGGATCAGGAGCATTTATTTGAGCGGTTTTTCCGGGGACGAAATGCAGACAACATTCAGGGCACTGGTTTAGGGCTTCATATTGTAGAGCGATATGTGACCCTAATGGAAGGAGAAATAAAGATTCAAAGCGAATTGAATAAAGGAACAATCATCTCACTATTATTTGAAAACAAATGAAAAAGATTCTGCTTGTAGAGGACCATCAGGAAATCAGAGAAAACACAGTTGAAATTCTGCAACTCGCAGGATTTGAAGTCATTGCTGCTGCGAACGGTAAGCTGGGGGTTGAAATAGCCCGGGAAACTCCACCAGATCTGGTTGTGTGCGATATTATGATGCCTGTTTTAGATGGATTCGGCGTGCTTCATTTGTTTCGGCGGGATGATGTTCTGAGCCAGATTCCGTTCATTTTTATGACAGCCAAGTCGGAAAGAGCCGACCAGCGGAAAGCCATGGAACTGGGTGCCGATGATTATCTCACAAAACCATTTACCGAACTCGAACTGCTGGCTGCCATCGAAGCCCGTTTCCAGAAATCTTCAGGAGGCCCGCAACGAAGTGCATCGCCAAGAAAACTTCAGGATGCCCACGATCAGCTGAACAACTTCTTCAAAAATTTGATGAAAGAGTCAGAAGCAGAACTGGTAAAGCTTCCAAAAAAACACCTCCTTTTTTCAGAAGGTCAGTTCCCGCAATCGGTTTACTGGCTGGAAAAAGGCATTGTAAAACATTACCGGACCACACCGTTTGGAAAATCACTCATCACCCGGATCGATTTTGGTCAGGAGCTGATCGGCCTTACCGACGCATTATTGCCACACAGTTATCGTACTTACGCAGAAGCGGCTACATCTCTGGAAGTGCGGTCAATTCCGAAGGAGAAAGCAGTGAAAGCACTGGCAGAAAATGCGCCCATGCTGATGGCAGCCCTGCAATTGCAGGCTGAAGAAGCCAATCGACTTCAGGAAAAAATGGTTCATCTGGCCTACACTCCGATGCGTGAGCGTGTTCTTTCTGAAGCAGAATATCTTCGTAGTCATCTTTTAGAAAATGGGTTTTCTGAAGGAGATAGGATTTTTTCCAGGGAAGAAATGGCGCAGATTGCCGGAACCGCTACCGAATCTCTCATCCGCGTTCTGAACGAAAAATAGTCTTTCAAGGCTCCAGTCCGGAACCCGGTTCTGCGGCCATTTTCTGGTATACTTTCCGGCTCACGAAGGCTGGGAAAAATTTGTTCAGCCAAAACGAAAGCTTGCCTTCGGTGGTCATTACAATGTGTTGTTTTTTCTGAACGACTGCATTGTAAATCTGCCGGGCAACTTCTTCAGGCTGCATCATTTTCTCTTCTTCCCTTGGCGTTTCACCTTGAGCGCTTCCGTCTTTGGTGAGGGCATTTTCTCTGATCCGGGAGGCCGTAAATCCGGGAAATGCCATCAGTACATTCACTCCTTTGCGGGATAATTCCGATTGGAGTGATTCCAGAAAACCCTGCATCGCAAATTTGGAAGCACAATACGCAGTCCGTCCGGGGAGTCCTTTAAATCCTGCCACCGATGAAATGCCCACGATCGTACCTTTTGACCGGATTAAATACGGAAGCGCTGCTTGAGTAATGTAAACCGTTCCGTAAAAATTTATGTCCATCACTTTGTGGAAAACCGACAAATCCAGTTCTGAAAAGAGAGCCCTCATCGAAATCCCGGCATTGTTGATCAACACATCCAGTCTGCCATATCGGTTCATGGTTTGAACCACCGCTTTTCGCTGATCGGTTTCAGAAGATGCTTCGGCCTGAATGCCAAAGGATTCGATGCCAATGGATGCCAGTTTTTTTTCTGTTTCCTCAATTCGGGTCAGGTCTCTGCCAGTGAACGCAATCCGCGATCCGTTTTTTCCAAAACACTCGGCCAGTGCCAATCCAATTCCGGATGTTCCGCCTGTGATCAATACAATCTTATCTTTCATAATCCCACGAATCTATTTTCCGTTTACAGTTTTGTCATCCGGTTCCGTAGCCAGAAATCAACCAGAACCAAAGCTGCCATCGCTTCCACAATTGGCACCGCTCTGGGCAAAACACATGGGTCGTGGCGACCTTTTCCTTCTACAATCACTGGGTTTCCGTCCGCATCTACACTGTTCTGATCCTGCATGATGGTGGCCACCGGTTTGAAGGCCACATCAAAATAAATATCCTCTCCGTTGCTGATTCCTCCCTGAACTCCACCGGAATGATTGGTTCGCGTGCGGATTTGGCCGTTTTCTGAGTAGAACTCATCGTTGTGTTCCGATCCCCGCATTCCCAAAGAAGAAAACCCGGACCCAATCTGAAATCCTTTCACCGCATTGATGCTCAGCATGGCCTTTCCCAGTTCCGCATGCAGTTTGTCAAACACCGGTTCGCCCAAACCAACCGGAACACCTGTACAGATACAGCGAACCAGCCCTCCGATGGTATCTTTCTCCTTTCGGACGGTATCGATTAGTGCTTCCATTTGCAATGCCGTTTCCGGATCCGGGCACCGCACATCATTCGATTCAGTCAATTCAAGATTCAGTTCCTGGTACGATTTCTCTACTTGAATAAATCCCACTTGTTGTACATAGGCCAGAATTTTTATTCCGGCTGTTTCCAGGATTTGTTTGGCAACGGCACCGGCTGCTACACGGGCAGCTGTTTCTCTGGCTGAACTTCTTCCCCCACCCCGGAAATCACGTATTCCATATTTTGTCTGGTATGTAAAGTCGGCATGCGAAGGCCGGAAGGTCTGTTCCAGATGGGCATAATCTTTCGGTTTCTGGTTTTCATTCGGGATGAAAATACACAAAGGTGTGCCGGTTGTTCGTCCTTCGAATACACCCGATAAAATCTGGATTTCATCCTCTTCTTTTCTCTGGGTTGTCAGTCTGCTTTGACCTGGTTTGCGTCGTTGCATTTCCAAGCGGATTTTATCCATATCCAGTTCGAGACCAGAAGGACAGCCGTCTATAACTACACCGATTCCCGGTCCGTGAGATTCTCCGAAGGTGCTGATGGTAAAGGCTTTACCATACGAATTGTTGCTCATTTCCGTGTAATCAGATAAAGGTCTCTTTGTTCGTTTCCTGCCAGTAGTGAATCCCGGCCCCAATAACTGAGCGATTCACTTTGCCTGAATTTTGACCAGGCAAAACAAAAATCGGGATTTGGGATGGATTGAAGTCCATTATTCAGTGTAAAAAAATAAAGTTTGCCATACGTGAGCAGCGCTAATTCCTTTCCATCTGGTCGGAGCGATGCGGCCGTAACCATTCCAAGCAGCGGAATCTCCTGCTTTTTCACAACTGTAAAATCGCCCGGTTTAGCTGGAATGGTATAGACATTTGTGCTTCTCTCCTTTTTGTTTTTTGTGAATAAATAGAGACTATCTTTCTGATAGACCATGGCTTCACAATCAAAATTCATCGATCCCGGCTTAACAGGAGGGAATGCCACCTGATCAGCATACCGGAAACGAATCATACCTTCCGTTTTGTTTTTCACCGGATCGAAAATATATATCCGGAGGTTTTTCGAAGCATTGAAATTATTGCCGAAATCACCAATGAAAACTCTGCCCTTATCATCCTGACATACGTCCTCCCAATCTCTGTTTTTAAATGGAACGAACCATTTCCGGATCAGTTTTCCTTTGGCATTGATTAGGTACAGGCAGGAATCAGTATCGTCGTTGTGAGTGAAAAACAGATCTTCTTTCCAATGCGAAAGTCCCGAGCTTTCATTCAATTCCTTAGATCTTATTTTTCCAATTCCGGCGATGTTAAAGTGGTCGCCGCCTGAACAATTTTCAGAATAGATCTGACGGTGATGCCAGGCCAGGTACAGAATAGTGGAGGCACCTGCCACGAGAACAAAAGCTGCCGTAATCCGAAGTAATTTCAATCAAAGACCCTTTTGCAGGAAATGGCAAAGAGAAATGCAAATCAAATGAAATCCGTCCGTGAAAAATAATGAAGAGCGATTCTGTCCTTCTCAGAAGGTTGGTTCGGATGAAATAGGATTCATTTCCTACCTTCGCAGCTTATGGCCAAAGCAGGCAAAATCATCAACGACCCGGTCCACGGTTTTATCACCATTCCACCGGGACTCATTCAGGATGTGGTGGATCATCCTTATTTTCAAAGGTTACGAAGAATAAAGCAACTGGGGTTGACCGATCTGGTATATCCCGGTGCGCATCATACCCGTTTCCACCACGCCATTGGTGCCATGCATCTGATGGGCCTGGCCATCGAAACGTTGCGGGAAAAAGGTCATTCTATTTCGAAGGAAGAAGAAGAAGGTGCCCGGCTGGCAGTTTTGTTGCATGATGTTGGACACGGTCCTTTCTCTCACGCTTTGGAAAGCAGTATTTTACAGGGTGTGCCTCATGAAATGCTGTCTTTGGCCTTCATGGAAAGATTGAATTTTCTGTTTGGGCACCGGCTGAATCTGGCCATTGCCATTTTTAAAGGAGAGTACCACCGTCCGTTTTTTAATCAGTTGGTATCAGGTCAGCTCGACATCGACCGGATGGATTATCTCCGGCGGGATTGCTTTTTTACCGGTGTGGCAGAAGGATCCATTTCGGCAGAACGGATTCTGAAAATGATCGACATTTCTGGTGACGAACTTGTGGTGGAAGAGAAAGCGATTTATTCGGTAGAAAACTTTCTGAGTTCCCGGCGCCTTATGTACTGGCAGGTGTATCTTCATAAAACAACAGTGAGTGCCGAAGAGATGGTGATTCAGTTGATGCGAAGAGCCCGGTTTCTGATGGATGGAGGTGTGCGTCTGACCATGCCCCCGGCACTTGTTCCCTTTTTTGAAAGGAGCTTCGGTTTGCCCGATTTTCTTTCCGATCCCTCTCATCTGAATGCATTTTCCATGCTGGATGATTATGATATTTGGTATTGCATAAAAAACTGGGTGAGTCATCCTGATTTTGTGTTGTCATTTCTGGCGAGGGGATTGATGGACAGAAGGTTGCTGAAGGTTCGTATTTCAGCAGAGTCTGTCGATGCCCAGTCATTGGAAGAACTGCGAAAAGCCTATGAAATCGATCTGGGTATTTCAGCTGAAGATGTCACCTATCTTGTGTTTGAAAAGGAAGTTTCCAATTCAGCCTATATTTCAGGAGGAAACCGGATCAACGTAAAGTACCGAAATGGAGAGATTCTGGATCTTTCTCAAACCACTGATTTGCCGAACATAAATGGTATGACAACCGTTGTGAAAAAATATATTGTCTGCCAACCCAAAACCATATCTTTGCAAACTTTTGCGGGAAAATAAAGAATGGAGTTTTCTGCCGGGCAAATAGCCGCCCTACTTCAAGGCGAGCTACAAGGCGATTCACAGTTGAAGATCAATAATGTTGCCAAGATAGAGGAGGGTAATCCCGGCTGTATATCTTTTCTGGCAAATCCTAAGTATGAACCATTTATTTACACCACACAGTCTTCAGTTGTGCTGGTGTCAAAATCCTTTGAAGCAAAACAACCAATCTCAGCTACACTCATTCGTGTAGAAGATCCATATACCGGATTTACCTCACTTCTGGAAGAATACAGTCGTTTGACCACTCCAGTTAAACTTGGTGTGGAAGAACCGTCATTTATTGGAGCTGGAAGCTCGACAGGTGAAGGCATTTACCGCGGTGCGTTTTCGTACATCGGGCAAAACTGCACCATTGGAAAAAACGTCAAAATTTACCCGCAGGTATTTATTGGCGACAACGTTACCATAGGAGACCATACCGTCCTTCATCCCGGAGTAAAAGTACTTAAGGGCTGCCAGATCGGAAGCCATTGCAACATTGCCGCCGGTACCGTGATCGGAAGTGATGGTTTTGGTTTTGCACCACAGGCCGATGGAACATATAAAAACATTCCTCAATTAGGGAATGTCATCATCGAAGATCATGTGGACATCGGTGCCAATACCACCATCGACCGGGCTACAATGGGATCGACCATTATCCGGAAGGGTGTAAAACTTGACAATCTGATCCAGATAGCGCATAATGTGGAAGTCGGTGCCAACACGGTAATCGCTTCTCAAGCGGGTGTTTCGGGTTCAACCAAAATCGGAGAAAACTGCGTTATTGGTGGACAGGTAGGTGTTGTAGGTCACATCAAAATGGCCAACCGTACATCTGTTGGAGCTCAATCTGGAGTGAGCAAAGAAGTGAAAAAGGAAGGTACGATTCTGTTCGGAAGTCCTGCCATTGAATATGGCAATCAAATGAAATCCATAATTGTCTTTAAACAACTTCCGGAACTTCTAAGGAAGGTTCAGGATCTTGAAAGGGCATTTGGCGAAAAAGTGAAAAATGAAAGTTCAAATCCGGGCAAAAGCACGCCGGAATCAGCAATATTATGAACACCAAACAGCATACGATTAAAGAGCGATTTACACTCGAGGGTGTAGGTCTGCACACCGGAAAAGATGCTACAATGACGTTTGTGCCGGCCGACATCAACCATGGAATTAAGTTCCAGAGAGTTGATTTACCAGGGCAACCGATCGTTGATGCCGATGTCGATTACGTTGTCGATCTCAGCCGTGGCACCACCATCGAACACAATGGCGCCAGGGTGAATACGGTGGAGCACACAATGGCTGCTCTGGTGGGAACGGAGGTAGATAACGTCCTCATTCAACTGAATGGCCCGGAGCCTCCGATCATGGATGGAAGTTCGATGCCATTTGTGCTTGCCATTGAAAAGGCAGGTTTTGAGGAGCAGAATGCTATGCGGAACTTTTTCGATGTTACGGAGGCCATCAGTTACAAAGATGAATCCCGAAATGTCGAAATCGCTGCTTTGCCATTGGACGACTACCGCCTAACCGTTATGGTGGACTACAACTCACCCGTGCTGGGAAGTCAGCATGCTTCTCTAACGGATATCCGTGACTTTGGAAAAGAGATTGCTTCCTGCCGCACGTTTTGTTTTCTCCATGAGCTGGAAATGCTCTACAAACAAGGGCTCATTCAGGGTGGAGATCTGAACAACGCCATCGTGGTGGTTGACCGTGTGGTAGAAGACAGCGAACTGCAATACCTCGCTAAGCTTTTCAACAAAGAAACGGTTGAAGTGAAGAACGAGGGAATTCTCAATAATGTGGAGCTTCGGTATAAGAATGAACCTGCCCGTCATAAACTTCTGGACCTTGTAGGCGATCTTGCTTTGGCAGGCCGTCCAATTAAAGGACAGATTCTGGCGGCAAGGCCAGGTCATGCAGCCAATGTGGCCTTTGCCAAGAAGCTGAAAAAGGTAATGAAGGAGCAGGAGAAAAAGGCCCTTCCCAAAGGAATTCCAATGTACGATCCTTCCGTCCAACCTTTGTTGGATGTGAATCAGATTTACAAGATGCTTCCTCACCGTTATCCATTCTGCCTGATCGATAAAATTTTCCATCTTGATGAAACGTCGGTTGCCGGAATAAAAAATGTAACGATTAATGAACCTTTTTTCCAGGGACATTTTCCAGGAAATCCGGTTATGCCTGGCGTGTTGCAGATTGAAGCGATGGCGCAAACAGGGGGTATTCTGGTTCTAAGCACGGTTCCTGATCCGGAAAATCACTGGACATACTTTCTGAGTATCGAAAATTGCCGTTTCAAAAAGATGGTTCTGCCAGGCGACACGGTGGTTTTTAGCTGTGAACTTTTGGCACCAATAAAGCGAGGTATTGCAAAAATGCACGGACGGGCTTATGTTGCAGGCAATATTGTATGCGAAGCTGTGATGTCAGCGTATATAGTGAGGAAGGAGACTAAGTGATGAACCAACCATTAGCGAATATTCACCCGGATGCCAGGATTGGCAATAATGTTCGGATCGAGCCTTTTGCCACCATTTATGGCGATGTAGAAATTGGCGATGACTGCTGGATCGGGCCTAACGCCGTACTTATGGACGGGGCCCGTCTCGGCAAAGGCGTTCAGATTTTTCCAGGGGCGGTTGTTTCATCCATCCCACAGGATCTGAAATTTGCAGGCGAAAAAACAACAGTAGTAATTGGAGACAACACCGTAATCCGGGAATTTGTCACCATCAGCCGTGGAACCATCGACAGGTTCAAAACTGAAATTGGCAAAAACTGTCTCATCATGGCCTACGTTCACGTGGCACACGATTGCCTGATCGGTGATGGTTGCATCATTGCAAACGCTGTACAGCTGGCGGGACACGTGGTGATCGAAGACTTTGTTGTTATAGGCGGAACCTCAGCGGTTCACCAGTTCGTTAAAATCGGAGCACATGCCATGGTTTCTGGTGGTTCTCTGGTACGGAAAGATGTTCCTCCCTATGTGAAAGCCGGACGAGAGCCACTTTCCTATGTGGGTGTGAATTCGGTTGGTTTACGCCGGCGGAATTTCAGTAATGAGAAAATCGAAGAAATTCAGGATCTGTTCCGGATTATTTATCTGGAAGGAAACAACTATACCAAAGCCTGTGATATGATTGAGCTTGAATTCACACCGTCAAAAGAACGGGATGAGATCATCAACTTCATCCGCAGCTCTGATCGTGGAATTATGAGGGGATATGGCGGAAGCTCAAACGGAAAGAGTTCTGCTCCTGTGATTTAATTGCAAAGGAGAAAAAATGGTAAGAGATCTGAAAGGGTCTCTTTTTTTATGCCCAAAGATCAGGCTGGTTATTTTTTTAGTGCTTGAAATGTTGGACTTTCTCAATTTTAGGGAGGAATTCTGAAGACTACTTTTCAATCATGGTTTTTACTCACCCGGCGGTCACATTTTTGGATCTCCGTATTTCAATCTGTAGAAAATAAAAAAAGCCATACACAAGGTATGGCTTTGATTATAGTGAATTCAGAATTGACTAGTGACCAGCTGGAGCAGCAGCAGAATCAGCAGCAGGAGCAGTAGCAGCTGAATCAGCAACTGGAGTAGCAGCTGAATCTACAGTAGCAGCATCCATTGTAGTGCTTTCAGCAGCTGTTGAATCAGTAGCTGTAGATTCTTCGTGCTTTCCACCGCAAGAATACATAGCAAGAGTACCAGCAACCATTAACAACGCGAATAACTTTTTCATTTTTGTGTTTTTATTGATTCTTTAAAAATTTTGGATGCAAAAGTATGCCTCGTTTCCAAATTCACAAAAAAACCATCACTTTTTTCTGAAAAATATATTAATCGGTACACCTTCAAGGTTGAAATTCTCCCGTAAACGATTCTCCAGAAACCGCTGATAGGGTTCTTTGATATACTGCGGCAGGTTGCAGAAAAATGCGAATGAAGGCGTGTAAGTGGGTAATTGGGTGATAAACTTAATCCGGATCACCTTCCCCTTGCTGCTCGGTGGCGGATACTTTTCGATCTCAGGTAATATTTTATCATTTAGTTGTGAAGTGGCCAGTTTTGTGGTCCGGTTTTCAAAAACCTGGATCGCTTTCTCGATCGCCTGGAAAATTCGTTGCTTTTCATACACCGACACAAACAAGATGGGTGTGTAGTCAATCGGGGCCAGTCGTTCCCGGATTTCATTTTCAAATTTCCGGGCAGAGTTCGAATCCTTGCCTTCTACCGCATCCCATTTGTTCACCAGAATCACGATACCCTTCCGTTTCTTTTCAGCCAGTGAAATAATCGAAACATCCTGTGCCTCGATTCCTCTGGTGGCATCCAGCATCACGATACAGACGTCGGAATTCTCCAGCGACTGCAACGAACGTAAGACCGAGTAAAATTCGATCTGGTGGTCTTTCAGCTTTGTCTTCCGGCGGATACCGGCTGTGTCGGTCAGAATAAATTCTTTTCCAAATGCTTTATAATGTGTGTCGATCGAATCACGGGTTGTTCCGGCCACATCCGTCACAATGTTCCGGTTTTCGCCTAACAGCAGATTGATGAAACTTGATTTACCAACGTTGGGTCTTCCCAGAACAGAAATCCTTGGAATTCCTTCGTAAGGATCTTCCAGCCCTGGATCTTCAAAGTGACCCACTACGGCATCCAGCAATTCACCCGTTCCGTTTCCGGTCTGCGAAGAAAGTGGGAAAATCTCCCCGATTCCCAGTCCGTAAAATTCTCCGGCCAGGTGTCCTTTGTCGTGTGTATCGGCTTTGTTCACCGCAACATAAACTGGCTTATTGCTCCTTCGGAGAATGTTGGCGAAATCCTGGTCGTAACCCGTAACTCCATCGTTGACATCCACCATGAAAATGATGACGTCGCATTCTTCCAACGCCATCTCCACCTGATCTCGGATGGCCTGTTCAAAAACATCTTCGGAACCAACGACATACCCACCGGTATCGATGATGGTGAAAAACTTCCCGTTCCATTCAGAAAAACCGTAATGGCGGTCACGGGTTACCCCCGCTTCATTGTCCATAATGGCTTTGCGGGCACCGACGAGTCGGTTGAAAAAGGTCGATTTGCCCACATTGGGCCGACCTACGATGGCGACTATATTGTTCATTTGTAAGGCTTTCCGGGTCTCCTCCCTGTCAAAAAGCGCACAAAGGTCGCAATTAAACCGGAGAAACCGATTGTCCTCCGTAAATAATGAAAATCAGGACAATAGGTGAAACACCCAGGTGCTTAGTCCAAATGACAGCCCTGTCATATAAATAAGTTGCAGAAATGGCCATTTCCAGCTTCCGGTTTCTCTGTACGAAACGGCGAGGGTGCTCATGCATTGCATGGCAAAAATGTAAAATACAAGTAGAGATGTGATCACTGCAGGAGTGAAAACCGGCAAACCGGTGGAAGGATTGCGGGCAGCTTCCATTTTGGATCGAAGTAACCCGGGTTCGCCATCTGACCCGGAAGCATAAAGGATGGACATAGTTCCGACAAAGACTTCTCTTGCCGCAAATGAACTGATGAGAGCTACTCCAATTTTCCAGTCAAAACCCATAGGCTGAATGGCAGGTTCAATCCATCGTCCTGCGATTCCGGCGTAACTGGCTTCCAATTGCCGGGAGGCCACCAGATGGTCTTTTTCGGTATCAGTGAGGTTCATGGATGCGGCTTCCACTTCAGCATGTACTGCTGCCTTTTCGATGGAATCACCAGGTCCGAATCCGGCCAGATACCAGAGAATTACAGAAATCGCCAGAATAATCTTACCGGCTTCGAGCACAAATGCCATGGATTTCTGATAAACCGAAATGCCCAGGTGTTTCCAGTTCGGAAGTTGGTAGGGTGGAATTTCCAAAAGAAAGGAACCGTTTTGTTTTCCCGGCAGAAAATGGTGAAGGATAAATGCCGTAATAACTGCGCCTAACAATCCAATAAGGTAAAGGCAAAATAATACAAGACCCTGCAATGGAACTGGCCCCCAGAAGACCCGTGCCGGAATCAACAAAGCGATGAGCAACGTAAAGACGGGTAATCGGGCAGAGCAGCTCATCAGCGGAGTTACAAAGATGGCGATGAGGCGCTCTCTCTGGCTTGTCATGCTACGGGTTGACAGAATGGCCGGGACCGCACAGGCAACTCCAGAAATGAGCGGGACGATGGCTTTACCGCTTAATCCAATTTTACCCATCAGCCTGTCAAGCAAAATCATAACTCTGGCCATGTAGCCCGATTGTTCCAGAAGTCCGATCAATCCGAAAAGAATGGCGATCTGTGGAATGAAAATGACAATTCCCTGGATACCGGCCAGAATGCCTTCCAGAAGAAATCGTTTCAGTATTCCCTCAGGCAGAATTTGTTCAAGAAATGAACCAATTGACCCGACCATGTTTTCGATCCATTCCATGGGATAGCTGGCCAGCTCGAATATGCCTTCAAAGACGATGAGCAAAACCACAAGCATCAGCACATATCCAAAAATTGGGTGTAACGCGATGCGGTCGAATTTGAATCCGGAGTCTTCTTTTCCTCCCGAATTCCGTTCTACCTTTTCCGTTATTTTTTTGATCATTTGATAACGGAACACGGTTTCTTTCGCCAGGGCCAGCTTCGGATCAGTGTCTGAAGCTGAAACTGTCGACTTTTCTTGATTAGCACCGCCAGAAACCCAATTCAGCCAGTTGATGTACTGATCTGCTTGTTCAGTACCCCAGGATGAAAAACCAGCTGCCAGTTCGGGTTTGAAAATGCGGAACAAAGGCACACTGGCTTCAGGGAGTTTTGCTTTTAATTCCTTCACACCCTCACCAGTCCGTCCGTTTACAGGCACTACTGGACAACCCAATTCGTTTTCCAACGCTTTGATGTCCAGACTGATTCCTCTTTTTTCAGCCACGTCCGTCATCGTCAGTGCTACCAGACAAGGTTTTTTCAGATCGGCCAGTTGTGAAAAGAACAACAGATTTCTCGAAAGATTGGAAGCATCGACCACCACTACAAATGTCTGGTCAGTTTCCAGGCCGCGGATGATTTCATTGAACACGACGGTTTCATCCGGTGATTTTGGCACAAGGGAATAGGAGCCAGGCAAATCAGTTATTTCATACGAAATATGGTCGGATTCGAACCGGCCGGTTTTCTTTTCAATCGTGACACCAGCGAAGTTTCCTATTTTCTGCTGCAGACCGGTTAATTGATTGAAGAGGGACGACTTCCCGATATTGGGATTGCCAACAAGTGTTAACTGCCGGCGGACCTGGTTCATGCAGGATCCATGAAAATGCTGGATGCGTCTTCCATTCGGACGGAAATCCGGGTGTTGCCATTGCTTAAAACCAACGGGCCGGAAAATGGAATTTTGCGAATCAACCGCCAGACGGAACCTGGAATCATACCAAAATCAGCGAGCTTCGAGTTGAGGTCGGGTAGGTTACAGGTCACAAAATGTGCCTTATGTTCTTGTTTTAGTGTAATAAGCGGTATCAAGTTGCTTATTTAGAATCAGTATAAACAGTTGCAAAGGAATGCGAAACAAGGGATATTCCAAAGCCCTGAGAAAATAAAGACGGGGAGATTCATCAGGAAATCAGATGATCTTCCGCATGATTCCTGTTGGTCAGGGTTTTATTCGGGCTGTCAGTAAGGTGATGTCGTCGTTGAAACCGTGTTTTCCTGCAAAATTATCCAGCCGGTGCAGTAATCGCTGGTGTAAAATCGGCATTTTTTCGAATCGGTTTTCTGATAAATAACTCTCAATGCTGTCTGCGCCGAATTCTTCTCCCTTCTCATTTTCAATTTCAGAAAGGCCATCGGTGTAGGCAGCCAGAAGAACCTCATCTTCCAGTATGATTTCTCCGATCACCAAATGAGGGAGCTTTGGAAAGATGCCCAGAATAGTGGAACCAAGACACAGTTGTTCTACACGTCCGTCCTGATAAACAAGGCAGGGAGGATTATGCCCCGCATTCACATAGTTTAGTTTACGCCCTTTCGGATCCACAACTGCAATGAAGGCAGTGATGAATCTTTCCTGGTTACTATTCTGGCAAATCAAGGTGTTGATCATGGAAACGGCATCGCCCAGTCCCTTTTTTTCCATCATCAATGTTCGGAGACAAGCCTGGAAATTTGACATCAGAAGAGCGGCCGACATGCCTTTTCCTGAAACATCCGCTACACAGATGGCGAATTGGTCATCTTCAAGAGGAATGTAATCGTAATAATCCCCACTCACGTCCATATGTGGCAGGTAGGTGGTGTACAACCGAAGTTCATTGGTATCCGGCAGGTTTTTGGGAAACAACATTTGCTGAACCTGCCGGGCAATTTCAACTTCTTTCCGCAATGCTTCCTGACGGAGTCGGTAGGCGAGCAGTTTCTGGTTTTCCATTGCCATCACCGTAAGACTCACCATCGTTTGAAGCAGAGCTATTGCTTCTGTATCATAAGGATAGGGAAATAGTGCGGGTCGTGCACAAAGTATAATACCACCAAGTGATCCGTCAAAATGAAACGGAATAACGTGGTCCACATGTGAATTGAGCCGAGCCAGATCCGGAAGGGAATCGGCCAGTAAAGAAACCTGTACCTGGTGTTCAAGAGATGAAATCCCTCGCCAACCTGAAATTACTTTGCCGTAACTGAAGGAATTCCGCCAGTTGTTTTCTTCACAGAAATACAGTGAAAAATGACCGATCCCCAGTTTTTCCAGAAGGTATTCTTCCAGAATAAGGTATAGACCCGATTCCGGTTTGTTTTTATTGATGGCAATGGTCAGATCAAGAACAGCTTGAAATTCAATCTGCTTCAGGTCGAAACTTCGCTGAAAGTCTGCTGCTTGATTGGCCATTGATGGTGCGTTCTTAAGATGAGTTTATCCTGGAATCAATCTACTTTTCAACGACAACGCCCATTCCGGAGAATTTCTCAATTCTCTTAATGATTCGCTCCGCCGGATCCATTTTCTGAAGTTCTTCCAATGTATCCAGAATCGTTTTCTTGATTTTTTTCGCTGTCGTAACCGGATCGGTATGGGCACCTCCAAGCGGTTCTTTGATGATATCGTCTACCAACCCGAATTTCTGCATGTCTTTGGCCGTCAGTTTGAGGGCTTCAGCGGCTTGTTCTTTGTAATCCCAGCTTCTCCACAGAATAGATGAGCATGATTCGGGTGAGATCACAGAATACCATGTGTTTTCAAGCATAAATACTTTATCACCAATGGCAATTCCCAGCGCTCCTCCGGAAGCTCCTTCTCCGATGACAATGCAGATAACCGGTACTTTAAGCGAAAACATTTCCTTCAGGTTTCGGGCAATGGCTTCGCCCTGACCTCGCTCCTCAGCTTCTACTCCCGGAAATGCACCTGGTGTATCGATCAGCGTAACAATTGGCTTGTTGAATTTTTCAGCCAGTTTCATGAGCCTGAGTGCCTTCCGGTAACCTTCCGGATTGGCCATGCCAAAATTTCTGTATTGACGTTGTTTCGTGTTCCGGCCTTTTTGCTGACCGATGAACATGATCGATTGATTGCCAATTTCACCAAATCCACCCACCATGGCTTTATCGTCACCAAATCCACGGTCACCGTGAAGTTCTACAAATTTATCGCAGATGGTTTCGATGTAATCCAACGTGTAGGGTCTGTCTGGATGACGGCTCATTTGAACCCTCTGCCAACGAGTAAGATTGTGATAGGTTGTCTTTTTCAATTTCGAAATTTTCTCCTCAAGCGATTTCACCGCTTCTGTGACATCGACATTGTTTTCAACAGCAAACTGCTTCATATCAGCAAGTTTCTGGTCTAGTTCGATGATCGGCTTTTCAAAGTCAAGCATATAAATTTACAATTCTGAAGGACCCAAAAATAGGCCTTCCTTTGGTAGCAAAAATTATTTTTATTGTTGGAAATGCCGGAAGTTTTGAGAATCAGGTTTTTAATGTCGAATCACTTTTGGTAGCCCGAATTCAGAACGTCTGCCGGATTTGTGATTTCCTATCCGATTCATTTCTTCCCCATTATTTTCTGTAGAAGTTTTTCCGGGTGATCTACATAATACATAATCCAGCCCCGGTTCTTTCCCAGCTTTTTCAGAATGCTCAGCTTAATTTTCTGACCAGCAGACAAATTGGGCAGGTACCGGTTGAAAACCTGATGGAGATTCTCCACGTTTCTTCCGGCTGAAATCTCTTTCATTGTTTTGCTGTTGGCCACCATCACATAATTGCCCAGAACAGAATCCACATACACAATGTTCGCTTTGCCTGGAAGTCGCAGCAGGAAGTCAATGTCCATCGTCAGGTGATCGTCCATTTCATACATGCCAACCTTATTGTGCAGGCTTTTGTGATAAAAGTAGGCCGATGGATTAAATGGAAAATTGTAATCCAGCATGAAGGAAACCTGGTCAAACGGATAGGGTTTGTTGATCATGTATTCCGAGCCGTCTTCCCGGAGAACACGGCAATTACCCACATAGAATGAATTGGCTGGTGCTGTCTTGAAAAACGAATGCGCTTTTGAAATGGCCCCCGGTTCATAACGGTCATCGGCATTCAGAAACGAAATCACCGGATTTCGGGCCATTTCAATGCCCTTGTTCATCGCATCGCTCTGGCCTTTGTCTTTTTCAGAAACCCATCGGATGTGCGGAAACTGAGCTGCTATTTCCTGAATAATTTCCGGCGTACCGTCTGTTGAGCCACCGTCCATAATCAGATGCTCGAGTCCTTCGAAATGCTGTTCTGCCACACTCTGAATGCAGGTGCGGATGAAAGTAGCCGCATTAAAAACCGGACTGATGATGGTAATCATGACCGCAAATCAAAAGAAAAAAAGCCACCTCCGTCAGGGCTTGCGGGCAAAAACTCCATACTGGCCACCCAAAGGAATTTTCTTCAGCCACTTTTCCAACGGACGGAACCAGGAAAGCCATTGTGGAAAGTAAAACAGGAAATCGGTTTGTTGAACATGATAACCAGCTGATATCATGAGCTTTTCCAGCTGATAGTGCGTTATTTTTACCACACCTTTATCAAACGGATTGGTGTACATCGCCCATTGGGTTCCCGGGTTGAGCGGGTTGTTTTCAAAAATCCAGATGCGGGTTCCCTCATGCGCCAGCCGGAATAGATGCCGCATCACGTCGGGTCTTTCCTTTACCGGAACATGGTGAATCACTCCGTTGAGGTAGATAAGGTCAAAGGTAGTTTCCGGGATTTCATGGAGAGATACAAACGAGAGATTGGGCCTTTGAAATTGTTTCTGAGCGTATATGATCGCTTTTTCAGAAAGATCGGAACCGAGAATCTGGCACTGAGGGAAACGGCTGGCCAGATCGAATGAACTTTGCCCGGTTCCACAGCCATAATCCAGAATTGTACGAACCAAACTGAGATCCGGACTGTGTTTTGCTACATGGTTCAACCGACCTTGAATAAAGAAATTCTTATCGTTTCCTGTTGCCGAAATGCCTTTCTGGAGCATTTGGTCGTATTCTTCCGGAAGATCAAAAAGTTCCTGCATGGTGCTTTCGGGTTCAAAGGTTTTTAAAAATCCCGGATCTTTTGTTCTTTTTGAAAGGATTCTTTTCAGAATAGATTTCTTTTGAACCTCAATACGGTTCAGAAACAGTTTAATCAAATGAAAGCATCGCTGCTACCTTCGCAGATCCGCCAGAAAAATTCGTATTTGTGTGTGGGCTTAGACCCGGATCTGGACAAGCTTCCGGATGGAATTTCGAAATCCGCTCAGGGTGTTCTTGAATTCTGCCTTCAAATTATTGAGAAAACATTGCCATTCACGGTTTCATATAAACTGAATACGGCTTTTTTCGAAAGTTTGGGTGCCGAAGGCTGGAAGGTGATGGAAATTCTTTTCTCTCATCTGGAATCCCGGAATGTATTTGCCATTGCCGACGCCAAGAGGGCAGATATTGGCAATACGTCCCGTCAGTATGCACGAGCCTTTTTTGAAAACATGGGAGCCGATGCGATTACACTTTCGCCTTATATGGGCTTTGATTCGATCGAGCCTTTCCTCGACTATCCTGATAAAACTGCCATATTACTGGCATTAACTTCCAATCCGGGACACGCTGATTTTGAGATGCAACCACTTGCCAACGGACGGAAACTGTATGAAGAAGTGCTGGTTCGTAGCCAGTCATGGGAACGGAAAGGAAGCCTGATGTTTGTGGTAGGAGCAACCCGGGCAACCGAACTTGAGTCGGTGCGTGCTTTATGTCCGGATTCTTTTTTGCTGGTTCCGGGTGTGGGAGCGCAAGGAGGAGATCTGAAGGAAATTTCGGAAAAGGGAATGAATGGATCGGTTGGATTGCTGGTGAATGCTTCGCGTTCAATTCTGTATGCATCATCCGGAAGCAACTATGCCATGGCAGCCAGCAAGGCAGCGTTTGATATGCAGCAGGAAATGGAGCGGTATCTACGAAAGCTGTAATCAGCGTTCTGACCGAATCATCGCCAGCATTGGCTCGATGTATTCTCTGGAATTGGAAAGACGGGGAACTTTGTTTTGTCCTCCGAGTTTTCCTTTCGATTTCAGCCAGTTATAAAAATGTTGAACCGGTGCAACTCGTATTCTTGGAAGAAGCAAGGCCATGTCCTTATAACGTTTGGCGTCGTAATCGCCATTGATTTTCCGTAATTCAGAATCAAGTGTTTCAACAAAAACATCTTCCGATTCCGGCAGTTTGGAGAACTCAATGAGCCATTCGTGCCGTCCTTGTTTTCCGGCCTGCATGTATTCCGGTGCCACCGTAAAATCGACCACCACTGCTCCGCTTTTTTCGCAGGCTCTGGCCAGGGCCAGTTCGGCATTGTCGATCATGACTTCTTCGCCAAAGGCATTGATGAAATGTTTGGTTCGTCCGCTCACCTGAATACGGAAAGGAGACAGCGAAGTAAATCGGATGGTATCGCCAATCCGGTAACGCCACAGGCCGCCATTGGTGCTGATCACCACTGCATAATTCTTTCCGATCTCCACCTGGTCCAGCAAAAGAGCTGTAGGAAAAGGGTCATGTGCCTGTTCCATGGGTACGAATTCATAAAAAATACCGTAGTCCAGCATCAGCAGCATCTGGCCCTCCAGACTCAAATCGTCCTGAATCCCAAAAAATCCCTCCGAAGCATTGTACGTTTCCAGATACGTCATGGCCGGGTTGGGAATCAGTTTTTTGAAAACTTCCCGGTAGGGTGTAAATGACACAGCACCATGAAGAAAAACTTCGAGGTTGGGCCAGATTTCTGAAATGGAAGACGCTCCGGTTTTTTCCAGAATCCGGTTCATCAAAATCATCATCCAGGTGGGTACACCGGAAATGGATGTCACATTTTCTTCCAACGTAGTGGCCACCATCCTCTCGATTTTTTCCTCCCATTTGTCCATCAGGGCAATTTCGAGTGAGGGTGTGCGCATCCACTGCGCCCAGGCAGGAAGATTATGCATAATCACGGCTGAAATATCACCGCATATGGCGCTACTATCAAGGGGATTCGGCTGAAGGCAGCCTCCCATCGCCAGGTTTTTCCCGTTCAGAACTTCTGAGTTTTCACGGTTGTTGAGGTAGAGTGAAATGAGGTCTTTTCCTCCTTTATAGTGGCATTCTTCCAGCGAATCCTGGGTGACCGGAATGTATTTATGTTTGTCGTTTGTTGTGCCGGAAGATTTTGAAAATGAGGTGGTAAGGCCTGGCCATAACAGATTTTCACCCCCTTTCATTGCTTTTTCAATCCAGGGGAACAACTCCTCATAACTGGATGTAGGAACCTGTTCCTGAAATTCACGGATCGATGTAATTTTATGATATTGGTACTGCCTGCCCCATTCGGTGTCTCTGGCTGTATCCATTAGTTTTTGCCAAAGCAAAGCCTGTGTCTCAACCGGATTGTTCCGGATGTGGTCGATTTCGCTCATTCTTCGTTTGAGCCACCACGTGATCACAGTACTAATCGGATTCATAATTCGTTCTTTCTGGTGCTAATCGGCAGGACTGAACTGTCGGATTCAAAAATACGACATAATTGCTTTTGAAGTAATTGTAGCCCGTTTTGTTTGACGAAACAACGGAAGCTTAATTGGA
>CAMCXM010000025.1 GCA_945883425.1 Spirosoma fluviale
AGCTTTAACAACATCAATCATCGTTGAACCAAAAGCTTTTTCTATTGCGGAATTTGGGTTAAACCCAGAAAACGCATTAGAAAATCTATTCCGAGCCTAACCTGCTTCAAATCAGAGGCTTCGCCGCCTTTTCTTCTGTATCCGTAGCGCTGCTACGAATTTCGAATAAAAGGCGCTGATTTATTGCATGTTAGGCTCTCATAACGAAGTTCTAATCCATTATCTGGGTTAAAAACTCAGTAAAAACCGAAGCCCCGCTGGTTGGCGGGGCTACGGTTTATTCGTTTGATGCAGATTACTGCTTGATGAGTCGGACCGTCCTGGTCGCTTCTTCAGTAACCACTTTAATATGATAAACACCAGCCGGAAGTGACTTCACAATATTACTGAACTGCGTATTGACTGTTTCCAGTTCTCCGCTCAACGTTCCGTTTTCACGACCGTCGGTTCCGATGATGCGAACATCTACATCCATTCCACTCAGGTTACCGTCGATGGAAATCTGTGCACCAGTGGCAGATGGGTTTGGATACAACTGCACATCGGCGTTGCCCAGCATCTCAATCCGGATGATCACCACTTGTGAAACAGTGGAAGTGCCATCTTGATGGGTCAAACGGATACGGTAGTAGCTGTCCTGAGAAAGGTTCCTGTCAGTAAATGCGTAGTTTACTTCTGAAGCTTTGTCAACGGACGGAGCCACAAATCCAATGTCTGAGAAGTTCTTTCCATCGATGGATTTCTCTACCTGGAATCCTTTCAGATCTTTCTGATCAGCCATGGTCCAATTGAGAAGACCTGTTCCATTTAGATTACGTCCACTGAACTTCATTAGGCTCAATGGCAATGGGTTGTTCAGATCGGCACCAGTGAATTGAGAGAAGCTACTCACGCTGGACCATGTAGCAGTTCTTGGATTTGATCCGGATACATCCTGAGGAGCATCCAACATCATCCATGGA
Source organism: Spirosoma fluviale (assembly GCA_945883425.1). Classification (GTDB taxonomy): domain Bacteria; phylum Bacteroidota; class Bacteroidia; order Cytophagales; family Flexibacteraceae; genus CAMDMI01. The sequence goes on from CAMCXM010000025.1 coordinate 963, forward strand.
TCTGAAACGGTTGAACGCTTCCACAATTGCAGACCTGTCATATCCATTGCGTTGTCATCGTCTGAATACCAGGCAAGGGTCAGAGTCCTGTCTGCAACAGAAGGCTGAACCGAAGGAGTGATTGTCCAGTTGCGGGCAATGCTGTTGAAACCTGTGCAGCAAGGAGCGGAACCTGTAATGGCGGTTCCTGAATGCCGGTTTACCACGACAGTTCCCAGATTGGAACCTGCTGTCAGATCAACACCCATTCCTCCAAATGACTCAGCGGATGTTCCGACTGTGCGGGTTGTTTTGAGGTTTCCACGAACAAAGTATTCGCCGGCACCCAACGTTTCAGTAATGGTGGCAGAAGAACCCAGGATGATGGTGTCACTTCCTGTAAATACTTTACCCGCAAATACATTCAGCTTTCCGGAAATAGTCGGCTTACCTGAGCTGTTTACATTGTTTGTGTTGTTCACGTCCAGGTTGCGATAGGTTCCGGAACCACTCATGTTCTGAGCGGCCAGTCCTTTCAGTTCAATTGTTCCTGTACCGGAACCGGTTGTGGTTCCATTGTTTACCACATGACCTCTGGACTCAAGAATGTGAGCACCGGCTCCAAAATCGAGAGTAGATGAAGGTGCTATGAATAGACTGTCGTTCACTCTAGTGTTTTGCGTGATGCTCTTGGTTGCCCCACCGGTGATCCATAGAAGATTGTATCCTTTTACTGGGGAAATCAGTGTTTCTGCACCAGTGCCTGAGTAATCCACTTTTCCTCCAAGTGTATCGGTGTTGGCACCGGTACTACGGAAGTTTGAAAAAGCTGTAATACTGGTTCCGCCGGTGCGCAGGGTTTGTCCATTGGCAAATCCAGCATCCACTCTAAGGGTTGGAGAAGCACCGCCAATAGTCATCGATTGTCCATTGAGATCGAAAACACCACCCTGAACACGTAAAATTGTTCCACCTCCGTTTGATACTGTGAAAGGAACGGTTGCTGTCAAAGACTTAGCAATTCCTTTGTTTACAGTGAGCAAGCAGAAATTGGTGTTGGTACTTCCTTTAATGGAACCATTCAATAAACCATTAAAGGTTGTCAGTCGGCTGTTGCAGGTAAAGGTTCCACCATCGTTCTGGAAATCTCCGCCTACTTCAAGGTCACCTCCAATTGCACCAGACAAAGTGAGAGTTCCTTTCAGCCAGACATTTCCACCTACCTGAGTCGGAAGGGTCATGTCTGGTGATGACATATCAAACGTAGATCCTGACTGAACGATCAAACTATCAGCCATGGTATGCGTAAAGCTGGTACCGTTTGAGCCACACTTCAGGGTTGTATTGTTTGTCACTTCCACTTTTTGAACAGTAGAAGGATCCCATTCTAAGTTCCGGTTAAATGTACCGCCTCCAGAATACATCAGTTTCGAACCTGCTTCATAAATCGGTGCATTACCGATTACATAACTGCCGGAACGAAGCTGGAAGGTACCCGAAACGCGGCCTCTCAATGCACCACCTCCGAAGTTGATTCCACTACTTGGTGCCAGACGGATGTTGTGGAAGTTGGTTTGGACCGTTCCGACAACTGAACCGGGAGAAGTTCCCAGGAAGTCGATGGTGCTGGTTCCACGGATGAATGTTCCGTTGTTGGTAAAGGTACCGCCATCGGTGTATTCCACAGTACCAGAATTGGCATTGAATGTACCATTGATCAGTACATCACCACCCGATGAAACAATGACTTTGTAAGATGACAGATTGAATGTTCGGGAAGCATTCACTCGGAATGTATTGGCTGTAATTGTGTTAAGAAGATCAACACCCGTTCCTGTATTATCGATGGTCAGATAACCGAACTCAAGACCTGTTGCGGTATTGGCAATGGTTTGCGTTCCTGAAGTTCCGTTAAACCGAACGTCACGATTGTTACTCGTGAATGAGGCAGTGGCACCTGAGTTCCAGTTTCCTCCCAAAACGATATCTCCACCAAAAGCAGATGACTGCGTGAAAGCTCCATTCAACGTGAAGTTGCCTGGGACGGTCAGATTTCCGGTCATTGAACTCATGGTTGCGGAAGAACCATTGTCAACTGTGAAGTTTCCGGAAATGGCCCGGCTGGTATTGCTGCCGTTTGAAATGTCTAAAGTAGTTCCTCCTGATACCTGGACACTTGCCGGGAAACCTGCACCCGATGTAGCATTCCATTCGTTGCTCCGGTTATAACTTCCTCCGGTGTTGTAAATCAAAGTCGAAGAAGCGCCATAATTCGGTCCGGTACCGGAAAGAATAAATCCACCCGGCAGAATTTCCAGACTGTTATTAATTGTCGGAATGGTTGTCAATGTTGTATTTCCACCCAGTTGGAGATCGCTGAAAGCAGCTGCCTGGGAACCATTTATGGTAGAAGTACCTCCCTGGAAAGCCACGGCTCCCGTTGTCATACTAAATCCTGCCTTGTTGTTAGTGAAAGTTCCACTCGGCTCCATTATCAGTGTTACACCACCGGCAATTGTAATATTTCCATTTGGAGAGTTTACCGTTACAAACTGAGGATTCGGAGGAGTAGCCGCCAACGTCATTGCGTGATTAATACAAACGGCTGAACCTGCTGGAGGTACCATTAAATCAACCCAGTTGGATGCTGTATTCCAATCTCCGGCTAACAGAGTCTGGAAGCAAGGCAAAATACCATTGATATTACCCAAAACAAATCTCTGACCGGCAGCCATTGTTCCGGTGAACGGTTGGGCAACTGTACAGATGTTAAAATATGGATTGGAACCAGTTGTTGAACTTGAAGTTCGGACAACATATTTGGTTCCGTTGTAATTTCCATGGTACACGCCGGATGTCCGATCAAAACCAGATCCCTCTACGTTAGATGCACCAGAAGTACCGGCACCCTGCCATCCAAAAGTTGTGCGAATGCTATTTGCACCGGCAACGCTTTCGTTCATCACCCACTCCATTTTTACCATCTGGGTGGTATCGTTCACGGCGTTCTGGTAACTAGGGAGTGCAAGGCCTGCAACATTGATTACCCGAACGTCAATTACTTCACCCGTTCCGGATTGATTCAACGTAACAGGACCAAAAGCTGTTGTGCTTGGCCCAACAGGAAACCAATCATTTCCTCCATTCACTGTCTGACTCACCGAACCGGTACCATTGGTTACAATGTAACTGGTTACCCCACCCAGGTCAATAATTCCGGATGAACCGATGGAAATGTTATTGTTTCCAATGATCAGTTTTCCTGAATTCATTTGAAGACGGTTATTGATGGTAAGGGAAATGTTTGTGGTGACATCGGCTGCCGAATTGTTGATCGACACATAGTCAAAAGCCGGCACCGTAGAATTTGAGCCTCCAATAACCTGAGATCCGGAACCATTGAATTCAACCTGCCGTCCGTTCACACCCGTCATAAATGCGTTGGAGCCGCTACCATTGTTGGTCCAGTTTCCACCTACAAAGAGGTCAGAACCTGCTGTTTGTGACAGGGAGATATTTCCCTGAAGGTTAAAGTTTCCGAGAATCCGGAGGTCTTCAATCATGTTGTTTCCTCCAAAATCCATGTAAATATTGGATCCGCTGGAGATGGTCAGATTTCCACCGCAACGGAAAGGAACATTGGCATTTGTGGCTCCCGTGTTGGCAGGATTCAAAGTGGTATTGTTTGAAATCAAAACATGGTGAGGATATCCCTTACCACTTGTTGCACTCCATTCAAGACCACGACCGTATGTACCGGTTGTATTATACTGAAGTGATGATCCACTTGAATAAGCTGGGGCATTTGAATTCACAAATCCTCCGCCATTGATCAGGAACACACCACCAGACTGAATGGTGACAGGGCCTGTGCCAAAATTGACACCTCCTGCAGTACTCACGCTGTATGGATTGCTGACACCAGACCATGTACCAGTAGCTGGGAAGTTTACGATTCCACCAGTAGATCCGGTTGCGAAATCACCGCTGGTTACGTTCACTGTTCCACCGGTTGAGATATTCAGGGTTTGTCCTGTACCAACAGCGAACAAACCAGAATTCAGATTCAATTGTGGGGTTGTGGTTCCGGTTGTGGTTAAGGTAACGGTGTTATTTCCGGAAGTTCCGGTATTGGCAATGGTTAGTTTACCTGTGCCTGTAAGTGTCGATGGCAAAATATTCCCTGTCGCCTGATTTACAGTACCAGAATAAATATAGGTAGCCGTTGCCACCATTACTCTTCCGGCAATCTGAGTTTGAAGATTACCGGAAGTACCACCTCCGATTGCTCCGTTTGTGATTCCATATTGTGAACCAATCATCAGGGTAGATGTTGCACCCATCGTGAATGGTGCGTTGGTAGCGGTTAGAATCTTATCCTGAAAATCCAGTGTTGATCCATTATTCACTGTGAACGCCGTAGTTCCTGAAGTTCCCAGATTTACGTTGGTCAACATTTGTACGGTTGGATTCGCTGTTGAACCATTACCAATCGCCCAGCTGATAGCCTGAGCCGTTGTGATTGGTGTACCCTGACTCCAGGTCTGGGTTCCGGTTGTTTTGTGAAAGTTGAAAGCGCAAGTACCTGCACCACGAACAACAGCTCCATTCTCTGTAAAATTACCTCGAAGTGTTACTGTTGAAGTTGACGACCCAACATCAGAAAAAGTGAAGGTTCCCCCTGACTGATTAAAATCACCATTAATGGTCAAAGCCAGGTTCTGCGCACCTGATTTATGAATGGTTGAGGTTCCAGACTGAGTCATATTTCCTGTAACATTCACTGTAGCCGTTACTGCGCTGGTACCACCACTTGTGAAATCAAGTTCACTTGTTCCCTGAACATCCAGATTTCCTCCAATATTTAATGTGTAAGAAGCCGCACCAGTCGAAAACCGTACAAATCCAGCACCGGTTGAAATCAGTGTAAGATTCCCATTTACAGTAGTCAGGTTGCCACTGAACTGAAGTCCGGCTCCACCAAGAGCAGGGCAGTCCACTGTAAAATTCGAAAAGGATTGGATGAGGCCCGAAGGCTGAGTTGCCGTCATATTTTTCAGATTACAGGTACTCCCAGCGGTCCAGGTACAGGTTGGAATAGTACCGGCGTTGACACTATGTTCGTACGTTCCGGTTGCACCAATAGTGATGGTTCCAGTTGCAGTAATGGTTGGAACGGCTGTGATTTCACGGAAGATGCCGTCTACCTGCATAGCAGCAGATGCATTTACTGTTACGGTTATTGCTGCTGTTGTCTGGAAAACACCACCGGAAGAAACTGTCATGTCGGTTCCGGTTCCATTTGAAATGGTGAATGTTCCACCTGTTCCAACTGTAAGTATGGCGCCGTTATCAACAGTTATCTGATCGGCTGTTACAGCAGTTCCAACCGTAACCGGACTGCCGGACCGGATGAAGATACCGGCGTTGTTAAGGTTGTTCGGCGCTGTTACTGCGACAGTTGCTCCGGTAAAGCTGAGGTTATCAGCAATCTGCCAAGTTCCGGCCGTTGCCCAGGTTCCACCGGCACCAAATGACTGGTAGTAGGTAGGAATATCAATCCGTCCAGTAATATCATATGGACCACCTGAGGTCGGCATAAATGAACCGGCAAGGCCTGATGTGATGGTCAACACATTTGAGCTGGCAGAAGAAGTGGCCAGTTCTGTCCAGAAGGATCCAGTTGAATTGTAAATATTCCCCTTGAGTGATGCCTCTGGTCCTACAACCAGATCACTTGCCGCATCATATGTAAATGTCGAGCTGCCAAGCGTAAAGGTTGCATTGAAACCAGTCACAGTACATGGCCAGTAGCGACTGATGTAGCTGGTGGCAGGGCTCATGTTTGGCTGAACACCATCAATTACACGGAAACCAATCGAACCATTGATGCCGGCAGAGGCAATGGAGGCAATCGTAACAGGAGAGTATTCGGTGGTTCCGGTTGACTCACCGATGGGCCAGGTGAACGGAAGGCCGGTTCCAGCTGAAAGGACTGCACGACTTAAAATTCCGGTTCCGTTTGTCACGAACATTTTCGAAACACCAAAACCAGAGCCAGTAAGGGCACCAGCCGAAGATGGAAGTGAAATATTGAAGTTGCCCAGATTCACCAGACCACTGTTGGTAAAATTGAACACATTCAGAGTAAGGGATTTATCAAGAGAAAGACTTGTATTACCCAACCAGGTCACCGTATATGCACTTGCCGATGAAATGTTGGCATATCCGTTCATACCTGTGTTCTGTGAAGTACCAGTGAAGACGAATGTCGCACCGGCAGCCCATGATGTATTGGCATTTGTAAATCCACTGATGGCGGAAGAAACCCCTGAAGTATGAGAAGTCTGAAGTGATCCGGTCGCCTGCAATGCAAAAGCATTGGCAGCATTACCGATCGAGATTACAAAACCCTGGCAATCGAGAACACCAGCGACCGTTACAGAACTGGCGGTGGCATTGCTTCCCAATGTGAGGTTGCTCAGAAGCTGAAGCGTGCTGCCGGATGCAACAGTAAAGTTGGACGAAGTCATCGCCGCTCCCGAATAATCCAACGTTTGCGTTCCACTTCCTTTATTGAAAATGAATCCGGAAGTGGCATTAAATGTGCCCGAACATCCGAATGTTCCGGAACCGGATTTCGTTAGATTATTTTTAAGATTGATAACGTTGGCAGCTGTATTGGTTCCTGAACCAAAGTTCACTGCATTGGCAGTGGAACTGGTCACACTCATGTTTCCGTTTACCGTAACAGCTGAATTGGCAGTATTGCTTGCTGCATCCAGGTTCATGGCTCCGGTTCCGCTGATGGTGAGGCCATTGGTGGTAAAGTTCCCCTGAACCGTGGTTCCAGATGAAGATCCGACACCAATCAAACTACCTGAACTGATGGTTGTATTTCCAGCTACTGTCAGTGAATTCACCAAAGCAGCGGTTGCAGTGTTGGCTACAATCAGATTGCCTGTTCCGTTGATGGTAAGATTTCCATCCACCACCATCGTATTAGCTGTTGCATTAGTGGCGACGGTAAATGTACCAGCACCACTCAGAACGAAGTTACCAGCCACTCCCAGATTGAAGCCGGATCCCAGAACCCAGGCAGAAGATACTCCACCAACTATTTCAAGGTTGTTGTACTGACGGGAAGCCACATTGGTTGTGAAGCTTGTCAGAGTAGCAGTTCCTGCCGAAAGATTGGAATATCGAACACTACTTCCTGTGATGGTATGCGTTCCAGTACCTGGACTGAAGGTGAAGTTAATATCAATCACACCAGAATTGGCCCAGGTCCTGTTTCCATTTCCTGAGTTGGTAATTGAATAATAGAAGAAAGCCGGAATCGACTGTGCTCCAGCCGATGAGAAGTTGAACACGTTGGTTCCGACCGTAACGGTATAGGCTGAAGCCGGGCTTGGATCAAAGGTGCCGGCTACATTGATGGTACCGGTTCCCAGGGAAAGTGCAGCTCCACCTCTGGCATTCGAAATCGTCAGATTATTGTATGTCCCGCTGGCAATGGTCTGAGCACCGGATCCGTTGTAGTTCACTGTACTTCCTGTGGTGGTATAAGCTCCGGCTCCTTGGGTAAATGTTCCGCAAATGCCGATGGTTCCGGATGAAGCCAGAACACGGTCACCACCTGTACTATTTAAGTTACCATAATTAAAGGCTGGAATCGTTTGAGAACCAGTACTGAAAATATTAAACGTACTGGCACAGCTGAATGTTGGAGTTGCAGAACTGGAATAAGTTAAGTTACCGTTAATCGTGAAATCACTTGACCCCGACATAATAAAGGTTCCAGTACCTGACAAACTAAAATCAGTAACCGACCGGCTACTATTAATATCAAGAACATTGGATCCTGGTACGTTAATCACAATGTTGTCCGTAGAAGTTGGACCAGCCACAGATGTAGCAGGAGTCCAGTTGGCAGGAGTAGCCCAGCTACTACTGGCAGAACCATTCCAGGTATACGTTGTAACGGCAGTTAAGAACCCATCATCTTTCCCGATTCCGAAAGTACCGATTGAAGTAAAGTCAGTCGAACTCGAAACGATGAAAGGACCTGCTCCGGTTGATGACGCTCCATTCTGAGACCACAGTGTGGTATATAAGCCCATTCGAAGGGTTGTTCCGGCAGCAAAGTTTGCATTTTCTTCACCCCCATTGTATTGTCCTGAAACAGCCAGACTGCTTCCTCCACCAACGGCTTCAGATACAACCCAGTACCGGTTGATTAGTTTCGTTCCATCAAACGGAGCCGGTGAAGTAACGGCATCGACTACATTCACTCCATACACATCCGATGTACCACCGGTATTGTTCAGGGTCATTGGATTGTATGCCGAGTTTCCGACCGGATAAATGACCGTACTCGCTCCAACGGTTTGCTTCAACTGACCTGTGCTGTTCGTCACAATATAATCGGTTGCAGATGCACCGGAAATCGAAGCGCCAGACCCAAGAGTCAGATTAAAAGTTGAAAGGTAAAGTTTTCCATGAAGTCCGAAATAATCGAGGAATACGATACCTCCTGTGCTAATCGACAGGTTGTTTGAAAGGGTTAGGGTTCCAAGACTATTAAATGAGGAGAAATTGAAAGCAGATGTCACTGCATCTCCTGTAACCTGAGTACCAGTTCCATTGAAAGAGAAATTTCCATTTGCGCTTAAAGTCCGGCTGGATGTCGTGCGCAAGGCACCTGTAGTTAAACCAGTAGCGACTGTCCAGAAACCATCCGGATGAGCAGTTGTCATTACCCCAAAGTTGGATTGGGTAAAGTTTAAACCTGCCAGTGTATACGTTCCGAAATCAAGATATGAAAAATTGGTTGCGCCGAATCCTGTAACCGTTGTTGTACTTCCAGACCCAAAATCAACATTTGATCCTAAGGATAGTAAGCTATTGGAACCAGTGGCACCGACATTGAAAGCAATCGTTCCACTAACAGTAGCAGAAGACTGTGTCACAATCTGCGAATGGGGTGCTGAAGGGAAAGCAGCTCCTCTTGCCACAAAATTCACTGTTCCGGTTCCTGCCCCGGTTTTGGTTAAAGAACCACTGCTCAGGGTAAGATCATTGTATAAATTCACCACACCGGTTCCACCACTTGACACATTCAAAGTTGCTCCACTCAGAACAAGTGAAGTAGAAGTGATGCTGGTCGTGATAGTTCCTACATTCAATGTACCTGTACCGGCAGGAGCAATGTTTACTGAACCTGAACTGAAAGTAGCTGTTTGATTATCGGCTACATTGATGGTGGCTGTTCCAAGCGTTGATCCGTTCAAAGTTCCACCGTTTACGGTGATACCTGCATTGGCATTTAAGATACCGACCGCTGATGCAGAGGTTGAAGATACATTTAAAGTACCACTGGTAACGGCGGCAGATGAGTTACATATCAAAGTTCCGGTTGCACCATTCGTGGACCTTGAAACATCGACAACTGCACTACCGTTGTTAAGAGTAAAAGTACCCGTACTGGTCCAGGTACCAGGTTTTGCAGTTCCAGCCTGGCTTTGGGTTACGACTAATGCCGAAGATGACGACGATGTTACAGAGGTAGTTCCTGTAACTGTAACAGAAGCAGTTCCTGCACCATTGGCTCCTGCTCCTACAACAAAAAAGCTGCCTGTACCAGACACAGAGGCATTTCCTCCGACAGTCATAGAGATGGCATTTGTATTGGTTCCTGTCACAAGGGAAACATTACCACCCGTGACTGATAGATTTCCGGTGACAGCTAAACTAAGAGGAGTGGTAGATGTCAGACCGAGAAAGCTTGCGCCACCTCCGGTTGAACTTACAAGTAAATCACCTCCCACACTTGTTAGGCCTGAACTCAAATTAACAGATGCCGATTGGCCGGTACATGCCCAGGTGAAATTAGAAAATGCATTGGATGGAGAAATGGTGGGAGCGGATGATGTTGTTCCGGTAATCCGGCACTCAGAACCAGCAAGCCAGGTCGATAATGGAACGGTTCCTCCATTCACATTGTGATTGTACAAGGCCACTCCGTTAAACTGCACATTACCTGCCAGGATCAAACCAGTAGTTGATTGGTTAATCAATGTTCCGCCAATCAAAAGATCTGTACCCGTTCCGTTTGCCACAATTAAAGCAGCACCAGCGTTCACCCCAAGTGTTGCACCCGGATCAACCCGCATGTTATCAACAGCAAATGAACCCGGTGTTGTAACATTAATGGTATGGCCTGCCATCACTCGGATGGAGTCCGAATTGCCGAATATTGGATACGTAGAAGGAGTTACACCTGCCGGAGAGATAAAAGCAGGATCTGTTGAAACCAGCCAGGATGAAGCGGATTCATAAATATTAGGACCAGCAGAAGCTGAGCGGAAATAAAGTGGAGCCGGTACATCTGGTCTTCCAGCAAAATCGTTATCCACAAAGTCCGCACCAGTAAGACCTGTAACAGTGTACACATTGGAAACACCTGAAACGGCTTTATTTGTCCATGCACCCGTGGCAATTGCATAATTGTAAAGTCTGATGTTGGCTTCTGTACCCACAACGTCTGCTGGTACATATGTAAATGTGGCATTTGCAGTGATACCAGTCGCCCCTCCAAAAGATGATGACGCACTGCTCCATGTCCTGTTTACATAATCAGTAATAGATGCATCATAAACAGATTTCACATTATACACACGGAAACTCATATAAGGAGAAGTCGCAGCAGTATAACCAAGTCCGGTGATACTTACAGGAGAGTATTCCACTGTGCCTGAAACATCGCCAAGAGGAAAAAAGAATGATAAACCAGTTTGTGTACCGTTAGGAAGTAATTTCTGTATTCTTCCATAACCTCCCGCTCCTGTATAACGGATCGAGTTGTTGGTCGCCACCATGTTGGATGCTGAAAATGAACCGCCATTTGTAAATGTTGCAGCAACTGCCATCTGGAGATCGGCCTGGTCAAGAACCAACACCCCGCTTTGAAGGTTCACTGCTGATGAAATGGCAACATAGGTTAAAGTTGGTTTGGACAGAGTAACCCGTGCTCCTGAAGTTGTATTGATCGTCAGAGTAGCTGCACCTGTTAAACCTGATCCGGTAACCCCATTTGATGATGGATTATATGTATAGTTCGCAGCTGAATTGTAGATACGGGCTCCACTACTTTGAACGGTCCCCGTAGCTCCCGTAGTTACGATACCTGCTGTATTGGCAGTAATCAGATTTCCACCGGATGAAAGTGTAAAAGTACCGGTGTTGCTTATGATACTGGCTGATCCAAAACGAATGGTTCCACCACTGTTAATCGTTGTATTATAGGTACCAGATAGTGTAGATGCATTCACATCCAACGTTGCACCATTTAATACGATCAGGTTGGTTGTTATAAATGCAAAATTGGATGAAAGTTGTACCGTATTCGTTGTAGATGCATTACCGATATTCCAGGTGGTTGCTCCTCCGGCGTTGGTGATCGAACCTCCCGACTGAGTGATTGTTTGTGTTCCGGTGGCTTTCAGGAAATTTACAGTACTGGCAATCGCACTTGTCTTCTGAATCAGACCTGAACTTATGGAGAAGTCGCCCAAAAAAGTAAGGGCACCCGCAGAAGTGGCAGAACTCAGTTCAATCGTACCACCGTTTACTGTGGAGGTTCCATCAACTGTAACCAACCCGGTACCAGCAGCTGAGCCAAGCAACAAAGTACCTGCTGTTACTGTCAAATCACCTGCAACACCAAGAACGGTTGCATTTGGTGTTTTCCAGGTCGCACCCGCACCGTTAAAAATAAGATTGTTATACTGTCGGCCGGCAGTAGGTGAACCGGTGAACGTAACCATTTGGATGGTACCCGAAGTTGCACTGTACCGAACCGTACTTCCTGTATTGGTATGTGTACCGGTTCCAGGTGAAAAATTGACTGAAATATCTATCGTTCCTGAAGAAGCCCAGGTACGGTTTCCGTTTCCGGAGTTGTTGATCTGGCCATAAAAGAAGGCCGGGATGTTTTGCGCACCAGCGGAGGTGTAGTCGAAAATACTGGAGGCATTTATTGCAGTTGTAAATGCACTGAGGGTCGACACGTCAAATGTTCCGTTAACCGCGATGGTTCCGGCAGGAAGCGTAATCGCAGCAGCACCTCTGGCACCACTGATGGTTAAATTGTTGTATGAAGTTGCGGCGATGGTTTGACTTCCCGCCCCATTGAAATCTACCGTACTGCCTGTTACCGTCATTGGAGAACCACCCGTGTAAGCACCACAAACACCAATTGTTCCGCTGCTGGCCAGAGTACGTGGACCACCCGAAATATTCAGAGTGCCATAATTGGCAGCCGGAATGGTGGATGCACCTGTTCCGTTTACAGCAAACGTACTTGAGCAATGAAAGGTAGCGGCAACAGAACTGCTATTGGCATAAGTTCCGCCAATGGTAAGATTGGATGAAGCCGCCATGGAGAATGTTCCGGTTCCGCTGACAGTGAAATCATAGCAGGATACGGTTCCGGTCACTGCCAATGCATTGGTGTAAGATCCGGAAGTTGGAATTACCACATTGTCCGAAGCAGTAGGGCCTGCCACCGAAGTGCCTGGAGTCCAGTTGGCTGGGGTAGCCCAGGCACCACTTACTGAACCATTCCATGTATAAGTAACACCGGCTACGGCTGGTACCAGTTCTCCTGTTCCCAGAAGGATCGGAGTACCGGGAAATCCGGTGAAAGTAATTTTGGCCAATTGAGGACCTGTGAGTGTACCGGTTGCCGAACCAAAGAAAATGCGTCCAACCGTTCCCGAAACGCCACCGCTTCCGGTCCATCCATTGATAACAAGGGTAGTACCTGCCCAGGAAACACCACTGCTGTTGGCAAATTTGAGATCATGGGCATTGGAACCCAGATCGATGGTGGAGTTGGCGTTTAGATTTAAGGTTGAACTGCTGGTAAAAACAGTAGAAGAAGCAATCCCGGTCGTGCTCAGTTTGCCTCCGTTGAGGACAATCTGCGAAGCATACGAACCCGTAGTAGTACTTGGATTGAGACGAAGTTCACCTGCTGTGATGGTGGTGGTACCTGTAAATGTATTGGCTGTGTGACCCAGAGTGAGGATTCCGGCACCGGTTTTCACGATGGCACCGTTTCCACTGATCAGACCTGAATACGTGGTATTGATCGATTGGTTGATGGTGAGAATTTCGGCAGTAGCCGGAGCACCAAAACTAATGTTACCTCCGGTTGAACCTCCGCCGGCAATGCTTGCCACTGTGTGGGTTAATGCGGTGGTGGAAAGATCCAGAATAGCTCCGGATGTATTGGCAAAACTAACAGCGGACCCGGTTGGAATACCATTGTTTATGGTTGGTCTTAATGTGCCTGCACTAACAGTCGTTGTGCCACCATAGGTATTGGCAGCTGCAAGAGTGACCGTACTTGAAGGTGCATTTACTGTAAAATTACCTCCAAATGTGTTAACTGCACCAAATGATATAGAACCTGCGGCTGTAGCAGCAACGGTCAGATTTGAACTGGTTCCGCTGATGGCACCGTTCCAGGTCATGGCTCCGGTTCCACCCAATGTGATGGTTCGGGATGCAGATGAACCTAAAGCGGTGGCATTATTGAAAAGTAAGGTGGCAGTTCCTGAAGCTGGTGCAGTTGAGGATCCCAATGTAAAATCCCCTCCTATTGTGATCCCTCCTGCAAATTTGCCTGTAAAATTCCTGTTTCCTGTTCCTGCGATGGTTCCACCGTTTATGGTAAGAGTACTACCAACCCCCATGGAGTTAATGCCTCCTGCTGCAAACATTCCATTGTTAATGGTAAATCCACCCGTGTAATTGTTTCCATTTGCGCCCTGTAAAGTACCTGCTCCAAGTTTGTAAATTCCATTTCCTGCAGTTGTTGAAATACCTTGGGCTAACATTGAAAATGTCTTACCTGATTCAATAAAAATCGGAGCAATTGCAGCACCAGAAGGCCCGAAACTCATGGTTCCACCAGCAGCAAAAGTGATATTTTCATTGTATGTAATGGCAGCAACACTTGTTGTGGCAAAGGTTAATGTATTCGCACTGGCCACATTGAAAATGGCATGGCGGCCTGAGGTCCAGGCAGTCGTATAAGGTCCGCCTTCGACTGTTCCCCAAACGCTTCCTGTCCATGTTCCGGTGGCACCTCCATAGTAGAGAACCTGACCGCCCGATGGCACGATTTCACCTGTGCTCAACTGCATGGCACCATAGTTTACAGACGAAATATTGAACCGGATTCGGGATAACTGAACACCCGTTAATCCACCTGCGGCACTTCCAACAAATACTTTACCCGCCGTTCCGGAAGAGCGTCCGTTGTTGGTTCCTGTCCATCCGGTGATGGTAAGAAGGGTTCCTGATGTCCACGAAACCGCTGAACTGTTTGAAAAAGTGAGGGTATGTGCACCAGTTCCCAATGCAATTGTTGAGTTGGCACTCAGCTGTAGAGTACCCACTGTTTCATTGTTTCCTGTGGTAGCACCTGTTCTGAATGTTCCTCCGTTCATTACAACATTGCTGCTGTTGCTGATCCGGTCTGCGGCTCCCAGAACCAATGTTCCGGCCGTAACGGTCGTTGTTCCGTTGTAGGTATTGGCACCGGAAAGGGTTAACGTACCGGTTCCGATTTTGTTTAAGGCATTATTTAACGAGTTTGTTGAAGCGGAGTTGGCATCCAGACCATTGGTCATCACTCCTGAAACCGTGTATGAGCCATTGCTTTGTCCATGGCTGAGAACACCGTTGTTGGTGAGTGAATGTTGCGTTCCGGCAGCGCCCAGTCCCCAGTAAATGTTTCGGTTTGCTCCTCCATCCCAGTCATCTTCCATATACACACAATAATCCGTTATTGGGTTTGAGGTGTTCAACTGAATGTCGTACAGGTTACTTGTGGTGGTGCCATCTGTCCAGGTGGCATTCATCCGGTCAGGAGCAGTAAGAGTAAGAGTAAATGTAAAATTCTTATAGGTAGTCTGTTGCCCGGCCACGTTTGCAGATCCGGCTGACGTACCGCCACCGTTGTATTTGGCGTACCAGTTGCCCCATGCACCTCCATTACCATCAAGGTTCATCGACATGGCGTAGTTGTTTTCCCTGTCAGCCCATGCTGTTGTGGACGATGGGGAAGCAAGCAGTGAAAATCCAATTCTTCCGAATGCACGGGTAGCCGAAAGCCGTACCACAAACACATCACCCACCTGCATGGCACGATCTCCAGTACTGGAACCAGATCCGTCTGTCCGGAACTTGCGGAAAGTGGCCACCTGTTTTGCACCGGCATTGGCATATTGCCCCATTTGAAAAGACCCCTGGTCAAACGTTCCTGCTGTCCCTGCTGTGAACGAAGTGTAGTAATTGGCCACCCTTTGCGGATAGGTCACTGTGGTTTGAGCGTTGGCAAACAAAGCCGATAAAGCCAGCACGGTTGTGAAAATGGCGAACAAGAGCGATGTCTCACTCATAGCTTTGGTTCCGAAGGATGCCTTCTTCCCGGCGGCATGAACCGATAACCTTTCTCTCAATTGGCTACCTATCCGGCAAATAATTCCTTTCATATTTTTCAGTTAATCAGGTAATTTTCTTTCAACGACTCTCCCGGCTTTTCCCCGGATTTTACTATTTTGACAACCGACAGCATACCCGTAAAACCTTGAAAAAAAGGCTATAGCAAAGCTTTACAATAAACAGGGGGATGCGTAACGTAGAATCAAAGGCAAAATCAGGTTAATAAGGTGTGGAAGTACTAAAGTACAAAAGTAAGGAAATCTTGTTTCTATTAACAAATTGTAAAGAGAAATTGTGCTATAAGACCGGCGAATCTGCCTCTCTACCGGATTGCATTTCTAACCCTCTGAAAAAAAGCCGCTTACCAATGTTATCAGAGAGGCTGTGTCGTATTAAATTGTTCTAATCCAAATGCAGTCTCCAATCATTATCCCTGATTTTCCAATGAATTCAACCCCGATCCCGGACCACACAATCTTCTGAAATGGCCTTCCACTTTTTTGAGTAGAAATCAAAAAAGTGAATTGTGTTATTCACCCTCCGGTTATTCTTAAATCCTATTTAGATCGAACCATCAGAAATGGCAAGATCGTCTTTTTAACACAAGGAATTGATCTCTATTCGAATCAAAATCCCACCCTGTATTCAGACAAGGGCTGGATCAATTCATTTGCCCCCTTTCAACAGATCGCATACCGGCCGAATGCCCGGAAATGCTGGTTTATTTCCCGGATCAGATTCCGCCCGATGTCAAAATCTTCATGTAAGGCAAATGCGGAATAGGCACAAAAACAGATTTTTTTCAGACGGCACGCCAATGCAGATTCTCCCAGAAGACAGATCTGTGCAAAAAAAATGCGCTCAATGAGGGCGCTTGAAAGGTTAAAGATACCGTCGTTTGTAGGACGGTTCCGGGAGAACATTAGCCACCCAAAAACTCTTTGAGGTCGTCGAGATGCAATCGGTCTTCATACAGAGAGCGGGCCATAATCACGGCAAACAATCCCATGTCGTTCAGCCGGCGGATGTCTTCTACCGATCGAACTCCCCCGCTGGCCACGAGGTTAAGATCGGGATAACTGTCCCGAACGGATTGGTACATATCAAAGTTCGGACCTTCGAGGAGACCGTCCCTGGCGGTATCGGTACATTTCACAAACTGAATTCCACGGTCAGCATAGTATTGGATCTGCTCCTGATAAGGTGTGGTGGTCTGGTGTTTCCAACCGCGTGTCGTGATGAAACCTTCTTTCTGGTCGATTCCCAGAATCAACTTTCCTGCTCCATAGGTAATCATCCAGTTCATGAATGTCTCGGGTGAAGTACTGGCAACAGTAGCGGCCGTAATGGTTTTAGCCCCGTAATCGAGGGCGGTTTGAATATCACCGTCTGTGCGAATACCTCCGCTGTAGTTTACTTTGAGCCCTGTGTAATTGGCCAGAACCTGAAGTGTGTGGTAATTCACCATCCGCTCATTTGTGGCGCCATCGAGATCAACAAAGTGAATCCACTCGATCCCATGATCCTCAAAATACATAGCCAGATCCAAAGGAGATTTATCGTACCACTTTTCCTGTGTGGAATTCGGCGAAATCTTTGCCATTTTGCCTCCCGAAATGGAGATGGAGGGAATTAGTCTAATCATCAGATGTTATTAGGAAAAAGTAGAAACAATCGAAGTTCGTTGAATAAGGACCATAAAAGAAAGAAAAAGGCTTCTTTTATGGAATTTTATTTTGAGATCTGTTTGTTTTTGAAAAGATTCTGCCGCTTGTCATTCGGCTTGAAACATGGGTTTCTTCTGCCTTTCACTCTGCTTATCGCCGTCCTTCTCGTCTTCTCCGGTACCGCTTTTTCACAAAAATCGAAAAAACAGCTGGAAAAAGAAAAGAAAGAAAACCTTCGCAAAATAGAGCAGACCAACGAAATTCTGAAAGAAGTTAAAAAGGAAAAAAAGGCGTCTTTATCTCAACTCAAAGTTCTTCGGCAACAGACCCGTCTGAAGGAACAAACCATCGGTTCCATTCAGGATGAACTCGGTATTCTGCAGGGCGACATTCAGCACCTTCAGTCGGAAGAAGAGCAGATGGCCTTCACCCTTCAGAAAATACGGAAAGAATACGCCGCTATGGTGTATGCCGCATCCAAAGCCAGTATATCGAACCAGCTGATTTTTCTCTTTGCTTCGGAAACCTTCAATCAGTTTCTGATGCGCATTCAATACCTCCGATATTATGCCGATGCCCGGCGTCGCCAGGCCGAGCAGATCCGGATCATGAGCCTGAATCTCAATCAACAGAAACTGAAGCTGGCCATGGTGAAAGAAGGAAAAGAAAACCTGCTGTTGCACGAAGAGAAGGAGAAAATCCAGCTCGAAACCCTGAAGGAAGACCAGAAAAAAGTGGTGAGCCAACTGTCGGAAAGAGAGCAGGATCTGAAGGAAAAAATCGACAAACACAAAGCGGCTCTCAACCGCCTGGAACGCATGATCTCGGATCTGGTGAAAGCCGAAATCCGTCGGTCGCACACCACAGTTGGCCCACCCAAACCAAACCGGGATGATGAAACCATCGAAGACAAAATGAGCCTGACGCCGGAAGGAAAACTGATATCGAAATCCTTTTCCGGTAATAAAAACCGCCTGGTCTGGCCGGTGCAAAACGGTTTTATCTCATCATCCTTTGGCAAACACGAACATCCGGTCCTTAAACGGGTGTACGTCGACAACCTGGGCATCGATATTTCCACCCGGTCGGGAGAAAAAGTTCGGTCGGTATTTGAAGGAACCGTAGGCCTGGTGGGCAGTGTACCAGGAATGGACGGACAAATTGTGATGATTCGTCATGGGGAATATTTCACGGTTTACAGCGGACTCCGCAATGTGTCGGTGAATGCGGGAGATAAAGTCAAAATGAAACAGGTGCTGGGCGAAGTGCTGAAGGATGAAGAGGACGGTGCCGTACTTCAGTTTCAAATCTGGAAAAACAACAAACGGCTGGATCCGGAAGACTGGCTCGCCAACGAGTAATGAAGGAGAAACCGGAACAAACCAGCAAATCAAAACCTGCCAGGAAGAATGCCCTGACAAAAGGCTCGCTGTTTTTCCTGCGACTCAACATTATCCTGTGCTTTATCACACTGGGACTGTATTACAGTTGCACCATCCGTCCGGAAGATTCGTGGATTCTGGCTGGATTCGGAGGATTTCTGATTCCACCAAGTCAGATTCTTTTGCTGTTTATGGCTTGTTACTGGCTGTACCGAAAGCCTTTTTTCGCCCTTTTTTCCATCCTGACCCTTCTTCTCGGAATACGTTTTATTTCAGCCACATTCGGAACGCATTTATTGCAGACGGAGCCCTGTGGAAATCTGAAGGTGGTATCGTTCAACGCAAAAACGTTTGGAGGTATGGACCCCGAACGGCAGGGTAAAAACGAAACCTGCACCAAAATGGTGAAACAGTTTCTGGCTACCCAAGCCGATGTGCTCTGCATTCAGGAAATGTTTGATCATCCCAAATCCCCCCATTTCAATGTGGTCACTCGTCTGAAAAAAGGCGGTTATAAGTACATTTACTTTTCAAAATCGGGTACCATGCGCTGGGGAGCTTCGGTGGGTGTGGCCATTTGCTCAAAATATCCCATCCTGTCTAAATCTGTAATCCGGAAAAAAACAGGCTCCAACAACCAGATCATCCGTGCTAAAATCGATGTGGAAGGCCGGCAGGTCGTGATCATCAATATGCACCTTCAGTCGCTGTTTATTAAAGATGAAGAACTAAGTTCGAAACATGTAAAAGAGAATTTTCTAAGGTCGATAACGAGTATTGCCCGCAAAATAAAGGGAGCCTACCAGGCCCGAACCCATCAGATCGATCTGCTGCTGGCCAGCACCCTCGACGAGGATATTCCGGTGATTATCTGCGGCGATATGAACGATACACCGTACAGCAATGCCTATGTTCGTCTCCGGGATTCGTACCAGAATGCCTTTGAGGAAAAAGGAAGGGGATTGGGCATAACCTACAACGGAAAACTACCTTTTCTCCGGATCGACCACCAGTTTGCGAATTCCAAACTGAAAGTGACGCGGTTCAATGTGAACAAGAGCCTGACGGAGTCCGATCACTTTGCAACGGAAGCCTGTTACAAAATTCTGGAGAAGGAGTAGGCTCAGGCCACCTTGGATGACAGACCTTCGATCCGCTTTTTCAAATACTCTACGTGGCCATTGCTATCAATCAGGTCATCGATCATACCTTTTATAGTTCCGTCCGTTTCAATGTAGTATGAGATTCGTTTGGTCATGAGGCCAAAGGGATAGACCGCATCGTATAGCTTACAGACTTTGCGGTTAGGGTCTGAAAGCAAGGCGTAAGGCAGTCGGTACTTTCCGCCAAACGAACGGATGGTATCCACCGTGTCGTTGGAAATTCCGAACATAGCAATATTTCGTTCTTCGAAAAACGTGTAGTCATCCCGCATGGAGCAAACTTCTTTCGTACAACCGGGTGTAAATGCTTTGGGGTAAAAAAATAATACAACGGGTCCCGACTTCAGCTGTTCAGACAACTGGAAAGCGGCACCGTCCTGATTTTTCAGCAGGAAATCCGGGGCTTTGGTATTGATTTTAAGTGACATGTTTTCTGTTACTTTCAAACACAGAGCAGGAGCAAAAGGTTTAGAAGCTGATCTGAAAAGACCGTAAATCCGGCCGCCGGGTCATCCGCTTTCACTGGCTGGCTGCCCGAACCGGATTTTGGGAATCGACAAAAGCAAACAAAAACCACGTATTCAAGGACGAAAATCCAAATAATTCACGTGAAAATGTATGTTTGCGACTTCCATTCCTGACCCTATCCTGCAATCGACACTTTTATTATTATGCTTCTCACACGTTTCAAACCGATTCAGAAAGCTATCTTCGTCTTTACCATCGCTCTTGCCTCATTTTCCTGTTCAAGTGAAGATTCCAGGTACAAACCCGAAGAGTATTTTACATCAGGCCAAATGGAGGCTATAATGCTCCAGCTCGTTCTTAAAACCTGCAAAAAACCAGAAGGCATTACCACAATGCCCGAAATTGAGGCCTATTATCAGGAAGAAGCCAAAACCTATCAATGGCATTTTGCCCACGAAACAGACAAAGGGTTTTACTTTCTCATTTCACGGCCTGCTCCTTCTTTATATGGAAAGCGTTCGGCCATCGGAGGTTTTTTCAACACGCCAGACCACATGCAAATCCGGGGTTTCAAAGAGATTTTTCACACATTTAAAATGAAGCCGGATGAATTGTTGAAAAATGGTGGGATCCTTTTTGAAAAAATGGTGAACGGACAGGATCTCCGTCCTTATTACCACAGCCGGGCAAAAGACAAAGAAGGTTGGATTGAATTTCCAGACGATCTCAATTACTACGATTCTACGTCCCAATCCTGGAAAATAAGGCTGGATACTGGCAGGTAAAAATCCCGGAACTCTTTATTGCTTTTCGAATTCGAAAAGTGTAACCCGGTTTTCAAAGACAGACATCAGCAGGAATTGATTGTCGTGTCCCGGTTTTCGGACAATATCGATGGCTTGTGTGGCCTGCAGTGGTGCGGCTGAAATGGAGTTTCCTGTGTCGTCCAGCAGATGGCATGTTTTCTTTTCCTTATCCAGCACAGCATAGACTTTGTTACTGGCACCAAACTGAAAGTGCTGAACCTGTAACTGCGTTCCCACGGCTTCAAAATCAAACACCGGACGGTAACTCTGGTCGAAAACGGTAACTTTATTTCCGGTTATCCGGGCCACGGAGAATGTTTTCTGCTTTTGATCCGGACACAACTGAAAACGGGTTTCCTTCTCCGGACGCATCAGTTGAATGGACGAAACTGCCTTACCCTCCATGCTTACTTTTTCCATCAGTCCAAGTTCTGACAGACTGTAGACATAGGAGTTTTTGAGACCGAGACCCGGCTCGATAAACAGTGGCTGTTCGATCCGGCCGCTTAAGAACAGAGGGAATCCCGGCTGCATTTCCGCTTTGCGGTTGGTCACCATAAGCCGGCCAGTGAGATCCAGCATCAGGATCAGGTCCTTGTCGCCAATCCGAATGTGACGGGGAGCAAAAGAGAGTGGCGTTTTGTTGTTCCATGGATTCCATCCTTCCAGAAACTTCTGCCGCAGATCAGCCGCGAAAACCGGACCGTACCGGCTGGATATGAATATTCGATATTGCTGACTCTGGTCATAATCGACCACCCGCACATGATCCATAGTGGACTGAGAATCGGGCAGATGAAGGTAAAAACTCTGATCGGTATTTCCCTTTTCATCCGACATCAGAAGAGCATTTGGCATGGGATACAGGATGGAAAACGATTCCTTTCCTTTGGGATTTCCTTCAAGAATCTGAGGTTTTGAGATCCATCTTTCCGGCATGGGCAATGTAAACTGGAGCGACAAATCAGGACTCAGAAGATGAGCCTGTTTTTTAAAATCCTGCACCAGCCAGAAAGGCAGATTGGTTCGGTGCGATTCGAGACGAACAGGCGCTGTGATGATGGTGGAATCGAGGAAAAGCCGTTTCACTTCTTTCATTGTTCCCATCCCGGTTCCTGAAATTCTCCACTTCATCCGAAACTGAACTGTTGGATTCTCTTCCTCACCCTGATCCTGCATTTCCAGGACTTCAATACTCTTGAAAAGAGGAATCCATTCTGAAAAATGCATTTTGAGAGGACCGGTTGCCGACTCCATCAGCAATGGGATGGCTTTTGAAGGATGAAGGATGAAGGAAAAGTGGTGGGAAATGGTGGCTCTGTCAGGCACAGACTGATTGGTTTTGCGGGTTTTATCCAGGCTTCGGCGGATCATCTCCACTTCATCCGAAACCAGAAAAATATCGCCGGCCCGTGCAAAAAAACAGGGCACCCATTCGCTCAAAACCTGACCCCCAAGAATAGACGAAAGTGCCGGATTGCTGTGCTGACTGATCTGATATCCCC
The DNA here is from genome assembly GCA_945883425.1 of Spirosoma fluviale. Lineage (GTDB taxonomy): Bacteria > Bacteroidota > Bacteroidia > Cytophagales > Flexibacteraceae > CAMDMI01. The sequence goes on from CAMCXM010000025.1 coordinate 23,452, forward strand.
CATAATTCTCTTTATAAATTCCGGCGTCTTTTGTGACATCGGCCACAGATAAAAGGAATTGATCAAGGAGAGCCTGGTTCTGAATTCGGGTCACCAGAATACGGTTGTATTTCTTGAGCCCCTCTCCTTCTGAAAGTCCGATTACCAGTTCATTAGACAGTGCCTTTTTCAGAAGTTCGTAGGAACTTTCGAGTCCCTGTTTCTTTCCGGGAAAGGCATTCCAGATATCATCTACCGAGTGATGAAACGACATCACCGATGGTTCCGGTAGGTATCGCTCCAGTTCAGGGCTGAGTGGCTGGGTCCGGACTGAACGTTCGGCCGTCGGATCTTTGAGTACATAACCTTCTGTTTTCCAATCCATTCCGTCTGGGTTATCGAACCCCAACAGCATGCATTCGCCGATATTACCCGAAAGACGGAGCGATTGAAGCGAAGGTGCCAGGTAATGAAAAAGAAAATCGGGAGCGTTTCGGAGTTGGAGAAAAAGACGAACCGGCTTCGAAGATAAAGCGGCATACCGGGAATCCCGCCGTAGCCGCGAAGCAAAATTGGGTTTGAACAAAACACCTGATTTCCGCACGACTTCTTCCACCAGAAAACCAGAAAACGAACCGATCAGGGCATCGTCTGAACCTGAAACTGAAAATACGGCACCTGTCTTTTTGAATGTGATTTCGGCGATGGCTTTTCCCAGATATTCCCGCTCTTCAAACCGGAACTGTGGACTTTTTCCATACACGTTTTTTAAAAAAGCAAAAACAGCTGGCTGCTCCGATTTGGGGTAGTGAATGTAAAAAAGGTAGCCCGCCTCTTTGCCAGTAATGGCGTGAGCTGAAATTCCAAGGGTCGTACTTTTGATGTATTTATAAACGAGAGGCTCCCGTTTAAAAAGCTGATCTGCCAGAGAGAGCTCCTCCTGCCATTCCGTAAAAATCGTCAGGTTGGGATCAGAAAACAATCGAACACCCTTTTGAATCCCTTTCAGGACATCGATCGGTTTGTCGATTTCGATGTACCAGGAGGCGTGTTCCGGTACCAGCCCAGCGAGGGAATCTTTTGAACGATTCGAAATCATCCAACCCACCAGCCCGATCAAAATGACAGAGACAATAATGGTGATGGTTCTCTTCCAGGTAAACATGGCTAAAATTCGGTGGTGGGATCCGGTTTGCGGTCGGCTGGTTTTTTCTTGTCTTCAGCGGCTTTGTCGTAAATCACCTTTCCCTTATCGTCGTACTCAACCAAGGTATACGGTTTGAAATCGGGCTCGTCCCAGGTTTTGGCGTACTGGATCTGCCGTTTCATTTTCCGCTTGTTGGTATCGAAGTAGTTGGTCCACTTACCAACTTTTACATTGTACTCGTATCTTCCTTCCGACAGCATATTACCTGTTTCGGAGAATTTGCAGTAGTCGCCGTGTTTGTCGCCGGCCTTCATGGGCACAACTTCCTTGATCTTGGTTTTGTCGGCATCGAAATATGAGAAGATCGACTCTTTCGGAAATCCTTTATAAAACTTCTCTTTGTCGGTCAGCAGCATTTCTTCGCCCTGGCTCTTTTCATACATCCATCGGCCATGCCGGGAACCAAAATAATAAATCCCTTCTTCCTCTACTTTGCCATCGGTCATTTTCTTGTATGGCCCATGCAGGATTTTGGCGAATTCTTTGTCTTTGGGACTGATGGCTCCTACAAAAATCTTGTTCTTCTTTTTGTGCAGCCAGTAAATGTCTTTGACGTAGGGCTGAATTTCCTGTTCCTTTTTGAGATAGAAGAATGTCTCAACGGTAATTTTCCGTCCGTTTAGTTTTTTGATGAATGCCTTTTTGGTCATGGCACCATAGAACATCCTCTTTTTGGGTTTCTTTTTCCGCACCACCCGTTTATCAGAGGCTGCAGAATCTTTGAACACCAGTGGTTTGGCATCTTCGCCATCATCAAGTGTCCGGCTTCTGATTCGTTCTTCCAGATTCTCTTTTCCCCCCAATACGCCTTTTTCATCCGGTTTCTTTTTAAACCAGGACTTCCAGAACTGCGCATTTGCCGGTTCTGAAACCAGAAAAAATAATAGGGCCAGAACGACCAGAAGCTCAACCCGTTTTGGGCCGGATTGAGCTTCTGAACAGTGGGTATGGAAAAATATCCGACTGAAAGTCAACAATGTTGGCTATTTAAAAACATTACTACCAGCCCCTTCCTTCATATTGCTGGGCATGAAACTCTCTACAGCCTCGCCTTCGAGATATACCCGGAAGCTCGGTGTATTGATGTCGGAAGATGAGATGGAAACTTCTTCTTTGAAAACGCCTTTTTGTTTTGGTGCGATGGTTACTTCCAGAACACCGGACTCACCTGTTTTCAGAGAACTTTTGCTCATGCTGAACGTGGTGCATCCGCAAGGACTGGTAACATTGTCAATTTCCAATGGATCAATTCCACGATTGGTGATGGTCACGCGGGCGGTTCCTTTCTGGTTTACTTCCAGTTTACCTACTTTAAAAGAGGATTTCTCGATCACAATTTTGGGCGATTTCTGACGCTGCTCTTCGGTGTAAACTTTGTCTTCTTTCTTCACCACGTTGCCTTTGATGTGAAGTGTTTTGTTACCGTTCCCGGCATTGGAAACAACGGTGAGTGATTTGCTAAATGGACCAGGACGGCCGGATGAATTGTAAGCCGCTTTGATGGAACCGGTTTTTCCTGGCATAATCGGATCTTTGGTCCAGTATGGAGTGGTGCATCCACAAGATGCCTGAACGTTGCTGATGATTAAAGGCTGATTTCCCGTATTGGTTATCTGAAATTCATAACTGGCAAGCTTTCCTTCGATCACTTCACCAAACTCATGGCTTTCATCAGCAAACTTGATGGCGGGTTGTGCAACGGCTATTCCGACTGAAATAAATCCGGCAATCAACAGGGATAAGAGGTTTTTCATTTTGAATGTATCAGTTTTGAAGCGCAAAAATAAACGAATCCCGATAACATTTTTTTTAATGAAAGGATCAAAAACGCAAAAGAGTCTGAAATTATTGTCAACAAATCTTAAAATCCGTCTTTTCATCGGGTTTTGGCTGGGTTTGACCGGAGTCTTTTCTCAAAATCTGAAGGCTCAGGTTCATCCTCCTTTTCCGTCCGTTCTCACGTTGTCATCCGGTTGCCGGCTGGGTGAAGGTGCTTTCTGGGACAGCCAGCGAAACTGCCTCTGGTTTGTGGACATTGAAAATGGGAAGGTTCACCATTATGTTCCTTCTTCCAAAAAAGAAACCCGCTTCGACTGTGGCATGCGGATTGGCACCCTGGTTCCGGCCAGCCACACAGAAGAACTCATACTCGGGCTTCAGGACGGTATCTATTCGGTTTCGCTGGATGGAAAAACCAAAAAGAAAATCCACCAGCCCGCCACACTTGGAAACGAACAGCGACTCAATGACGGAAAGTGTGATCCGCAGGGCCGACTTTGGGTGGGCAGCATGAATCTTGATCAGCGGCCAAAGCAGGCACATCTTTATCGCCTTGATCCGTCAGGCAATTCTGACAAAATCCTGGATTCCATCAGCATCAGCAATGGAGTAGCCTGGACCAAAGACGGCAAGACCATGTTTTATACAGATACGCCCACGCGAAATGTGATGGCCTATGATTTCAACGGAACCACCGGAGTGATTTCCAATCCCCGTGTTCATTGCACCACTCCTGATTCATTGGGATGGCCCGACGGGATGACACTGGATGAAAACGACGATCTATGGATTGGCATGTGGGGAGGATATTGCGTGAGCCACTGGTCGGGTAAAACCGGCCAGTATCTCGGAAAAGTGGCATTAGCTGCACCCAACGTAACGTCCTGCGCCTTCGGTGGAGACAAATTCGAAATCCTATACATTACCACTGCACGTGAAGGACTTGGACAGAACTTGCTGCAGAAATATCCTCTTTCCGGGAATGTATTTGAAGCCAGACCCGGAATCAGAGGCCGGCAAATGCCGTACTGGAAATCAAAGTAAAGCAGGATAATCCATAGCCTTTGGCGGATACAAGGCAAACTCTTCCGAGGGAAACGGGATTCCGTCCTTCAACCAAACGCGGATTCCGGTGGCACCGCCAAAGCAAATCCAGTCAGCAGCCAGCACATCTTGTGCATTCGCGATGGTTTCAGTGAATGGCCGTCCTTTTTCTGTCCAGAAGGATTCAAGAAAACGACGGTGGCAGCTATCAAAACCACCGAGTTCCCGGGAAGGAAAATATAGGGTCCCGTCCTTTTTCCAGCAGATGGAAGAATAACAGCCTTCGACCACATTTCCGGCTTCGTCGCAAAGAAGAAGATCGTCGAGATTTCGTTGATGGCGTTCGAGACTGGCCATCACATAGGGTTGTGCCGAGGTAGTTTTGATCCAGGAAAAGGCGTGCTTTCCAAGAAATACGGTTTCCGCTTTGGCAATTTTTGAAATGGTCTGAACCCAGGGTTGGGGACAGACATCGAAGAAAAGCTGAAAAGCGAGTCCGCAGTTTTCTGGTGTGTAGCGACCTTCGCCGGTTCTGAAAAAGAGAATTTTTACCCGGATGTCTTTTTCAGATGTTTTGGGAATCCGGGAATGGATTTCACGGAGAAAAAAAGCCTCCGTCAGTTCATCTGGCCAGGGAAACTTCAAAGCCCGAATGCTTCTTTGGAGGCGATCCCAGTGAAAAGGCCAGAGTTCGGTGAGCTGATCGGGATAAAAGCGCATGGTTTCAAAAAATCCATCCCCAAAAAGGAAGGAACGGTTTTCGCTCATTTTCAGGCTCTCCGGTTCCATCCAGCCATTATTCCAGAAAAATTCCGCTTTTATTTCCATGGTATGAAAAACGAAATGCAATTTGGCCACTAAACACGGGAATCAAACCATTTGTCCAAACCTTTCTTTGGCATGGTTTTAAATACCTTGTATTTCACCTCTCCTATCAACACCATGAGTGAACGAAGCAGTATATTTGACATGATTGGTCCGGTTATGATCGGCCCAAGTTCCAGCCATACAGCGGGCGTTGTCAAAATAGGACACGTAGCCCATCATATTCTGGGCGGCACACCTGAAAAAGCGGAAATCCTGTTTTACAATTCGTTTGCCCGCACCTTCGAAGGCCACGGCAGCGACAAGGCCATTCTGGCCGGATTAATGGGCTTCCTTCCGGACGATGAACGAATCCGGAATGCTTTTGAACTGGCAGAAAAAGAAGGACTTGCATACGAATTCCGCTCGATTGGAAATGCATCCACCCTTCATCCAAACTCTGTAAAACTGGTCCTTACCAGAGGCAATGAAAAAGTAGAAGTACTGGGAGAAAGCCTGGGTGGCGGGGTGATCAACATCCGGGAAGTGGATGGTTTTACTGCCAACTTCAGCGGACAGACCTATACCATCATCCTGAAGGCCGAAGATAAAAAAGGCACGATTGCATTTGTGGCGGAAGTACTTGGGCATGACGACTGCAACATTGCCACGATGACAGTCAGCCGGAAAGGCAAGCACGATCTGGCATGCCAGTTCATTGAAATGGACACACCTGTTGCTGACCTTACGCTTCAATATCTCAGTTCCCTTAGTTGGGTGCATCAGTTGAAATACTTAAAACCAATGGGTCAATGAAAAATGGAATCCTTTGTCTGGCCTTCCTGATTCCAGCGGCTGGTTTCGGACAAAGCACCGGAGCCTATTCACTCCGAAAATGCATCGAAACAGCACTTTCGAACAACATCACCATGAAGCAGACGGAGGCCTCAATTGCTTCCAACAAAATCAATCTGGAGCAATCCAAAATGAACCGCTATCCGAATCTGAATGCGGCTGCCTCGCAATCGATTAACTTCGGCCGTTCGGTGAACCCGTACGACAATACCGTAGTTGCCAATCAGCAGGTAAATTCCAACAATCTGTCGCTTTCTACTTCGGTGAATGTATTCAGTGGATTCCAGAACCGGAATACCATCCAGCAAAGGCAACTGAATGTGAAAGCCAGCGAAGAAGACAAACTGACCACGCGTAACAACATTGTGCTGGGAGTGGTGGAGGCATTTGCCGGCGTTCTCAGCAACAAGGCCATATTAAAATCGTCGCAAGCACAGTTCGAAAGCACAAAAGCACAAATCGACCGGACCGAGAAACTGGTGCAGGCAGGTAGGCTTCCTGCCACAAACCTGTTTGATCTAAACGCACAACTGGCCACCGAAGAAACCAATATTGTGCTGGCCGAAAACAATCTGGAAATTTCGAAACTCAGCCTGGCGCAATGGATGCAGGTGGATCCGACATCGATAACGGATGTTGAGGAACCGGCCATCACGGTTGGTGAATCCGATGAAAAGCAGGCAGCGGAAGTATATGCAATCGCCGAACCCAATCAACCACAAATCCAGGCCGCCCGAACCCGGGTAATAAGTGCTGAAAAAGGGATTGAAATCGCGAAAAGCGGATACTATCCCAGCCTGAATTTCCAGGCCGGATTGTTTACCAACTATTCATCTGTGGCCAAGAAGTTTGTGGCAGGGTCACTTTTGGAAACACCAACACTCACTCCACTCCCATTGCTGGTTCAGGATGGCGATGGTAACACAGTCCCGGTGATTGTGAACCAAATCTCGACAATTGGGCCTGGCCGTACTGAGGATCTCAATTTTGGCGACCAGTTCAGCAACAATTTACGGAAGGGATTTTCATTCAATCTCAACATTCCGATTTTCAACAATATGCAGAACCGTTATGCAATTGAATCGGCCCGGATCAACCGGCTGAACGCTCAGCTTCAGCTTGATCAGCAGAAAAATACTTTGCGGCAAACGATTGAAACGGCGGTAACAAATGAAAAGGCAGCCCGTAAACGGCTTCAGGCCATAGAAAAACAAATCAAAGCATTGGAAGAATCCTTCCGGTCATCCGAACAACGATTCAATCTTGGGGTGATGAATCCCGTCGATTTTCTGATGGCAAAAAACAATCTGGCAAGAGCACAAAACGATCAGGCACGATTTCGGTACGATTTCTTCATCCGACGGGCTCTGCTTGATTTTTATCTGGGTAAAGAACTGAATTTCAATTAAGAAAAAACAACCATGAACAAATGGGTTTGGATATTGCTCATCGTCGCCGGCCTTGCCGCGGGATTTGGGCTTTTGGGTAAAAAAATGGGATGGTTTGGCCAGGAAGACAAAACCGAAGTGGAAATCACAGATGTGAAACGGGCAACCATCACAGAGAAAGTAAGTGCGAGCGGAAAGGTTCAACCCGAAGTGGAAGTGAAAATTTCGGCGGACGTGTCGGGTGAAATCATTGAGCTGAAAGTGAAAGAAGGCGACTCCGTCCGTACGGGCGATTTGCTTTTCCGGATACGGCCCGACAATTACCAGTCGCTGCTCGACCGGGCCCGGGCTTCGGTAAACACCGCCAAAGCCAATTTTTCTCAGACCAGAGCCAGCCTGGCACAATCGAATGCACGGCTGATTCGCACAAAACTGGATCACGACCGAAACAAAAAGCTGTACGATCAGAAAGTAATTTCGGAATCAGACTGGGAAAACTCCAAAGCCAATTTTGAAGTCGCTCAAAACGAACTGGAAGCAGCCCAGAGCAACATGGAATCGGCCCGTTACGGCATACAAAACGCCGAAGCCACATTGAAAGATGCCGCTGAAAATCTTAGGAAAACCACTGTCTATGCTCCGATGAGTGGCATTATATCCCGACTGAATGTGGAGCAGGGAGAACGAGTAGTGGGTACGGCCCAGATGACCGGAACAGAAGTACTCCGAATTGCCAATCTTCGGGATATGGAAGTAGTGGTGGAAGTAAATGAAAACGACATTGTCCGGATCGAAATGGGCGATTCTGCTGAAATTGATGTGGATTCTTATTCATACCTGAAACGGAAATTCAAAGGTGTGGTGACCTCCATTGCGAACTCAGCGGTGGAAACAGCCAATGCTGAAACGGTAACCGAATTCAAAGTGGATGTGAAACTGGATCCGGCCTCATACAAAGATTTGGTTGCGAAAAATCCGGGAACTTATCCTTTCCGTCCAGGGATGACGGCCTCCCTTGAAATACTGACCAATCATAAAGACAATGTGCTGTCGATTCCGCTTTCAGCAGTGGCATCACGGTCCATGAAAAAAGAAGACAAGAAAGAAGACAAGAAAGATAATGCCGAACAAACGGAAGCCGAAAAGCGTCGGGAAGAATCCGCCAGCCAGAAATCGGAAGTCGTGTTTGTATTTTCAGGAGGTAAAGTGGAGATGCGGAAAGTAAAATCCGGCATTGCAGATTTTGAACAGGTCGAAATTCTGGAAGGACTGAAAGAAGGCGAGAAAATCGTGACCGGACCGTTTACCGCCATCACCAAAACGCTGGAAAACGGCGATGATGTTGAGCTTCGGAATAAAGATCAGAAAAAAGGGAAATCCGTAAGTGTAGAATTTTAAATAATC
>CAMCXM010000026.1 GCA_945883425.1 Spirosoma fluviale
CGGAACCAAAAACCGTTGCAAAGGTGTGTCAAAATCATTCAGTTTTCAAATCCTTCTCTCATTGAAGAATTGGAAGGAGGCAATGATGAGCCGTTTCAGGTGTTATTTTCGCTTCGCAGACTTGGTTTTTCCCGGTGATGTTTTCCCAGGTTGGTTCTCCGGATTTTTCTCCATCTCTTCCTTTTTGTTTCGCATTCGTTGATTGAGCCAAAGAAACGCAAGACTGGATAGCATAAAGAGCCAGTAACTGTTGGCAACGCCATAATAAATTGACTGATGAATGCCGATCACAAATCCGATGATCATGATGGCAAACAAAACAACATCAAAAAAAGTCAGCCGAATCTGCATGTAAAATCTGGCCTTCCGGCTCTAATATGGTGTACGAAGAAAAATCCTGTTTGGCGGTTAGGCCCTTTCCTTTCAGAATCTGGGTTGGAGTCGTGATCTCGACAAATTCATTGTTGAAAACCCGTCCTTCAGAACGACTCCAGTGAAGTTTTTCGGTGTTCAGTTTTTCATGTTTGATGAGGTCTTCCAGTACCACATGGCCGATGGCTGTGTATAAATCCTGTTGCTTATTAAAGTGAACGAAATCGGCTTTTAGGTACGATTGGCGGATGGTATCCATTTTGTAAAATGTAACCGTCAGCCCCTTTTCATATTCCTGGTTGCCATCTGAAAATTCTACCTGAACAGGAGCTTCCAACCGCATTTTCGTTTTACCAGAATCCGAATAGACAGTGTTCAGGTTTTCTGATCGAACCATGGGGCCTGCGTAATGCCGGATAACGGTATCGGCTTTTTCTTCTTCACAACCGGATTCTAGGAACGCGAGTCCCGACATGATCATCAAAAATCCAAACCGGAGCACCACAGACGGAACCGTTTTTAGTAAGGGTGAGTAACTCATCAGAATTTATCCTCTTCCGGTTCGGCGTTTTCTTCTTTTGGTTTTACAGGATCCGCTTTCTTAGGACCTTTTTTGGCCGATTTTTTCTTCTTCTTCGGCTCAGGTGAGGGAGGTTCTTCAAAAGCCGGCATCGGTTCATTGAGATCTTCTTCCTTCGGCGCATCCTCAAACGATTCATCAAACTCTGCTTTCATTGTTGGGTCTGATAATTCCGGATCTTTCAAGTCCTGTTTTTTGACGGCTTTGGGTTTTTCAGGTGCTTCTTTTGGTACATCTCCAAAATCATCTTCCTGTTTTTCGCCTTCCTCGGGTTCTGCTGCCGGAGGTTCATCCGGATTCAGATTTTCCATTTCTGTTCCGGTGCTATCGGTTATTTCTTCCGGATTTATTCCTTCTTCCTCCTCCTCAATGGCGGTACTGTCAGCGGAAAGTGAATCAGCCATAGCCAGAGCAGAATCGGCGGTTTCAGGGAAAATGGTGATCATCGGAATGACTGCCATTCGCTTATCAATCTTTTTCTTACCCAACCTTAGTACAAGAAGCACGTCTGATTTGCGGACCGTCGCTTCCATTTTCGGCATCGTATCCTGATCAAAAGGAGTGAATTCGAGGTCGGCAACTTTTTTGTCCAGATAAAATGCACTTTGGTATGCAGGGCAGATATGCTTCGGCTTACATGCTGAAAACCATACGATTATCAGTATGCAGATAAACAGAGCAATATGTCCGCCAACGTTTTTCAAAATTCAACACCTGTCGGTTTGCATATAGGGACGCACACCTTTACAGGATACAAAATAAAGAAAGAAACGGGTAAAATGACCTAGGAATTTGAATACTTATAGCACATATGTGGGTAAGGCAATCTCGTTACAGGTAACTCAATTCCTTTCCAGCAATGGCACCACCGGCACTGATCAAGAATTCCACTCATACTAAATTTAATCCAAAAACAGGATATGAATGAAGTTTCGCATTGAAATATCCCGATAAATTAGTTTGGGCGGAATGGTAATAGTATTACATTCACCTCTCCTTTGAAGGGACAGTTTTCCTAATCTCAAGTCAAACATGCCAGCTCAATTCCCGGTTGCATCTGCCACAGGTCCTTCCATGAAAAAAGGGGCTCTTTTCTACCTTTTCATGATTGGGATTTTCTGCATTGGTGTGTATCTGGTCATCAATTCGGGTCAGCATCTTGAGAATCATAGCTGGAAACATATTTCCAGTGCAGCAGAAACGGCAACACAGCCTTTGGGTATTTCTCTTCATACTGAAGGCTCCGTTTCTTTGCTTACTTCAATACTCCAGAATTTGTTGGGTAATATCAAACACCCACTCAGTATCTCCCTGCTTCAGATTATCATCATCATTTCGCTTTCCCGCATTTTCTCATACCTCATGCGGATCGTCGGGCAACCCGCTGTTGTTGGCGAAATTTTGGCCGGAATTTTTCTGGGGCCTTCCTTGTTAGGTGCGTTGTACCCTGAAGTCTGGTCTATGGTTTTTCCACTGGCCAGCCTTCCCAATCTCCATGCAATGAGTACAATAGGTCTCAGTTTGTTCATGTTTATTATTGGCCTTGATCTGGATGTTTCTATGTTGAATCCCCGGATACAGACAGCACTTTTTGTGAGTCATGCCAGTATACTTGTGCCGTTCTTTTTAGGTGTTGTACTTGCTTACCACTTGTATTCTGATTTCGCTCCTGGTGGTGTATCCTTTCTCACATTTGGCCTTTTTATGGGGGTCAGTATGAGTATTACAGCATTTCCTGTTCTGGCCCGCATTATTCAGGAAAGAGGATTAAGCCGTACACCCTTGGGTGTGATGGCCATAACCTGTGCCGCCACCGACGATATTTCTGCCTGGTGCATTCTGGCAGTTGTGATTGCAATTGCCAAAGCAGGCACCATTGGTTCTGCCATTATTTCGTTGATTCTGGCCGGAACATATGTTGTGTTCATGTTCAAAATCGTGAAGCCCATGATGCTTAGGCTTAGCAAAAAATTCACAAGTCACGATCAAATCCGAAGACCTTTTGTGGCCATATCCATTTTGATGCTGCTCGTGTCTGCATACGTCGCCGAAGTAATAGGGATTCATGCTTTGTTTGGCGCTTTTCTGGCCGGAGTGACAGTGCCACAGGATCCGAAAATCAGAGAAACGCTCCGACAGAAAATTGAGGATGTAAGTCTTTTACTTTTCCTTCCGATCTTCTTCGCTTTTACCGGACTCCGTACCCAAATTGGTTTATTGCTCACCGATGGGCTGTGGGGCATTTGTGGTCTGGTTATTTTGGTGGCAGTTTCCGGAAAAATGATTGGGACGATATTTGCATCGCGACTCATGGGGCAGACCTGGAGAAGTTCCTTTTCATTGGGAGCTTTGATGAATACCCGAGGATTGATGGAACTGGTGGTCCTTAATATCGGTTATGATCTCGGCATCATCACACCTGAAATATTTGTGGTTTTTGTGATTATGGCCGTTTCAACCACACTAATGACCGGCCCACTGCTCAGTGCCATCGACTGGCTGTGGAAGGGAAAACAACAGACGGTCTCGGAATCCAAGCCTGTAGTTCAGGAAACTTGAGATTTTTTTTTCAGGAACAGCTTTACAATAAGGTCATCCAGTTTTTTTACTCCGATGATCTCCAGTTTGTATTTATCAGGCTTGATTTTGTTGAAATTGTAGGAGGAAATAAACATCGTTTTGAAGCCAAGTCTTTCTGCCTCTGCGATTCGGTTTTCAATTCTATTCACAGCTCTTACTTCTCCGCCCAGTCCTACTTCACCAGAAAAACACACCGAGGCTGGAATTACTCTGTTTTCTAAAGATGAAATCAGGGAAATGCACACCGCCAGATCAATGGCCGGATCTTCCACTTTCAGTCCACCGGCAATATTGAGGAAAACGTCCTGGTTGCCTAGCCGGAAACCGCCCCTTTTTTCGAGAACAGCCAGTAACATTGACAACCTTCGTGCATCAAAACCAGTTCCGCTACGTTGGGGAGTGGAATAACCGGTGAGCGTGACCAAAGATTGGATTTCAATCATCAGCGGACGGTTTCCTTCGAGCATCGAACTGATCGCCACACCACTTAATTCGTCATCACGGTGACTTAAAAGAATATCCGACGGATTAAGTACAGGTTTCAGACCTTCTCCATGCATTTCGTAAATGCCCAGTTCAGAAGCGGAACCAAAACGGTTTTTAATCGTGCGGAGAATGCGATAGTTGAGATGGCGTTCACCTTCAAACATAAGGACGGTATCGACCATATGCTCCAGCAATTTCGGGCCGGCAATGGTTCCGTCCTTTGTAATGTGGCCGATGATAAATGTGCAGATCATGGCTTCTTTGGCAAACCTAAGGAGCGAGCCGGCACACTCACGAACCTGCGACACAGAACCCGGGGAGCCCTCAAGTTTGGAAGTGTAAAGAGTCTGGATGGAATCAATGATCAAAAGATCCGGCTGAAGTTCCATCGCATAACCCAGAATCTGCGTGAGTTCCGTTTCACTCAGAATATAGCATTCATGGTTGGCAATTCCGAGCCGGTCGGCCCGCATTTTGATCTGCTGGTGGCTTTCTTCTCCGCTGACATAAAGCACTTTCCGACCTGGAAAAGCGAGAGCCTCCTGCAACATGAGGGTAGACTTTCCGATGCCTGGTTCACCTCCAATGAGCACAAAGCTGGCAGGTACAATTCCACCGCCGAGCACCCTGGAAAGTTCCGGATCCCGGGTTTCCAACCGGCTCACATTCTCTCCCCCGATTTCGTCTATTTTTTTTAGTTTCTGTCCGGGGCTCAACAGTTTCGCTGGCGACCAGCCTTGGGCTGATTCTTTTTGGACTATTTCTTCAACAAAGGTATTCCACTCATTGCAGGAAGGACATTTGCCCAACCATTTGGGAGATTCATAGCCACATTTCTGGCAAAAGAAAACGGTTTTGGTTTTGGCCATACGGCCCGCAATTTGGGGAAAAGAATTCACCATACAGACCTGCAAATGAAAAATCAGACCTGGTTTTACAACAAACAAAATGAATTGCGTGTTTGGAAGACAGTGAGAAATCAACGGATGTTCCCGACTTTCAAAACACTCAAACGGATCCCGAATTTTCCTGTAGGAATTATTTTAATTATTTCTGGCCCAACTTTTGTAATACCCAATGTGAATGCCTAATTTTGCAGGCTATTTTAGGGAAACCTTGGAATTTGGGAAAAATACTCAAGACCACCAAAGAAATTACAGGGAATATTTTCCGACGTGTTTTCATTTTCTCAGTAACCGATAATCGTCTCTAAACGAACCATATGGCCTTTAGAAAAAACAGAAAGCTTAATCAGGACTTTACCAAAGTAACCATCAGTCTCGCCTCACCGGAGTCAATCCTGGAGAGTTCATACGGGCAGGTTACTCAACCCGAAACCATCAATTACAGGACATATAAGCCTGAAATGGATGGTCTTTTTTGTGAACGAATTTTTGGTCCTGTGAAGGATTGGGAATGTCACTGCGGAAAGTACAAGCGAATCCGGTATAAAGGAATCATTTGTGACCGTTGCGGTGTTGAGGTTACAGAGAAGAAAGTGCGGAGAGAAAGAATGGGTCACATTGAACTGGTTGTGCCGGTTGCCCACATCTGGTATTTCCGTTCTCTACCAAATAAAATCGGTTATCTGCTTGGTCTTCCAACCAAGAAACTGGACCAGATCATTTACTACGAGCGTTTCGTCGTAATTCAGCCAGGTATTAAAGCAGAAGATGGCATTGAATATCTTCAGTTTCTGACAGAAGACGAATATCTGGATATTCTGGAAAAACTTCCTCGTGAGAACCAGATGCTGGACGATAAAGATCCAAACAAATTCATCGCCAAAATGGGTGCTGAGGGTCTTGAAATGCTCCTTTCGCGTTTGGAACTGGATGATCTTTCTTATAGCCTTCGTCACGCTGCTGCCAATGACACTTCTCAGCAGAGAAAAGCAGAAGCATTAAAGCGTCTGAAAGTGGTGGAAGCCTTCCGTGATGCCCGTACCCGGATTGAAAACAAGCCGGAATGGATGATCATTAAAATGGTTCCTGTGATTCCGCCGGAATTGCGTCCACTGGTTCCGTTGGATGGTGGTCGTTTTGCCACATCCGATTTGAACGACCTTTACAGAAGGGTGATCATCCGGAACAATCGTTTGAAAAGACTTATCGAAATCAAAGCACCTGAAGTTATTCTCCGTAACGAGAAACGTATGCTTCAGGAAGCGGTCGATTCATTATTTGATAACTCCCGAAAGGTAAATGCCGTTCGGGCAGAAGGAAACCGGGCCCTGAAATCACTTTCGGATATGCTGAAAGGAAAGCAGGGACGTTTCCGCCAGAACTTGTTGGGTAAAAGGGTTGACTACTCCGGTCGTTCGGTTATCGTCGTAGGTCCTGAATTGAAACTTCACGAGTGTGGTCTTCCAAAGGAAATGGCGGCTGAGCTTTTCAAGCCGTTTATTATCCGTAAACTCATTGAAAGAGGAATTGTAAAAACGGTTAAGTCTGCCAAGAAAATCGTAGATCGTAAAGATCCGGTTGTTTGGGATATTCTTGAAAATGTACTGAAAGGACACCCGGTTCTTTTGAATCGTGCTCCTACTCTTCACCGTTTGGGTATTCAGGCATTTCAGCCAAAACTGATTGAAGGTAAAGCGATTCAGCTTCACCCTCTGGTTTGTACTGCATTCAACGCTGACTTTGACGGTGACCAGATGGCGGTTCACGTACCACTTGGTCATGAAGCAGTTCTGGAAGCATCTCTTTTGATGCTTGCCTCTCACAACATTCTGAATCCTGCGAATGGTGCACCAATTACAGTACCTTCTCAGGACATGGTTCTTGGTCTTTATTATATTACAAAAGGACGCAGAGCAACACCAGATCACCTGGTAGAAGGAGAAGGAAGAACCTTCTATTCTATGGAGGAAGTGGTGATTGCCATGAACGAAAAGCAACTGAACAAACATGCGTACATCAAAGTACGGGTGAAAGTGAAGAATGCTCAGGGTGAACTGGAATACAAAATCATTGAGACTGTTTCAGGTCTTGTTCTTTTTAATCTGTGTGTGCCGGAAGAAGTTGGTTATATCAACGAGCTTCTTACCAAAAAGAAATTACAGAAAATCATTGCTGATGTTTACCGTGAGTGCGGTGTGAAGCGGACAGCAAAATTCCTGGATGATATCAAGGAACTTGGATTTAAAATCGCCTTCCGTGGTGGTTTGTCAATCGGTTTGGATGATATTAAAATTCCTGACGAAAAAGATTCTCTCGTTGCAACTGCAAAAGAAGAAGTAGAAAGCGTTTGGGCCAACTACCAGATGGGTCTGATTACAGATAACGAACGTTACAATCAGGTAATCGATATCTGGACCCGTGTGAATTCGAAAATTACAGAAACGCTGATGCGTCAGTTGGAAAACGACAATCAGGGCTTCAATAGTATTTATATGATGATGCACTCCGGAGCCCGTGGTTCCAGAGAGCAGATTCGCCAGCTTGGAGGTATGAGGGGTCTGATGGCCAAGCCTCAGAAAAACCTTCAGGGTTCAGTAGGGGAGATCATTGAAAACCCGATCCTTTCAAACTTTAAAGAAGGTCTGGATGTATTGGAGTACTTCATCTCTACCCACGGTGCTCGTAAAGGTCTTGCCGATACTGCATTGAAAACAGCAGATGCCGGTTACCTGACTCGTCGTCTCCACGATGTAGCCCAGGATCTGGTTGTCAATGAAATGGATTGCGGAACTCTTCGCGGAATTACCGTTTCAGCATTGAAAGAAAACGAAGAAGTTGTGGAGCCATTATCTGAGCGAATTGTCGGTCGGGTATCGGTACACGATGTCTTTCATCCATCAACAGGTGAAATCATTGTTGGCAACAACGCTGAAGTAACCGATGACATTGCGAAGAAACTGGATGAGTCTGGAATTGAAGAGATTGAAATCCGGTCGGTTCTGACTTGCGAAACCAAGCGTGGAATTTGTGCTGCCTGTTACGGTCGGAACCTTGCCAAAGGACATCCGGTTCAAAGAGGTGAATCAGTAGGTGTTATCGCGGCACAATCCATTGGAGAGCCAGGTACCCAGCTTACGCTGAGAACATTCCACGTCGGTGGTACAGCTTCCAACATTGCAGTTGAATCATCCATTCGTGCCAAGCAGGACGGTATCGTGATTTTTGATGAAGTGCGTACGCTCGCCACTACTACCAACGACGGTGAAGCCGTTGATGTAGTGATTGGCCGTACAGGTGAACTTCGCCTGATCGCAGAAGGAATGGCTGTGACAACAGACAAAATTCTGATGACCGCCAACATTCCATACGGATCATTCCTTAAAGTGAAATCCGGACAGAAAGTTGAAAAAGGCCAGGAGATTTGTTACTGGGATCCATACAATGCGGTGATCCTGACAGACATCGATGGAAAAGTAGAATTCGAATCCATTGAAGAAGGGATTACTTTCCGTGAAGAATACGATGAGCAAACCGGTCACCGTGAGAAGGTAATCATCGAAACAAAAGACAAAGCCAAAAACCCGGCAATTGGTGTTTCTGGTAAATCAGATTCAAAAACATTCAATCTGCCAGTGGGTGCACACCTTGTGGTAGAAAATGGTCAGAAAATAAAGGCCGGTCAGGTTATGGCGAAAATGCCAAGATCAGCTGGTAAAACACGCGATATCACCGGAGGTCTTCCAAGGGTAACGGAGCTTTTCGAAGCACGTAATCCATCCAATCCGGCCATTGTGTCTGAAATTGATGGAATTGTAACATACGGTGGTATCAAACGTGGTAACCGTGAAATCTTCATCGAGTCACGTGACGGAGTAAAGAAGAAATACATGGTTCCATTGTCCAAACACATTCTGGTTCAGGATGGTGACTATGTGAAAGCCGGTATGGCTTTGTCAGATGGCGCCATTACACCTTCGGATATTCTGGCCATCAAAGGACCAACTGCCGTTCAGGAATATCTGGTAAATGAAATTCAGGAAGTGTATCGTTTGCAAGGGGTGAAAATCAATGATAAGCACATTGAAATCATCGTTCGCCAGATGATGCAGAAAGTTGAGATCACTGAACCAGGAGATACCAACTTCCTTCCAGGACAGTCCGTTGATAAATTTACATTCCGTCGTGAAAACGATGAGATTATGGGAGCCAAAGTGGTTACCGAAGCAGGTGATTCATTGGTTCTGAAACCAGGACAGATCGTATCAACCAAGCGTCTCCGGGATGAAAATTCCAGTCTGAGAAGAAGAGATGCCAAACTGGTTGAAGTTCGTGAGGCAGAAGCTGCCACTTCACGTCCGATTCTGATGGGTATCACTCAAGCCTCATTGGGTACTGAAAGCTTTGTGTCGGCTGCTTCCTTCCAGGAAACAACCAAGGTATTGAGCGAGGCTTCTATCCGTGGTAAGGCTGATAGTCTCCTTGGACTGAAAGAAAATGTAATTGTAGGTCACCTGATTCCAGCTGGAACCGGTATGAGAAACTATGAAAACATCATCGTAGGTTCAAAGACAGAACTGGAAAACCTTACTCAGATTGCTGAACAGGGTGGTGCTTCCGTTCCATCATCAATGGGATACAGAAAAACAAAAAGAGAAGCTTCCATTATTTAATTCACCTTCATGGAAAATCAGGAGCAGGGAAACCAGATCAATATCGAGTTATCAGAGGAAATGGCAGAAGGCATTTACGCCAATCTGGCGATGATTGCGCATTCCAATACTGAATTTGTTATTGATTTCATCCGGCTTATGCCAGGAGTGCCCAAAGCAAAAGTGAAGTCCAGAATTGTGATGACGCCTGAACATGCCGTCCGTTTTTTGCAGGCATTAAAGGATAATGTAGAACGTTATCAGGATTCGTTTGGAGATATTAAGGATATGAGTGATATGCCTAAAATCCCCTTCAATTTTGGAGGAACCATGGGCCAGGCATAAAATTTGTTGTGAATGGAAAAAGTGAAGTCCAAAGCATCTAAAAAAACGACTGCATCCGGAACTAGTCATCCCAAAGAGAGATACGAGTTCTGGTATGAAAGTATGTTGCTCATCCGGCGGTTCGAAGAAAAAACCGGTCAGCTGTATGGTCAGCAGAAAATAAAGGGATTCTGTCATTTATACATAGGGCAGGAAGCTTGTGCATCAGGCGCAGTTTCTGCTTCCATTAAAGATGACAAATGGATCACAGCCTACCGCGACCATGGTTTGCCGTTGGCTCTGGGATCTGATCCCAAAGCCTTGATGGCCGAAATGTTTGCTAAGTCTACCGGTTGTTCCAAAGGAAAAGGTGGTTCGATGCACTTTTTTGATAAGGATGTCAACTTTATGGGTGGACATGGCATTGTTGGTGCCCAGGTTCCAATGGGTGCCGGAATCGCCTTTTCAGAAAAATACAACAAGACAGGAAATGTCTGCTATTGTTATATGGGCGATGGTGCTGTCCGCCAGGGTGCATTTCATGAAGCTCTCAACATGGCCATGACATGGAAACTTCCGGTCGTATTTGTGATTGAGAACAACGGTTATGCCATGGGAACGTCTGTTGAAAGAACGTCCAATGTGACCGAGCTTTACAAGTTGGGCCTTGCCTATGATATGCCGTCAGAAGCTATTAATGGTATGAGCCCGGAAGCTGTACATGAGGCATTTTACCAGGCAGCCGAACGTGGAAGGAGAGGGGATGGTCCGACTTTGCTCGAGCTCAGAACCTACCGTTACAAAGGTCATTCAATGTCGGATCCGGCCAAGTACCGGACGAAAGATGAACTGGAAACATACAAGAACCAGGATCCGATTGAGCATGTAAAAGAAGTTTTAATAAACAAGGGTTGGGCAACGGAGTCTGACCTTGAAAAAGTAGAATTAAAAGTTAAAGAAATCGTAAACGAGTGTGTGACATTTGCTGAGGAGTCTCCTTATCCTTCCATTGATGAAGTGTATAAGGATGTTTACGCCGAAGCAGATTATCCATACATTATCGAATAATCACCATGAGTCAAGAAGTGAAAGAACAAGAAGCAAACAAGGCTTCAGCCCTTGAAAATCCGGAAGTTCTGGTTGAAAAGCTCACAAGCTTTGAAGACTATCTGGAAAAGCACACAAAACAAATTGCCATTTTTGCTGGTGCTGTCGTTTTAGTAATCGCTGGGTTTTTTGGATACCGCTGGTACCAAAGTACAGAGAATGAAGAAGCGCAGAAACAGATGTTTTCAGCTGTTTACTATTTTGAGGCTGATTCGTTGAACAAAGCCTTGAACGGTGATGGTTCGGCTATAGGGCTGAAATCGATCGCAGAAGATTATGGTCACACAAAAGCTGGAAAGCTCGCCAAATTCTACATCGGTGCCATTTATCTGAAGCAGTCAAAGTACCAGGATGCCATTGATAATCTATCAGGATTCCATTCTGATGATTTATTGATTTCTCCTCGTGCCAATTGCATGATCGGTGATGCTTATCTTGAGCTGAATGATCTGGACCATGCTCTTGAGTATTACAAGAAGGCTGCACTTCATGCACCAAACAAATTCTTCTCACCACGCTACCTCATGAAAGCTGCCCTGGTTCAGGAGTTGATGAAGAATTACTCAGAAGCTATTAACACATACGATCAGGTAATTGAGAAATATTACGATAGCCAGGAGGCTCCTGATGCGAGAAAAATGAAAGCTCGCCTGGAACAAATGGCTCCGGCTTCTAATTAATATCAGATAAACACAAAAAGAAAAGGATGGCCTAACGCCATCCTTTTTCTTTTTTATGGGATGCGGTTCCTGATCTGGATTCAATTGAATCAACGAATCCGTAGAATGGCTTCTCCGGAAGTGAGTTCCTCTTTGGTTTCAGAATCCAGAATCATTGTTTGAACGGTAATCCGCTTTCGTTCAAATGCAGTAATGGTAAACGTTGCTACATAATTCTTTTCAGGAAACAGAGCTTTTCGGAATTCCAGAGTTTGACTCAGGTATATACTTTTCGGTCCGGGATAAATAGTGCCAAACACTTTGCTGAATACACAGGCCCCCAACATGCCGTGCAGAATCGGTTTTTTGAAAGCTGTCTCTGCGGCATATTCCGGATTGATGTGCAAAGGATTCGTATCTCCCGTTATGTTTGCAAACGCATTGACCTGTTCCTGCGAAAACCGGAACGCATGTTCCCAGGTCCGGCCGATTTCGATTTCTTTTTCCATATTTATCTATGTCTATTTTACTTGTAGGGCTCGGCAATATTGGTGAAAAATACCAGGGGACCCGTCATAATATTGGTTTTTCGGTTCTGGATGCCCTTGCTGAAAAAAAGGGTCTTCGTTTTGAGTCCGGCCGCCTGGCGAATGTCGCTAAATTCCAGGCTTCCGGCCATACCGTTTATCTTGTTAAACCCACAACCTTTATGAATCTTTCCGGTGATGCCGTTTCGCACTGGATGAAGGTTGCCTCTGCGGATGTTTCCGATATTCTGGTGATTACCGATGATCTCTCACTTCCTTTTGGAAAGATTCGTATCCGGCCTAAAGGTTCTTCCGGCGGACACAATGGTTTATCAGACATCGAGGTAAAAATCAAATCACAGGAATACCCCAGGATGAGGATGGGAATCGGTTCCAATTTTCATAAAGGGAAACAGGTAGATTATGTTCTGGGTCAGTTTAACCAGGATGAATCGGTGCAGTTGAGTGACTGGATCGATAAAGCGGTCGAAGCCTGCCTCTGCTTTTGTTCCCGTGGAATGCAGGTAACAATGAACCAGTTTAATTCCTGACAGCCTGAAACAGAAAGACAGAATCCATCCGGGGTTCTGCTTTGAAATAGGGGAAAGATTCCATTAAGCGATAATGGATCTGAAAAAAAACAGAACTGGAAAATGCTTTTCTTTCTTCCCGCCAGATCAGAAGGTAGTCTGGATGAAATTTCTGAAGGACGGAGTCATTTGTCACCGGATCCGTCAACCGATGGGGAATTTTCTTCCGTAATCTCTTCAGATAGGTGTAAACCTGGGGAGACCCCAATCCAGGATAATCCAGTATTTTCGTTTTATCAGAATAATATCCAATCAGTCCCATGGGTTCCAGCAACAAAGTCTTGTCCGGGTCTGTATGGGTTTTTATATAACCGGCTATTTTTTGGCTGGCCGCCTGCCGTACCAGAAATGCTTCGGACGATCCTCGGATCAGGTGATAGTTTTCAATTGAGACTTTTGTTCCATAACCGACAACCGCAATTAGTATAGTTGCCTGAAGCCATGGTTTCAAAAAGTTCCTGAACGCGGGAAAGTCTGGAATACATTTAACCAGTGTCATCGCGGATAACGTGGTCAGATACCAGAATGGAACGAACAAAGGAGGGAGATACCAGGGCCACCACGCCGCTAGAAAACTGAAAAAGCATAGGTATAAAACCATCCATATAATTGGCAAACGGAAGTATGGCCGAATGTCAGGGAAAAAGTAAAATCCGGATACCGTAATCATTAGAGAGAGTGGATGATCAGCAAAAAGGAGGTAGGCAAATCCTTTCTGGATTTCTACCCACCGATCAATGCTGTGGTTCGACTTTGCCAGTATGCTTTGAGGAATGGCGGTGCCAAATAGAAAATAGCCTGCTCCAGCCCACAAGAGAAGTGAGATAAGGCCAGTAATCAACCAGAACCAAACCTCTTTTCGTTTTGTTCTGGAAAGGAATTCACTCACTTGAGCCATTCCTGCCAACCAACCTTCAGGGCGAATGAAAACTAAAAACCAGGAAAGAACCTGAATTTTTTTTGACTGGATTTTATCCGAAGGAAGGATGAAAATTGCCAGCAGGAGCATATACAAGCTCGTCTCGAGGCCCGAATTTCCGTACGTAATGGTTCGGAACTCGGTTACCCATGGGAGGATGAAAAGAACCGCTGCGATTCTGGGGAAGAGTTTGGTCTCCGGGTTGGTATCAAAAACTTTTTTCAGACAAACGATAGCGGCTGCTGCAAGGAGCAAACCGTTAAAAAGCGGAATCCAATCGATCCATTGTTTTCCGGCAATCAGAAACCAAATGGTATTCCAATAAGGGTAGAAAAGAGATGTGGAGGTGTAAACAGGATGGCCTTGTGTGAAATATGGGGCTCCGGAATGAAGGATGTTTTCTGTAATCCGGAAAGAAATAAAGGCATCATCAACGAAGTAGGGGAATGAAATAGACAGGATTCCAACCAAAACCGGAATCGGTAGAAAAAGTAAAAACTCAGCTGGTGATGGTCGTTTCAATGCAAGTGGATCAGCCAATTGGCTGTTTCTGGTGCAGCCACAAAAGTGCGAAAAGAATGATCCAAAGTAGGTCTAAAAAATGCCAGAATACGGAAACGATCCGAAGCCGTGTCATTTTCATTGGGTTGAGGCTGTGAATAAAACCTTCTACATACGATCGGCTATTGTATGAATCGAGCCAAATCCAACCAATTCCGGCCAGTCCAAGTAAAATGTGTAGAAAATGCAAACCAGTAACCAGGTAAATAAAGGCTCCGGATGTTTGATGTAAACTGATTCCTGCCTCTAAAAGATGCATCCACCCTGCAACCTGAAGGATGGTAAACGAAATGGCAAGCGTTAATGTGATGGTGAGCCAGAAATACGATTGGTTGTACGCTTCATTATGGAAGCTCCGTTTAGCAAAAATCAACGAAACCGAACTAAAGCAAATGATCAGTGTACTGAAGTTAAATGCTTTTGGGAGCGTAACCGGAATCCATCCTGTTCCTTGAACCCGCAGTAAAAAGACAAAAAAGAGAAAGAAGAACAATAAAAACGAACCTGCAATAGCCAGCCACACCATGGTGTAGTATGGATTTCCTCTGGCCGCAACGATGCTTTTCATTCGCATGTTGATGTAACTTGAAAAGGTCTTAAATGGTTGTGAATTAGCCGAAAAATCGAATCAAACGTTTTTTCTAATCTGTCCTAAAACTAATGATTCCCGTGGTACTGCGATAAGGAATTTTGTACTTAACCCGGATAGTTCATTAGAAAATCTTGCCTTCAACATCAGATTGATCCCCTTTTACATATGGCCCAGACGCATGGCGTCCTCAAAGACATTTTCATTTTCCCTTAAGGAGAAATAATATGATGGGAATCAATCTGATAGACATTCAAATGACCAATCTGGGCTTTATGCATTTTGTGACGGGAATCTATTTTTCTTTATGCATAAAAGAATTCGGTACGATCACGCGGTATTGCCTCTGGGTAATACGCCATTCTTCTCATGATGAATAATTGTTGATGAAACTTCAGTTGGATAATTATGAATTCTGTGTTGATCTCTGAAAAGTATCCGTTTTGCTCAAATCATTTTGCCGTTTGGTAGATCAATAATCAACTCAAGTGTTCGTAAAACTGGATTGAAGCAGGTTGTTGTCTGAAAAAAGTCAATTATCTGATTCTGATTTGGAGTTGCCGTCTTCCTGTTTTTAACTTGCCTCAAAAAAAATGAAAAGAACTGCAACAGCCCATTGGGAAGGTACCGGCAAAGAAGGGAATGGCCATCTCTCTACACAGAGCTCTGTTTTGAACCAGACTCAATATTCTTCTCTGTCCCGTTTTGAGTCCGGAGTTGGCACCAATCCGGAAGAACTTATTGCAGCCGCTCACTCAGGCTGCTTTACCATGAAATTGAGTTTCAATTTATCAGGTGCAGGATTTGTTCCGACTTCCATTGAAACAACCGCCACCGTTACACTTGAAAATGGCGCCATTCCATCCATTGACCTTGAATGCACAGCCATTGTTCCCGGAATTACCGCAGAGAAATTTCAGGAACTGGCGCTGGATGCAAAAGCCAATTGTCCGATTTCCAAACTGCTTAATACCGACATCCGGCTAAACGCGGTATTGCATTAAGCTTTGTCAGTTAAAATTTTCTGAATTTTCAAACCTGGCATGTAAACAGGCTGTGGGTAGATTTCAATCATTGCCCCGTCTGTTTCGTTCCAGGTTTATTTTTTTCCTTCCTTTCTTTGCGTTTCCATTTATCGATTCTGTCATTTGAATTACCTGGCACATTTCCTTCTCGCAGCTCCCAGCAATGACGATGATTTTCTCATCGGTTCTCTGTTGCCCGACATTGCACGAAGAGCCAATGTGCAAATCAGTTCAAACCGTCTGAAAGAAGTGCAGGGTCAGCTTTATTCAGGGCTGAAATCAGGGATTGAACTGCACTGGATGGCGGACAAAAAATTTCATCAGTCCAACCTCTTTAATTTAGGTGTGGCACTTTGGAAGGTGCATCTTGAAAAGCGGTTTCCTGGCGTAGAGAGGAAGTTTTTCCTCTTTCATTTGTTGTTTGAAATGTGGCTGGATCGTTTGCTGCTGGCCCGAAAACCAGAGTCGGGAACCGATATGTACGATACACTCGCTCTAGCAGATCCGGAAACGTTGGGTTTGTTTTCAAGCCATCATTTGGGAGACAGAAGTCAGCAACTCGTGCAGACATTTCAGGGGTTTGTAAAGCGGAAATTTATTCTGGAGTATGAACACGAGGCTTCCTTTTCCCGGATTTCAACGGAGGTTTTTGCTTATGTTACCCAGCAACCCTGGCAGGAAAAATGGCAACAGCCGGTGATCGATACCTTGGAAGAACTTCAGAAGTTTGAAACCGATGTTCTCTATATCTGGGATGAGTTTAAAGCCGACCTGATGTCGGACTGGAATAACCGGGCTTCCTGAATCAGGAATTCATCACCTGAGAAAACCATTTTTTTCCCTGAAAGAAATAGGCAGGTAGAACAGAACCTCGCAGAAAAACGGAGGACGGAATCGCTTGTCTGGTTATTCTCGCATCGTCTTTCCTGCGTTTCATCCAATATCCAATCTGACCATAAAAAGCCATATGCGCTTTCGCAATCGCCCAGCAATTGTTCCATTCTCCATGGTAAATGTATTTGATCCCGGCGATACCGTCCAGAACCAGACGGACCGGAATTTTCCAGAACAGTTGCGTTGATGTGCTGTTCATAAAGAGCATGGCCAATCCGTTCCGGTAATTGAGAAACGTTTTCTTCGGACTGGTTTTGGATAGAGTCCCGGCTCCCAGATGGTACACCGTTGATTGCGGTTCCACCCAGACGGAATATCCTTGTTTCCAGAAACGCCAGCAAAGGTCGATTTCTTCCATATGGGCAAAAAATGTTTCCTCGAAACTACCGCATGTGAGGAAAGCATCTTTCCTCACCATCATGCAGGCTCCGCTGGCCCAGAAAACAGGAATGGCGCTATCGTATTGTCCGGAATCGGTTTCACAGGTTTCGAAAATTCGTCCTCTGCAAAATGGATAGCCCATCACATCAAGAAATCCACCGCAGGCTCCTGCATATTCGAAGAGATCTTTTTGTCGCCATGACAAAATTTTTGGCTGGCAGGCCGCAATCCGGGCATCAGATGCCATCCG
Organism: Spirosoma fluviale; assembly: GCA_945883425.1. Lineage (GTDB taxonomy): Bacteria > Bacteroidota > Bacteroidia > Cytophagales > Flexibacteraceae > CAMDMI01. Next base: position 17,399 of record CAMCXM010000026.1, read on the forward strand.
TTTTTCCATGGAATCCAGCCATTTGGCGGTTACTTCCACATCGGAATTAAGGAGGACAACCAGTTCGGTTTCGATGTGCCGGAGTGCTTCGTTGTATCCTCCTGTAAATCCCAGATTTTTGGGGAGAATATGCAGTTCCACATCCGGATACTCATTTTTGAGCCAGGATACCGAAGCATCATCCGAGGCATTGTCGATCACCCGGATTCGTGCATCACCAGAATAGGCCACCACCGAAGGAAGGTATTGTTTCAGGTGGTCGATTCCATTCCAGTTGAGAATGGCAACGGTAATATTAGAGGCCAAAGGCGCTTAGATCGAGTCCTGGAATATTGGGAAGGACACCTTCTGTACTCCGCTTCATTTCTTCTTTTGCCAGTTCTTCGGCTTTTTGCTGAGCCTGGTTGATGGCTGCGATTACCAGATCTTTCAGCATCACGGCATCATTGGGATTGAGTAAAGAAGGATCGATTTCAAGGTCGATTACCTTTTTCGTGCCATTTACAGTTGCTTTTACCATTCCGGCACCAGATTCTCCGGAAGCCTGAATTTGTGCAACTTTCGCCTGGGCTTCAGCCATTTTGGTTTTCATTTCACCAAGCTTGCCCATCATTTTCATCATATCAAACATTGCCTTCTGTATTATTGTGCTGCGAAGGTAAAACAAGCCTTTCAGAATTTGTTCATGATTTAATGGTATGAGAAAATCCACCTGGTTTTTGGTTTTGCTTTTCGCGTGTCCACTTATGGTTTCAGGCCAGTCAGGTGCTTCTCTGGATTCTGATCCTGTAGTAGAAATGAAACGCCGTATCCAGGATAAAATGGCGTCCGGAGATTTTTCTGAGGTACCGTCCTTGATGAAATCTGCCATTGAATTGAGGGGATTTCAATCTGGCAAAGCCCATTCGGAGCCCAATTATTCGGCACCGGATACCACTTCTTTACGACCGGCAGAAGTGACAAGAATCTGGAATCTGGCCATGGATCAGCTGGTTTCCTGGCAATTGAATTGTCCGGAATTGCCAACTGAAACACCAGCTTCTATGTTGGGTGTTTTTTATGCAGCTCAGAATCGTCGGTTTGCAGTGGACCGGATTCTCCTTCGGGACATCGCCACCATGTTGAAGTCGCAGCAATTCAGTGAATCCACGGCTTCTGTTCTTCCCGGTTATCAGTCAGGTGCGTTTGGTTATGTGTTCAGGAAAGAAGGTGAGGAAGATTGTGCCTTGAGCGGAGCGGTTCAGCGGGTTGTGACAAAGAATTGTCAGACGAATCCTGAAGCCTGTCCGGCTTTCAAGAGCGGGAATTTTGCGGGTTATCGGTTTCTGGTGGCAGATCAGTTTCCGGGTATTCAGGTTTGGGATTCACCTCTTTCGTATCACATGTACTGGGCTGTAGAAGAGATGATTCAATCCTTTATTGGTTTGCAGGATTCTTCTTATCTGAAGGCGGCACTACTTGCGGGTGACTGGATGCTGAACGAGAAGCCGGTTGTCAATCTGAGTCTGACGGCAAAAAATGTGGCAGGGCTTTCAGCTTTGTATGATCTGACAGGTGAACCCAAATACCGTGATCACTTTTGGAAATTGGTTTCCCAATGTTTACTGCCTGCCATTATGATGGATCTGGATTCGAACCGATTGGTGGACGGAACCAATATTCCGTTTGATAGTCTTGCCAATTATTCTTCGGTACCCGGCCGTATTTGGGAGGCTTCGAATGCTACTTCCTGGTCCTGTTCCATAACCGGAATGGCGCTTGTAAATGCATACGCCGCACTTCGTGACCGTGGAGATTCTGCAAAAGCAGCCATACTGAAACCCTATGCAGAAGCGATGATTTCAAATCTCTCGGAAGAAGTGGTTCAGAATGGAACCCCGCCTTCCGGCTCGGGATTTCGGGATCTTTCATTTTCAATACTGGATGCCCTTTGGAAAATTGACCGGGCAGAAAAAAAGCGGCATATTCTCTGGGAACGTGCCGCTTCTGTTTTATGGAACTCGGGTGTGCTTCGGGCAGGAGGGGAGAATACAGTCGTTTTAGGACAATATCTCCGATATTTCAACTCCGCTTATTCTTCGCGTCAGCAACTGGCCAATCCCTGATTAGCCGCGTGGTTTCAGGATGAAATCCACTTTCACTGTGATTTTATCGGCGATTTTCACCATTACCAGCTGTGGTTTTTCGATTTTGTGATCTGCCAAAGGCACTTCCATGTCGCATTTCAATTCAGCCGTTTTATCGGCATTGATGGTGATGGTACCGGTGAATTCCCGGTCCACTTCTACGCCATGCATTTTCAGTTTGCCCTTCGCTTTTACCGGATATGTTCCTGGTTTAGAAAAATCGACAAGTGGTTCAATTTTTCCGGAGAATGTAGCATCCGGGTATTTGTCAGATTCAAGGTAGTTTTCGTTGAAGTGTTCCTCCATCAGATCGTTGGGAAATTTAAACGATTTGATCGGCACTTTGAACGCGATGGCTCCCGTTTCGGTATTCAGAATGGCACCGCCTGCTTTGCTGTGTGCTTCGATGTCCTCCACCGGAGTTTTCGAGAAAAAATCAATTTTTCCTTGTGAACAGTCCCAGAGTTTCTGGGCACTGACGGTACCGGTAGCGAATAGCAAACCGGCAGCAATCATCAAAAATGGCTTTTTCATAGTATGTACTGGCTAAGGTCTCGATTTTTAACGAGCATTTTTAGTTTGGAATCTACCAGAGCTCCGTCTATTTCTATTTTCTGTCCGGCAGGAACCTCTTCCGGCATCCGGAAAAGATAGTCGTTCAGCAACTGGCTCATGATGGTATGAAGTCTTCTGGCTCCGATGTTTTCCACCTGGTCGTTGATGATCATGGCGGTTTCCGCAATTTTATCAACGGATTCGGACGTGAACACGAGTTCAACTCCTTCCGCCTGAAACAAAGCCTGGTATTGTTTAATCAGTGAATTTTTCGGCTCTTTGAGAATCCGGACGAAATCATCCTGCGTGAGGTTGTCCAGTTCTACACGGATTGGAAATCTTCCCTGCAATTCCGGAATCAGATCCGAAGGTTTGGCAAAATGGAAAGCACCAGCCGCGATAAACAAAACGTGGTCGGTGTTGATGGTTCCGTATTTTGTAGAAACCGCACTTCCTTCCACCACTGGTAATAAATCCCGCTGCACGCCTTCCCGACTTACACTTCCACTACTTCCCCGGTCGGAACTGGTGGACGCAATTTTGTCGATTTCGTCAATAAAGATGATGCCTGAGTTTTCAGCTCTCACGAGGGCTTCCTCTTTTACCTCTTCCATGTCGATGAGCCTGTCTACCTCTTCATCCATCATGGATTTTCGGGCATCGGAAATGGTCATTTTCCTTTTTTTCGGACCTTTCGGTACCATTCCTCCCAGCATTTCCTGGATGTTCATCAGGGCACTTTCGTCCATCGGACCTGCGCCCATGATGCCAATATTGGGATTCGTCTTTTTGCTGATTTGAATTTCGATCTTTCGGTTGTCTAATTCTCCTTTGGACAACTTTTCCCGGAAACGCTCCCGGGTTTGTTCATTCTGTTCCACATCCTCCCGGCTCGGGTTGTCGATGTTCTTTTTACTTTCTTTTAAAGGTGGAATCAGAATGTCGAGGATGAGATCTTCTACGATCCGGGCGGCTTTTTCTTTTACCGACTCCGTCTTTTCCTGTTTCACCATCCGCACGGTTTGTTCCACCAGATCGCGGACCATGCTTTCCACGTCTCTTCCCACATATCCGACTTCTGTAAATTTGGATGCTTCCACTTTTACGAAAGGGGCTTTGGCGATTTTGGCGAGGCGGCGGGCAATTTCGGTTTTCCCGACACCGGTTGCCCCAATCATGAGTATGTTGTTGGGAACAATTTCATTTTTGATATCATCGGCTGCATTCATTCTTCTCCATCGATTACGGAGAGCGATGGCAACATTTTTCTTTGCATCGTTTTGGCCTACAATGTATTTGTCCAGTTCCTGAACAATCTGAAAGGGTGTAAGCGATTGAGTATCCATGTGTTGATTACAACAAGTTTAATAAATTTAGCTTTTCGTAATAAAGTTGGCGAGCCGGCAATTGAGACTGATAAAATGAAGGCCACCAGAAGTTTGCCAGCCAGAATAGGTATAACTCAAATTGATCGGTTTTGTGTTGATCATGCAACCCAATGAAAATCCGGTGAGGCCTGCACCCGCATCTGGTCGAAGTTCTTTCCTTCTCAGATGGTTGTATCCCACCCGAAGATGGAAGCTTTTGTGAAACATAAATTCGCCTCCCAGATTGAGATGTCTTGCGATTTGTTCCGTAATTTTTCGTTTTTCCTTCACCAGAACTCCGTTTGGATCCAGCGTTCCCGGAGCATTCGGATCCACATATTGGATATTGGTTTCCTGAAGATAGAAAGCAGTGACCGAAATTCGAAGCGGCATGTGCTCCAGTTTGTACGTCATCCCCGCCTGAATGTTGAAAGGCACCGGCATTTTCTGGTCGCTGTTGTCAAATTTCTTAAGGGTTCCGCCTATATTTTTCATTGCGAGTCCATAAGAAACCGATTTGCGTGGATGCTGATAAAACATGCCCATATCAAACATCAGCGCATACGATTGATTTCCCTGAATCTGAAAACCGGAAAATTTCATGGCCGCTCCCAGATGAAAGTTGCCTTTTTTACGACCGGTTCCGACGGAAAAAGCATATTGACTGGCATTGAAATCCCCTGTTTTGATTCCTGATGCATCCCGTTCGGCCATTTTGCCATAATCCAGAAACTGCATATTGAAGAAGATATTCCCCAGCTTTTTTAATGAATCAGCATAGGCCAGATTATACTGAACCATGCTTCCCAAAGTGGGATTTACAGTAAAACCTGCCGTGCGGGCCATCGTGCTATTTACGGCAGCTGGATTGCCGTTGGTGAGCTGTACATCATCATCACGTAGTGAAACATTCTGTCCGCCCAAAGCTGCTACACGTGCATTCGTTTCCTTGATCAGGAAATCGTACGAACTTCCAAAATTCTGTGCCTTCAGAGCAGAGGCAGCGAAAAAGAAAAGAAAAAAAAGTGTTCCCTTGGTTTGGGCCATGAAAGGTTCCCTGTTTCGGACGGGCAATATAATGGAAAGGAATTGAACGGAATCCCATTCGGGATATTCCTTTTCAAGACATTTTTCTGATTTTTGCCAAATGTTAACGGAAATATAGATTTCAGTGCCAAAATCATGATTCGAGCGTCCTTTTACCAAAATCCCAAAGCTGCGCCGGTTCCGGTTGATCTGAATGAAGCAGATGGATGTCTCCTGTTTCAGACCGGGGATCAGAAACAATCCTGGAATTTGTTGGAAACAACCATCGTGCGATTGCATGGAGCTGATAAGTGGTCGGTTTACAGGAGTGCGGATTCAACGGAAAGTTTATTGCTGGAAGATCCACAATTTCTGAAATCCCTGTTTTCAAAATACCCGCAATGGGGAAAGACCAACCAGAGTAAAGTGAGATCAAGCCGAAGTACCGGTACCAAGCTTGTTGCTCTTTTTATTGTATTTCTTGTTTTGGTGGGATTGTTTTTCTGGAAAGGGCTTCCACTTGTTGCGGATTTGGTTGCGATCCGCGTACCACAAAGCTGGGAAGATGATCTGGGCGATTCCTTCAGCAAACAAGTATTGGCCGAAACTCCGGTGGATACCGCCAAAACCCGGATTCTCCGGTCATTTTATGGTCGCCTGCTCGCACCGGAAAGCGGTGAATCTTCTGGGGAACACCGTCCGATTGAATTGTTTGTCATCAAAAATGACGTGTTCAATGCCTTTGCCATTCCTGGCCGGAAGATCTTTATTTATGACGGCGCTTTGTCCAGAATGAATTCCTATCCGCAGTTGGTTGCCTTAATCGGACACGAGGCCGGACATGTGGAAGGTCGCCATTCCGTGAGAACCATGTTTCGGTCCATGTCGACCTATGCCGTATTTTCTTTTTTCTTTGGTGACCTAACAGGACTTGCGGGTGTACTGGCTGAAAATGCCAATAACCTCCGTGATCTCAGCTATTCCCGGGATTTTGAACGGGAAGCTGATAAGGCCGCACACGAATTTTTATGCAGGAACCAGATTTCCCAAAAAGGTATTACGGGTTTGATGGAAATCATGAACAAAGATGCTAAATCGTCCGGAGCCGAAATGCCGGAGTTTCTCAGTTCACATCCTCTCACTGAGGAAAGATTGGAAACAGCAAAAGCAGAAATAAAGTCCCGTCCTTGCAAAACCCGGTCCGAAGATGCCACTTTGCAGGCCCTTTTCGAAGAATTAATCAAAACCAACTGAGAAATACCACGTGCAAACCATTTATAAAAACCTGGTCAAAACCACAGCTGCCGGATTGAAACGGGTGTTTTCGGAAGGACAACATGCCGAGCAAGTGCTCGAAAAACTTCTCGGCTCGGATAAAAGACTGGGCGCACGTGACCGGCGATTCATTGCAGAAACGTTTTATGATCTGGTTCGTTTCTGGCGTCATCTCGAAATACTGGAACAAAGGCAGCCGGTAACGGATCCGGAAGATTATTTCACCAAGGTCTGTTTGTGGCTGGTTCATAAAGGACATGACCTTCATGAGTGGCCTGAGTGTGGTGGCTGGAATCAGGAAGAACTTTCCAAACCCATCACCGGTTTGGGAAAACTGGAAGTATCCGTTCCTGATTGGTTGTGGGATACGGGAATGGAAGAGTTGGGTTCCCGTTGGCCGGCTGAAATTTCAGCCCTCAATGAGCCAGCTCCTATTTATTTGAGGACCAATTCTTTGAAGACGAATCCAGAGGAGCTCATCACAGTACTTTCCGGTGAAGGGATTGATGTGAGTGCGGTGGCCGATCATCCGGAAGCCTTGTTGTTGCATGGCCGTACCAATGTGATCCGACTCGGCTCTTTCAGGAAAGGATTGTATGAAGTGCAGGATGCGGCTTCCCAGTGCATTGCGCCTTTTCTTCAGGCTGAGCCGGGTCAGTTGGTGATCGATGCCTGTGCCGGTGCAGGAGGAAAATCTCTCCATCTGGCGGCTTTGATGAAAGACCAGGGGAAGATTGTTGCCATGGATGTAGAAGGCTGGAAGCTGGAAGAAGTAAAGAAGCGGGCGACCCGCGGTGGTGTGAAGTGCATCACAACGGAATTCATCCGTGGAAACAAAACGCTCAAATTCTGGGACGGAAAAGCCGATCGTTTGTTACTGGACGCACCCTGCAGTGGACTTGGGGTGTTGCGCCGTCATCCGGATACCAAATGGAAACTGACGGAGGAAGCCCTTGAAGACGTGAAAGATACCCAGGCCGATATCCTGGATCGTTATTGCAGGATGGTGAAGAAAGGAGGAAAGATGGTGTACGCCACCTGTAGTCTGATGCCAGGTGAAAATGAGGAGCAGGTTAAGAATTTTCTGGAGGAACACCCTGAATTTGAGCTCGAAGAGCAGCACAGGACCTGGCCATCCGAGGGATGGGATGGTTTCTTTATGGCCCGGTTTATCCGGAAGTAAATTTCCTTAACCTTCTGTTTTTGAAAAGCTGAGATCCTTCAGCTTTTCTGGTTTGAAAACCAGTACCGGCCAGAAAAACTCTCTCGATTTCGGAACGGAGGAAACGATCATATCAATTTCGTTTTTCTGTGAAATGTGTTTCAGCAGGTAATCATCAAAATCAACTTTGCTGATTGCCTTTTCCATCTGCGAAAGACTTTCGGCCAGATCAATTGCTCCCACTTCCACCAGTTGAATGTTGCTCATCCAGTATTGCAATTCTTCGAGCACTGTTTCAGCCGGAACGAGTAAATCTCCCAGCAAAGCTCCATAACGAGCAAGAATGGGCGTCGTGCAGCAAACCTGAACTTCTTTCTGGAGACTCAAAAACAACAAAGATTCGTGGACGGTGTTTCGGTACTCTTCCACCTGCCTTATTTGTTCCGGATCTGAAATCCGCTGAAATCCAAAATCAGGGTTTCGATGAAAGAAATCGTTGAGAATGACATTGGTGTCCAGTAATATTCGTGTCATTGAATGAAATCAGTCCGTATTAGTCTTCGGTTACTTTTATGGGTTTTTCAGGGACAGGGGTGTCGGCTGCAGCTGGTAAGACATTGGTTACAATCTTCAGTTTTTCTTCCGGTATCTCTCCGTTTGTGTACACCGTGATGATTTTATTGACCCGGCCCATTTTTTTGGCTGAATTGAAAGTCACTACAATTTCTCCGCTTTCTCCAGGAGGAATCGGCTTTTGGGGCCATTCCGGAGCGGTACAGCCACAGGTCGTCTGTACATTCAGAATCATGAGTGGTTCTGTACCGGAATTCTGGAAAGCAAATTTATAGGTGACGGATTCGCCTTGGACCAGGTCTCCAAAATCGTGTTGCTTTTCCGTAAACTCAATACGGGCTTTGGAAAGTGGCTTTTGAACGGTCTCTTTTTGAGCCATTGCTTGCTGGGTTGTGCTCAATGAAATGCTTAAAGCAGAGATCAACGGTAGAATGATTCGGAAAGCAAGTTGAAATGAATGGCGCATCTGTTCAGTTGTTAACAAGTGGTTATTTCGAAGAATTAAATATTTCATCCTCCTTTTTTCTTTTGGTTTCCAGGACGGCCTTGATAAAACGGACAAACAAAGGATGAGGCGAAAGAACGGTGCTTTTCAGTTCTGGGTGAAATTGCACGCCTACAAAGTAAGGATGGTTTTTGAGCTCAATAATTTCCACCAGTCGGGAATCTGGATTGATGCCACTCGGCACCATACCTGCCGATTCGAACGCCGGAAGATATTGGTTGTTGAATTCATAACGATGCCGGTGCCTTTCTGAAATATGTGTTTTTCCATAGGCTGAAAACGCCTTGGTACCTTTCTTTATTTCACATGGGTAAGCGCCGAGTCGCATTGTCCCGCCTTTATTGACCACAAGTTTCTGGTCTTCCATCAAGGCAATCACGGGGTGAGGCGTTTCCGGATTCATTTCGGACGAAGCGGCTTCTTTGAGACCCAGAACATTTCGGGCAAATTCGACCACAGCGCACTGCATTCCCAGACAAATTCCGAAAAACGGCACCTTGTTTTCTCTGGCGTATCGCACCGCATTTATCTTTCCTTCAATTCCACGCTCTCCAAATCCGGGTGCCACCAGAATTCCTTGTGCTGATTTTAAATGCAGTTCAACGGCTTCAGGTGTGAGTAGGTCTTCCGCCTTGATCCAGTCGAGTTTTACCTTGGTTTCCGTTTCAGCTCCGGCATGGATAAAGGCTTCCGCAATGGATTTATAGCTGTCTTTAAGTTCAACGTATTTTCCAACCAGAGCTATCGTGATCTCATCGGTTGGGTTTTTTAGTTTACCAAGAAATCCTTTCCAGGTTGCCATGTCCGGATCCTGACGGGAAGTCAGTTTCAGTTTTGAAAGGACTCGCTCGTCAAGTTTCTCCTTTCGCATGAGAAGTGGAACATCATAAATGGTTTCGGCATCCATAGCTTCGATGACCGAATTGATGTGAACATTGCAGAACTGTGCCACTTTTTTCCGGATGTCCAGCGGGAGTTTGTGCTCTGTCCGGCATACAAGAATATCGGGCTGAACACCCGCTTCCAAAAGTGTTTTTACCGAATGTTGGGTCGGTTTTGTTTTTAGTTCACCTGCGGAAGCCAGATAAGGGATCAGAGTGAGATGGATTACGATCGCATTATTTGGTCCCAGTTCCCATCGCACCTGTCGCAGTGCCTCAATAAAAGGAAGGGACTCAATATCTCCAACGCAACCTCCGATTTCGGTGATCACAATGTCGAATTTTCCGTCTTCACCAAGCAGGAAGAAATTGCGTTTGATTTCGTCGGTGATGTGGGGAATTACCTGAACCGTTTTGCCCAGATACTCTCCTTTCCGCTCACGGGTAATTACATTGTTGTAGATCCGTCCGGTGGTGATGTTGTTTGCCTGGGAGGTAGGGGAGTTGAGAAATCGCTCATAGTGCCCCAGATCAAGATCGGTTTCGGCACCGTCTTCGGTTACATAGCATTCGCCGTGTTCATATGGATTGAGGGTTCCCGGATCAATATTGAGATACGGATCAAATTTCTGGATCGTTACCGAAAAGCCTCTGGATTGCAATAACTTAGCGAGAGAAGCACCGATGATGCCTTTGCCAAGTGACGACGTGACGCCTCCCGTAACAAAGATGTATTTGGTATGGTTCATAAATCTTTGAATACGGGCTGCAAAGCTAGGACGGCAACCCCAACCAGCCAAAAAATGGAAGGGATTCTTCTGGAATAATCGTAAATGTCGTTCAGCAAGCCTATTTCCGGGACTATTCCCAATCGGCTCGGCCAGTTCTACATTTATCTATTTTTTTTCTTTCCATTGACAAGGATCAAGTTGTTGATAATCAATATCTATAAGTTTGCATAGATCAGTAGTACACTTGGTACTATGTATCATAATGTAAATTTTTTACCAAGGTACTTTGTAATACCAAGTACCTGTCGTACTTTTGTTTCATCAATCATTTACGACAGCACTATGAACATGGACAACATTCAGGTGCAGCTCCGCAAAGGCGTATTGGAATTGTGCATTCTCAACATTATCTCAAGAGGGGAGGTGTACACATCCGATATGATTCAGGAACTCACCCAGGCCAAAATGATGGTGGTCGAAGGAACTCTCTATCCATTATTGACCCGGCTTAAGAACACGGGCTATCTGGATTATAAGTGGGTAGAATCGCCTTCCGGACCGCCCCGCAAATACTATATGCTCACTGAAACAGGGAGTCGCTTCCTGAATGAACTGGGCAATACGTGGCTGGAGATGACTTCATCTGTCAGTCAGATCATGACCAAAACCAGAATTCTTTCTGAATCTCAATCATCCTCACCGCTACCATTATGAAAAAGACCATCACTATCAACCTGGCCGGCATCGTTTTCCACATTGAAGAAGATGCATTCGAGGCATTGCAGCAGTACTTAAACTCAGTGAAGCAATATTTCCTCAAAGTCGAAGGTGGGGCCGATATTCAGGGAGACATTGAATCGAGGATTGCTGAAATCTTTACCGGATTCATTACCGATTTTAAGCAAGCCATATCCATTGAAGACGTCCAGTCCGTAATCCGGCAAATGGGAACCGTCGAAGATATGATTGGCGACGATGAGGAGTTTGCCACCGTCAACGAAACATCTTCTACTGGTTCATCCCAGAATCAATCATCTGCCGGACAGCAGGAAAGCAAACGAATCGTACGTGATGCAACCAATGGATTAATCGGTGGTGTATGCGCCGGAATAGCAGCCTATTTTGAAGTCAACCCGCTTTGGGTACGGCTGGGAACACTGGCTCTGTTCTTTGGATTCTGGATTTTTCCTCCCCTTTCTGTTGTTATATTTTTGAGTTACATCGTTCTCTGGATTGCTATGCCCGCACAAGCCAATCTGGAGAACAAAGGGAATTTCCGAAAGTACTTCCGAAGCCGGAAAGACAAAATTCTCGGCGGTGTGGCCGGTGGAATTGGGACCTACTTTGGCGTTGATCCGGTTGTGGTCCGTGTCGCATTTGTGGTGTTCATCGCAGCAGGTGGAAGCGGAATCATTTTGTATTTCCTATTGTGGATGATCACTCCCGAAGCCAAATCAGTTACTGATGATCTCCAAATGCAGGGAGATCCAGTGACATTGAACAACATCGAAGAGCAGATAAAAAAAAATGTGAAGCTTGAGAATAAAGACGCCGAGAGCAAACTCGTTAAAGTCCTTGTCTTTCCGTTCCGTCTGATCGCCATGGTTTTTGAGGCGATTGGACCCTTTTTCCGGTTTTTGTTTGAAGCCTTCCGTGTATTTGCATCGCTCATACTATTCGTAATCGGAGCTGCTTTCCTTTTCACTATCGTGGTTATTTTCTTAATTCTCACAGGAGTAATTACCGACTATGATAGTGTTGTTAAAACAGGAAGCATTCCGTTATCCCAACTGGCGCATGAAATCACCCCGTGGATGGTTGGTTTTGGAACGATCGCATTAGCGGTACCGGTCATTTTCATCCTACTGTTATCGATGAGCCTCATGTTCCGGAGAACATTTGTCCGGCCAGTGATTTCTATGGTTCTCATTGGCATTTTCCTTCTGGGCTCCATTGGTTTGGGCGTAACCATTATTCCATTCATCAGCCGCATTTCAGAGGACGGGAATTTTATAGACTCGAAAGAATTTAAGGCCGGTTACCAGTCATTGGCGTTGAATATGAACATTAACCATGAAGGCAACAGCGATATTTATCCGGTCAGCCTCACTATAAAAGGATGGGATCAACCAACAATTAAACTCAATCAGCGGTTTGAAGCGCAGGGAAGTTCATGGAAAGACGCCCGCAACAACGCCCGCCTGGCAACCTACGGAGTCGTTCAGCAGGATTCTACCCTCATTTTTGATTCGAATTTAGCCATGGATCCAAAACTGCCATTTCGTATGCAACGTCTGGAAATGACCATGTATGTGCCGTTCAATCAAAAGTTTACTATGGATCCTGATATGGAAGAGATTCTTCATATGACCTTGACTCCCCATGGCTACAACGTTGGACAAATTGACGGCAACGTCTGGATGTTCAAACGATCAGGACTTAAGTGTCTTACCTGTCCGAAATCAGACGATTCAGCCGAAGAAGATGAGGAAGAAGTAGATTCTCTTTCAACCACTAAACCAGGCGGGCAAAATGAAGAATGGAATTGATAAACTTCGTTATGGTATGGCAACCTTGGCTGTAATTGTGGTCTTGGTTTTTCAAGTTGGCGAGGCCAGATCAAATCAACACAGGCCCATCAAACCACAGCCATATCAATCTGTCTATAAGAAGGTGATGCAAAAAATGATGAGATTTGGATTGTTTGGCAATCAGATCCTTCTCGGCAAAACCAGACAGAAATAATTCGACAGTCCCGTTAAAACCGGGACTGTTTTTTTTATGTTTGCGGCCCAATTCCAATTCTTTTGAACAGTCTATCATCCACCGGTTTTGAATTTCCCGGACAAACCGGATTCTACAGAGGGAAAGTTCGTGATGTGTACTTTTTCGGTGACCGAATGGCGATGGTTGCCACGGACCGGATATCTGCCTTCGATGTGGTTCTTCCAAGAGCCATCCCGCAAAAAGGCGCCATTCTGAATCAATTAGCGGCCTATTTTCTGCGGCATACACAGAACATCGTTCCCAATTGGATCGAATCAACACCTGATCCGAACGTCTCATTTGGAAAGGTATGCCAGCCGGTACCGGTCGAAATGGTGATTCGCGGATATCTGACCGGTCATGCATGGCGGCTGTATAAGCAAGGTCTTCGTATGATTTCAGGTGTTGAAATGCCAGAGGGTATGAAAGAATATGATGCATTTCCGGAGCCCATTATTACGCCGACAACCAAAGCATCGGAGGGTCACGATGAGGATATCTCGAGGGAAGAAATTCTTTCTTCAGGTCTGGTTTCGTCAGAATTGTACGAACAGATGGAGGCCTACACCCGGAAGTTGTTTCGGAAGGGTCAGGAAATGGCAATGGACCGAGGACTTATTCTTGCCGACACCAAATATGAATTTGGACTGATCGCAGGGCAGGTTTGCCTGATGGATGAAATCCACACACCCGATTCTTCAAGGTATTATTATGAGGAAGGATTTAAGGAAATCACAGGAAAAGGCGAGCAACCCCGACAGCTTTCCAAAGAATTTGTTCGGAACTGGCTCATCGAAAACGGGTTTATGGGGAAGGAAGGGCAGGAGGTTCCTGAGATGACAGACGACTTTGTTAACCAGATCACAGACAGGTATTTGCAATTGTTTGAGACGATGACCGGCTTTTTACCGCAGCTAAATTTGGATGTGGATATTGCCGGTCGGATAGAAAAAAATATATTTGGCATTCTAAATCGACAAAACGGCAAAAAATGATCAGTATCGAGAGGAATCAGAAAGAGCAGTACACCAGCGTGAGGCTTGGAAATGAAAAGCTGGATGCCACTATATCCAGCGACCTCAAAGCGTATTTCGTTACCATCGTTAAGGAAGGTGTAAAAAACATCATTTTTGATATGTCGCAGGTTCGGTATTCTGATTCCAGCGGACTCAGTGCCATTCTTGTCGGCAATCGTCTTTGTCAGGAAGCAGGTGGATCTTTTGTCCTCTGCACCTTATCCGATCATGTGGCCAAGCTTGTTCGGATCTCTCAGCTTGATACTGTTTTAAGTATTGTACCAACTGTGGAAGAAGCGGTTGATCTCGTAATGTTCAATGAAATAGAGAATCAGCTGAAGGCCGACTCTCAGGAAGGCTGATTTTGACTTTTGACGTTAAAATACTGGGCTGTAATTCAGCATCTTTTGCTTTTGGACGACACCATACAGCGCAGCTTGTTAACAACAACCAAAACCTGTTTCTGATCGATTGCGGTGAAGCAACGCAGGTTCAGATGATGCGCCATCAGGTGCGCCACAGCCGGATCG
>CAMCXM010000027.1 GCA_945883425.1 Spirosoma fluviale
AGTACTCAGGAGTCAGTACTCAGGAGTCAGTACTCAGGAGTCAGTACTCAGGAGTCAGTACTCAGGAGTCAGTACTCAGGAGTCAGTACTCAGGAGTCAGTACTCAGGAGTCAGGTGGAGCAAGGAAGCGTTCGCTCAGTTTAAAACACCCGGATTTTTACGTACTGGAAAGGAACATACTTGGCCATCTGGCTTTTGTAATCTTTCGAGTAGGCGGGGCCCTGAACGAGCGTAATGTCGTTCTGGAAAACTACCCGGCTGAGATCGGCTTGAAAACCTGCCAGAATATCCAGCATTTTCGACCGGGCATCTTTGGCACGCTGCGCCGTAAGTTCGTTGTTGTTGGCAAATGTTTTGGTCGGCACGTGAGAGGCAGAAGATTCAATCTGAATCCGGATCAACTTGTGCTTTTCAATCAAAGGCACCATTTTTTCCACAAATGCTTTGAAAGCGGCTTCTTCGGCTTCGATGGATTTTTCGTTGTACTGAAACTTCTGTGTGTATTCAGCCGGTTCAAAGCGGATGGTTTCGGCTCCACCAATGGTTTTACCGATCACCTTCAGTTCCTTATGTTCTTTAAAACCTTTTAGCTTAACCTCTACCGCCGATTCGAATTCCCAGGGCCGACCTTTTGGATCGTAGGCCACTTTGATGATGCCGCTTTTTTTCGGTGGGATTCCTTCCTGAGGAAACTCGCCTGTGGTACAATGACAAGTGCCGGAAGCCGACGTTATCCAGACGGTATCGTTGGAGGTATTCTGAAAAATAAAGGAATGATAAACCGTACCTCCCAGTTCGCCGATGGTTCCAAAATCAAAAGACGAATGCTGAAACTGGAGTGGAGCCGGCTTGTTCGAATCCTGGCCCGAGCCGGTCAATGACCAGCCAAAGAGGAATAAAAAAAGCCCCGTCAGTAATACAATATGTCGGGGCTTCGTCATCATTAGTTGCGGTATAAAACAGATTTGGCAGCTTTCACCGTCCGGGCCACGCTTGGCAGAATGGCTTCGATCAAGGTCGGTGCATACGGAAGCGGAACGTCCAGACTGGTTACCCGGTGAACTGGTGCATCGAGATAATCAAATGCGTAACGCTGTACGTGGTAAGAAATCTCAGAAGAAAGAGATGCCAGTGGCCAGGCTTCTTCTACCACAACCAAACGGTTGGTTTTTTTCACCGATTCCACAATGCTTGGATAGTCAATCGGACGGACGGTGCGAAGGTCAATTACTTCGGCTGAAATGCCTTCTTTCTGAAGTTCATCCGCTGCCGTGTAGGCAACCTTCATCATTTTTCCAAAACTCACAATCGTCACGTCTGACCCAACACGCTTCACAACAGCCTGACCAATCGGAACCAGGTATTCTTCTGTTGGAACGTCGCCTTTGTCGGCGTACATCAGTTCCGATTCCATAAAAATAACCGGATCGTTGTCGCGAATGGACGATTTCAGCAAGCCCTTGGCATCGTATGGATTGGACGGAACCACCACTTTCAATCCGGGTGTGTTGGCGTACCAGTTTTCAAAATTCTGTGAATGTTGTGAACTGAGCATTCCTGCGTTCCCGGTTGGTCCACGGAAAACGATGGGGCAACCATACTGTCCGCCCGACATGCTCATCACTTTCGCGGCCGAGTTGATTACCTGATCGATGGCAACCAGACTGAAATTGAAGGTCATAAATTCCACGATTGGCTTCAGACCGTTCATGGCAGAACCGACTCCAATTCCGGCAAATCCAAGTTCAGCGATGGGTGTGTCGATGACACGGTCTGGTCCGAATTCGTCCAGCATTCCCTGACTTACTTTGTAGGCACCATTGTATTGAGCCACTTCTTCTCCCATCAGATACACTCTTGGGTCAAGACGCATTTCTTCACTCATCGCCTCACGCAAGGCCTCTCTGAATTGTATTTCTCGCATTGTCTGCTCTTAATTTCTTTTTGTTTTGGATTTCCTTTTTAAGCAACCTTCTGAAAAGACATGTACCTTCGCAGACGTTTGCCGGAATGCTTGTCGTTTGATCTCGGATGATGGAATCCGGGCGGCAAATATAGCAAACGAAAATTGCTGTTGTTCTGTTTACAAATGAAAGTCTTTCAATGAAAGGTTGGCTGTATGTTCTGATCGCATTTTGCATCCTCAATCAAGGAGGTCAGAGCGTTATGGCCCAGGATTACAGTTTGCCTTCTTACCGGATTCTAACCCGTACGTTGGCGCTGCCTTCCGGAACGGATATCAAAGTTTTGGACCCGTCCCTGATTCTGACTCAACTTTATCCCGGTGCATCCAAACAACTCAATGCCATTCCTACCGGACCAAACCTGAAAAAATTTAGCCACCGCCAGTTGTTTCAGATCCGGTTTCGAAACGTTCCTCTGCACAATGCTTTTCTGGTTGTCCAATTGAGTGGCGACAGACGGAACTGGAAGTGTTTTTTTCCGGAGCTGAATGTCAGGAGCCTTGATCTTTCGGATCAGAAAAATCAGAATCCCGATTCTGAAGAATGCCTGATTTTTGTGGATAATCAATGGGTTTTGTGCCGGAAAAAGCCGGTTTTCAATTCCCCTGCCAACAGTGAAGCCTTTCTTGAATTCTCGGATGAATCGGGAAATCTGCGGTTCAGAGAAGACTGGATGCTTCGTTTTAATGACGGCCCCGATTCTCTGATCCGGGCTTGTGTTTTTCGTCCGGATCCGGTTTCTCGGCTCCGTCTTCCTTATGGTGGCTCGCTTCGTGACCGACAAGATTCGGCTTCTTCTGTTTTAAATTCCGCGTTGGATACCGTCCTGATCCAGGCAAGGTTTGAGGACGATACCTTCCGTCTGGAATCGCCGTATTTCAGATTCGGGGAGTTTTCGGCACCCGTCCGTAAACAGGCAGCCTCCATTTCTCCCGATTCCTTCCTTTTAAACCGCAGTCAGCCGGGCTTTGAGGAGGTCAATATCTTTTATCATTTGTCCGGTTTCCGTCGCTACCTCGACTCGTTGGGATTTGCTTCTCTGGCAAACTATCCTCTTCTCATCGATGCGCATGGCATGGACGGTGCCGATCAATCTGCTTTTTCCCCGCTTCAGAACCGGTTGGCGTATGGAGATGGAAATGTGGATGATGCAGAAGATGCTGCGGTTGTCGTGCATGAGTACGGTCACGTTTTGTCGCATGCCTCTCTGGCTTTTGGAAATTCAGGTGAAGAACGAAGAGCAATTGAAGAAGGAATCTGTGATTATCTGGCAGGGTCGTATTCGAAAAGTTGCTCTGATTACGAATGGCAGAATCTCTTTAAGTGGGACGGCCACAATGAATTCTGGGCAGGTCGCACGCTGACCAGTCCGAAACAATATCCCGACAATCTGATAGGACAGATGCACAAGGACGGCGAGATTTTTTCATCCGCTTTGATGACAATGGAACTGACCCTGAACCGGAAGTTGGTGAATCAACTGGTTTTGGGAACCATGCCATTTCTGATTCCGGATATGACGATGCCATTGGCTGCACAGGCATTCCTGGAAACGGATTCAAGTTTATTTGGTGGCATTCATACCCCACTTCTTGTGCAGATTTTTAACAGTAAGGGAATTCAACCAGGTCAGGTGATTGTTCAGAATCCGGTTGATCAACACACAATTAGTGGCTGGGAAATTCGTGGAAATGATGGTTTTTCAGATGAATGGACACTGGTTCAGAAAGATAAAAAAGGAGCCGTCGTTACCATTTCGGACCAGAATGGCAAGTTGTTGTCGTCTTTATCTGTTTCTGGATCGGAATCCATCATTCCAATTTCAAAACATTTGTTCCTTCCCGGAATCTATCTCCTTCGAATCCGTACAGATCATGAAAGCAAGACATTCAAACTGGTGGTGTTTCCTTAAAATCGAGGATTCAATTTTCTCCAGATACTGGCTGAAATCAGATTCCTGAAAACAGTTTGTAGCTCTCTAAATATTCCGGAATCATGGCATTCCATCCCAGATTCTTTTTGATATAATCCTGCATCGCGACCGCCGCATCAATTTCGCCATGCACCACAAACGTCATTTTCGGACTCGATTCAAATCCTTTCAGCCATTGATGAAGCTCATCCCGATCGGCATGGGCTGAGAATCCTTCTACTTTTTGCACATCGCAGTACACCGGAAAAAACTCCCCGAAAATCCGGATTTCCATTTTTCCGTCCAGCAAATCGCGACCACGGGAACCTTCCACCTGAAACCCGATAAAAAGGACGGTGTCTTCTGGACGCGGCAGCCGGTTGGCAAGATGGTGCAGAATTCGTCCTCCGGTCGCCATGCCACTGGCGGAGATAATGATGGCATTGGATTTGATTTCGTTCAACCCCACGGATTGGGCCTGGTCGCTCACATAGTGCAGTTGCGGAAAATCAAACAGGTTGTCATCCAGCGTATTGCCCGGAAAATTTTCATCCAGATAATGCTTGTATAATCGGGTTGCCGCAATGGCCATCGGGCTGTCGACGTACACCGGGCAGGGTTCCATCCGGCCGGTAACAAAAAGCTGGCGGAGGTAATAGAGAATCATTTGGGTTCGACCCACCGCAAATGCTGGAATTACCACGCAACCACCCCGTTTGAGGGCTGACCTGAGTTTTGCTGCCAATTCTTCCAGCAGATTGTTGTGGACAGGTGGCTTGTTGCCATACGTAGATTCGACAAACAGTATATCGGCATCCTTCACTTGGGCCGGATGAGGATGAAGCGGATCTTCAAACCGTCCGATGTCGCCCGAAAAAAGAATCGTTTTTTCGTGTTCGTTTCCTTTCAGGTGCACTTTGATCATCGATGCGCCCAAAATATGGCCGGCCCGAAGGAATTCAAATTTGACACCGGGCCTCACATCCACCAGCTCTTCGTAATCGAATGTGCGAAGCAAAGGAAGGACCCGTTCCACATCTTTTTCATTGTACAAAGGTTCCGGATTGGTGTGAACGGAGTAGCCTTTGCGTCGGGTATATTCAGCTTCCTCCATCTGCAGTTTGGCGGAATCACGAAGGAGAAGTTCGGCCAGTTCTGCGGTTGCCCTTGTGCAGAAAATAGGTCCCGAAAAACCATCCCGAACCAATCTTGGCAGGTAACCTGTGTGGTCGATATGGGCATGCGTTAGAATCAGAGCATCGATGCTGGAGGGTTCCACCGGGAAGGGTTCCCAGTTACGCAATCGAAGTACCTTCATTCCCTGAAACATGCCGCAATCGATCATCAGTTTGAAATCGTCGATTTCCAAAAGGTGTTTCGAGCCGGTAACGGTTCGGTTGGCACCCAGAAATTTTGCCCTTACATCCATGGTTTTATTTGTTAACTGATAGTTTTTACTCTTTTCTTCAATCTTCTTTCAAAGAATACAGATATCGGTGAAATGGCTTTTCGCCGGTTGATCTCGAATTTTGTGAAGGTGCCTTTCTGAATATACTCCAGGGCCTCTTCCTGTGAGTCGGTCACCAGAAAAAGATTCAAATCTTCTGAAAGTATGGTTTGCTGGTCGGCCATTTTTTGCATCATATCCAGCATCGGTTTCCAGTAATCTTTCCCAAAAAGCACCACCGGAAAGCCTTCAATTTTTTTTGTTTGAATGAGTGTTAAGGTTTCAAAAAGCTCATCCAATGTACCAAATCCTCCCGGAAAAATCACGAATGCAAAACTGTATTTCACCAGCAGAACCTTCCTCGTAAAAAAGTACCGGAAGTTCACATATTGGTCCAGATAAGGATTTTCTTTCTGCTCTTTGGGAAGAATGATGTTGCAACCCACCGACAACCCACCCGCTTCAAACGCTCCTCGGTTGGCGGCTTCCATAATGCCGGGACCACCACCGGTGATGATGGTAAATCCCAGATTTGAAATCCCGGCCGACAATTGGTGGGCAGCGATGTAATAGGGATGATCTTCCTCAAAACGGGCCGAGCCAAAAACGGTGACACAAGGTCCGATGAAATGCAGTTTCCGGATGCCGGTGATGAACTCCCAGAAAACCAGGATGGCAAACCAGAGTTCGTTCTGTCGCTGACCGGGTCCTTCCAGAAACGAGTAAATTCGTTTTCGTCGTTTTTCGCCCATCAGAAGAAGGCGCCTGTATTCCTGATATCGGTTCCAGAAGCTCATGTTAATAAGGTTTTAGATTGAGTCATGAAGAATGGATACCGTCTGTACATTCAGTTGTTCATACTCCGGAAGGTGGAGCCCGTAAAAACGGAGGGCATTGCGGCCCAGAATGGATTCCAGTTCGGAAGAGGGCAATACCTTCTGGAGGATGGTTTCGGTGGTTTGCCAGTTTCGGGTGTAGCCTCCGCAGAGTTCGACAAATGGCCAGGCACTTCCCACCATCGCTCTGTCTGTTCCAAACCATTCGAGCGATTGTTCGATATACGGCTGGATTTCATCCGGAAGCCAATCCGAAAGATCTCTTGTCAGTAATCCCAGACCTGCGATTTTGATGAACACATTCGGATTGGTCGAAAGGGCTTTCATCTGGTCGCCCCATTTTCCCCATCGTTCCCGGCTTTTCACAGGCGGTGTGCCCAGATGGTTGAGACACCATTTCTGATCCGGATATTTTTCGGATAACCTGAGGATGCAATCCAGATGTTCCGGAAGATTCGCCGACACATCGAATGGCATTTGGTTGCGTTCCAGCAATGAAAAACTTTGAATCACCGGGGGTTGTATCAGCCATTCCGGATTGGCCTCATGGTGAATCATGTGCCGCAATCCTTTCAGCAACGGTGGTTTTGTCAGGAGAAATTCCTCTGTACGGACCGGATCCAAAAGTGGAATCCAGCCAACGACACCTTGCAGCCAGAGTGAGGTTTCACACGCCTCCAAGAGGACATCATTCTCGTCCGGATCATTTGCCGCCTGAATCAGCAATCCGAAATTGATCTGATTGTCTTCCAGCTGCGGTTCTACTTCGGTCAGATTTCGTTCTGTGTTCAGCTTTTCCGGAAGAGATGCCAGCCACTCGTAACCCGCCTTCTTTGGATTCCAGCTCTGGATGTGGGCATCAATTCGAAGAAAATCCGGCATAAACCAACGGGATTCTACTTCAGGTAGCGACCAAGCCAATCGAAAAACACACGACCCCAGAGGACGTTGTTTTGCGGCTTCAGAACCCAGTGTCCTTCATCCGGAAAGTACAGGAATCGGCTTGGAATGTTCTGTAACTGTGCCGCACTGAAGGCCTGTAATCCTTCGGACAATGGCACACGGAAATCTTTATCGTTGTGGATCACCAGCATTGGGGTGTCCCAGTTTTTTACAAAAAGATGAGGCGAATACTTGGTGTAGCTCTCCGGTTTCGGCTCCTGCCAGTACGGACCTTTCATATCCCAGTTTCCAAACCAGACTTCTTCGGTTGAGCCATACATACTTTCCAGATTGAAAACCCCGCAATGGGCAATGAAGGCCTTGAACCGTTTCTTGTGATGACCTGCCAGCCAGTACACCGAATATCCACCAAAGCTGGCTCCAACGGCCGCCATTTTGTCTTTGTCCACATACATTTCCTTGCTGATGTCGTCGGTTACCGAAATGAGATCGGCCATCGCCTGCTCACCCCACTTTCCGGAAATCTGCTCGTTCCATTCCTGACCAAAACCCGGCAATCCACGGCGATTGGGCAACACCATAATGTAACCCTGACTGGCCATCATCTGGAAATTCCATCTCGTAGAAAAGCTTTGTCCGACCATCGACTGAGGTCCACCCTGACAGAACAAAACGGTGGGGTACTTTTTTCCGGCATCAAAATCAGGAGGGTACACAACCCAGGTGAGAATCTCCTTGCCGTCGGTGGCCTTCACCATTCTCTTTTCTACTTTGCAAAGTTTGAAATCGGCCAGAATCTCGGCATTCATCCGGGTAATCTGCGTTTCCTTTTCTTCGATCGGATCCAGTTTCCAGATTTCGTTGGGGGCATTCATGCTTTGTTTCGTACCAATGATATAGTCCTGTTTACCGGAGCGATACAAAGCGATGGAGGTGTAATTGTGCTGTCCTTTGGTAATGGCTTCTACCGATTTTGCGACTGGTTTTCTGGAATCCCATTCGAAAATCTGGATGGTTCCCTGTGTCTGTACCTGAAAATAAATCAGCTGGCTGTTGGAGCTCCAGACAAAGGACTCAATCGTGATGTCCTGTCCCTGCGTGGCTTCCGACACCAAACCTGTTTTCAGATCTTTGATCATCAGGCGGTTTTTGTCGGCCTCGTATCCGTCACGTGCCATCGATTGCCAGGCCACCTTTTTGCCGTCCGGAGAAAAGCGTGGTTCCACATCATAGCCCATCAATCCTTCAGAAAGATTTGATGTTTGTTTGGTTGTGATGTCGTAGAGATAAATGTCGGAGTTGGTGCTGGTGGCATCCGCCGTTCCGGATTTCTTTTTACAGGTGTAAACAATGGCTTTCCCGTCGGGCCTCCAGCTGATTTGTTCGATACCACCCATTGGTTTGACAGGTGCGTCAAAGGCTTCACCAGCCATCATATCCACGGCTTTTCCGATGAGTTCACCGCTCTGGTAACCCTGGTAAAATACGTGGTTAAATGAACCATCGGCCCATTCTGTCCAGTGTCGGTAAAGTAAGCCGTCGTATACTTTTCCGGTAGCTTTGGGAAGATCTTTATACAATTTGGCATCGGGTTTCTGAACCTGTACCGATTTGTAAAAGAGGATGTTGTCGCCAATAGGAGAATATTCAAAACCTTCGATTCCGCCCGGTTCACTGGAAATTTTTTCCAGTCCGGTTCCGTCCGGATTCACTTCGTAAAACTGGGGAGCACCACCATCCGCCATCAGGAATCCGATTTTTTTGCCATCGGGTCTCCATCGGGCGTTGAATTCAGATGCCGGCGAATTGGTGAACTGAATTACACCTTCTCCTTCGGTGGTGACAATGTATAAATCGTTGTTGCCTTTGTTCTCGGCAAGGTCTGTCCGTTTGACTCCGAACAGGATGTTTTTTCCATCCGGTGAAGGCTGGGGATCGGAAACCATGGCGAGTTTCCAGATGTCTTCGGGACTGAATTTTTTGGTCTGTGCAAAACCGGCTGTCAGACTCAGAGAGGCAGCCAGGGCGATGGTGTATTTAAGCATTAGGATTTTTTTTGTCTTCGGCGAAAATGAGAAGGAAGTGATCGGGATCGGCGATCATAAATTCGATGGTTCCGTGAAATGTGGTGTGAATTTCTTTTACGATGAGGGCCTTTCCGTCAATCCGGGCACGGAGTTCTTCCACATTTTCCACATCGAAATAAAGGAGAGCTCCGGCATTCTTTCCGTTGGTATAACGGAACGGAAGGTCAGATTCTGCAGATGATTTGTCCTGGATCATCAGCGTAACCTGATCGTCTTTGAGCATGGCCCATTGCGGCTTACCCTGTTCGGGTACTTGTGCCAGCTTCTGAAAACCCAGGTGCTCGTAAAAAGCGATGGATGCCTCTATATCAGCAACCAGAATATTGGGAGACAAGGCTTTAAACATGATTCTATCCGATTGTACCTGCCAAATCTGGTTTCAATTTTTGATAAATGAAACAACCCGGCCATAATTTCACCAGAGGTTCTGTCAAATTGATATGAAAATCCGGATTACCGGCGTCCCTGAGGAGCGAAGCGGATGGGGTATTCTGCCTTTGCTCTGCCTTTGAGAATATCGGATATCCGGTTTTGAATCAGCTTTTTACGAAAGGGAGAAAGGTAATCGATGAAAAGTTTTCCTTCCAGATGATCATATTCATGCTGAATCACACGGGCCAGCATACCGTCGAATGTTTGGGTGTGCAACTGACCATTCTCATCCTCATAACGGAGCGTAATGCGTTCGTGCCGCTTCACTTCTTCCCGGATTCCGGGTAAACTAAGGCAACCTTCTTCGTAAGGCCATTTGTCTCCTTCCTCTTCCAGCATCTGTGGATTGACAAACACCATTTTTGCCCCTTTCAGCAGCTCTTCGTCCATCGGTTCGGCATCAATCACAAACAGACGGATTCCTTTTCCAATCTGAGGTGCGGCCAATCCAACACCACTGGCATTGTACATGGTTTCGAACATATCGGCAACCAGCGTTTTAAGGTCAATGCTGCCGGGTACAATCTCTGCTGCTCTTTCTTTCAAAACCGGAATTCCCAGGGCTACTATCGGATAAATCATAATCGAACAATTCGTCGCAAAAGTAGGCAAGATCCCCAATTGGAACCGAAATTATTGAGCTTCAAAATCCGACTGCATTATCCCGAACCACAAGCATTTCCTGGGTTTGTAACTTCCCTTTTTTCTTCTGTTTTATTTCTTGCAAACCTTTATCCGGCTCTTATTTTTGCAGCCCTTTTCGAGGACAGAGTAGCCCAATCAAAAACCAATTATCGAAGGGAAAAAGAACGCAAACATATTTCGTTACCAATTATGGATGATGCCAAAGTAGCCGCCAAACAAAGGATCCTGACTGAGTGCTTACGGATTCAAAGACAAGTTGTTGAAAACGCCCGGAAGGCCATGGCCGATGCACAGGAAAGTGCCAACGAAGGCGATGACAGTACAGAGGAAAAACTCTACAACAGCTATCGTGAGGAGATGCACAATAAGCGGGATATGTTTGCCCGTCAGTATGAATTGTCGATGGACGACCTCAATCTGCTCAACCAGATTGTGATGTCAAAAGAATACCACAAAGCCGAATTCGGTTCGGTGGTTGAAACCGATTCCGGTGTGTATTTTATCTCGGTTAGTCTGGGTCAGGTGAAAGTGGATTCGAAAATCGTGTTTGCTATTTCAGCACTGGCACCGGTATACAAATCTTTTGAAGGTAAAAAGATCGGAGATAGCTTTACCTTTCGCGACAAATCGTTCAAGATTAAAGACATTTATTAATTCCTATGGCCGAACAACTGACCGTCGAATCCTTTTTAAAGAGTACGGTTGGAGTACCGGTTCTGGATGTACGAAGCCCCGGAGAATATGAGCAAGGTCATATTCCCGGGGCTTTGTCTTTTCCGCTTTTTTCCAATGACGAACGGAAAGAAGTTGGAACACTCTATAAACAGACGGGTCCGGAAGAGGCATTGCTGAAAGGACTCGATTTTGTGGGTCCGAAAATGTCGGAGTTTATTCGGATGGCAGGCAAACTGAGTCCGGAACGGAAAGTGGCGGTTCATTGCTGGCGTGGCGGCATGCGGAGCCGGAGTATGGCCTGGTTACTGGAAACAGCTGGTTTCCAGGTAAAAATTCTGTCCGGAGGGTACAAGGCTTTCCGGAATGCGGTTTTACACGACCCCATCTTTCCGGAGAAACTCATTGTTTTGGGTGGGCTCACAGGAAGTGGGAAAACTCCGGTTCTGCACGCTTTAAAGGCTGCCGGAGCACAGGTTCTGGATCTGGAAAAGCTGGCTTGCCACAAAGGCTCTGTCTTTGGAGGTGTCGGAGAATTACCACAGCCGACACAAGAACAATTTGAAAATGAAATCTATTCGGCCCTGTTTTTTGCCGATAAAGAAAAAATAATCTGGGTAGAGGATGAAAGCAAAGCAATCGGGAAACTGCGTGTTCCCAATGAAATCTACCAATTGCTTCGTTCTGCCAGTCTCTTATTTCTGGAACAAAGTCGTGCGTCACGCCTGCAGCGGATCGTAGAATCCTATGGTCATGCAGCCCCGGAAATTCTGGAAATGTATATCCGGAAAATTGCCAAACGGCTTGGGGGCCTCCGGTTAAAACTCGCACTCGAAGCTTTGGCCTGCAAGGATATCACAGAAGCCGCCTCACAGGTGCTGGAATATTATGATCGCACGTATCTGTTTGGCCTTGAACAACGGGAACCAACTTCATGGACAAAAGTGGAAGGATACGGGTCTGGAATGAACGAACTGGTGAATACTCTTCAGATTCAGGCCGACAACCTTTTCAAAACAGGGATATCAGCGGATAGGATTTAAGCTGGTTTTATTGCCTCCAGCTTCACCGGGCGCACCACACTTTCTTCCAGTGAGATAAAGGTCTCTGTCCGTTGGATGCCTTTTACATTCTGGATTTTGTCGTGCAGAACGGAGCGAAGGTGCTTGGTGTCTTTACAAATGATCTGAGCAAAAATCGAATAAATGCCGGTGGTGTAGTGGATGCTCACAATTTCCGGAATGGCCTTCAGTTCTTCTGCCACTTCCGAATACATGGAACTTTTCTCCAGATAAATCCCCAGAAAGGCGATGATGTCGTACCCCAGTTTGGCGTAATCGATCTTCAGTTGTGCACCAGTTACGATACCCATTTCCTGCAGCTTTTTCATCCGAACATGGACCGTACCTCCTGAAACGTAGCACTTTTTGGCTATTTCAGTGTAGGCCATGTTGGCATCCTCTGTGAGAATGGACAAAATCTTCAGGTCGACATTATCAATTTCTAAATTTAGAGACATATTTCAGGACCAATTTTTGAAATTTTTCAAAGGAAGGCCAAATTTATTGAACGAAATCGAAATTTTTAAGAAAATTGATGAAAAATTTTCAAGAAGTGATGTTCTGTCCTACTTTTGTCTCAACAAAAACGGAACGACGTTTTTTTAGCTTATACTGTAAGGTGATGAAATGGCAGCCATGCCCCCCTGTCCCGGGGGTGAGGAGTCCGGAAAAAAGAAGAGGTTCGCCTCTTTCCTAACCGCCTCTTGGAGGTTCGAGTCCTTCTCTTACAGCTTTTAGCTTTTTGGTTAATTTGGTGTATTAATAGGTAGTTTAAACAGTCTTGTTGACATTCGGCAAGACTGTTTTTTTTTGCCCGGGTAAATCGGATTTTCAGATTTCCGTTTTCTTCCCCACTTTTGATTTTCACAAAATCTAATCCTTACTTTTTTCACATGTTCCTATCTTTTCTGGCAAGCTGGTGGTGGCTTATTCTCGGCCTACTTTGCATCGTTTTGTACAAATTTGTTTTACGGGTCTTCTTTGGAATGGTGATCGTACCGGAAGACAAAATCGGACTCGTCACAAAAAAATTCGTACTCATCGGTGAGTTCAAAGAACTGCCGGACGGTCGGATCATCGCCACCCGTGGAGAAGCTGGTTTTCAGGCCAGAACACTCGCCCCAGGATTATACTGGTGGATGTGGCCCTGGCAGTTTGGAGTCGAAATGATTCCCTTTACCGTAATTCCGGAAGGCAAAATTGGCCTGGTCCTTTCCAACGACGGAAATGAACTCCCCACAGGTAACATCCTGGCCCGTAAAATTGAATGCGATAATTTCCAGGACACCGAGAAATTTCTCGCCAACGGCGGTCAGAAAGGACGGCAGACTGCCATTCTCACACCGGGTACTTACCGGATGAACGCCTATGCATTTACTGTCCATGTGGTTGAAATGACCCACATTGGCGAAAACAAAGTTGGCATTGTAACGGCACTGGATGGCGAACCGATTCCTGCCGGACAAATCGCCGGTAAACAGATAGAAGGACACAACAACTTCCAGAATTTTGATGCCTTTCTGGGCAATGGCGGAAACAGAGGTCTTCAGCCGCAAGTCATTCTGGCGGGTAGCTATTATATAAATCCCTGGGCGGTTCAGATTGAGGAAACCTATATGACGGATGTTCCGATCGGCCATGTGGGTGTTGTCATCAGTTATATAGGGGAAGACGGAAAAGACCTGACTGGCGATACATTCAAACATGGAAATATTGTAACCAAGGGTTTTCGTGGCGTCTGGATGGAACCCATGGGACCCGGAAAATATCCAGTGAACAAATACACCATGCGGGTCGAATTGGTTCCGACTACGAATCTGGTTTTAAACTGGGCCAATGCCCGAAGCGAATCGCATGAACTGGATAAAAACCTGAGCACCATTACCGTCCGTAGTAAGGACGGTTTCCCGTTCAATCTTGATGTGGCCCAGATCATCCACATTCCGGCTAATGAAGCACCTAAAGTAATCGCACGATTCGGTTCGATGAACAATCTGGTGAGTCAGGTGCTGGAACCGACCATCGGGAACTATTTCCGGAACTCGGCGCAGGACAGCGATGTGATCAGTTTCTTATCAACCCGTAAGGAACGGCAGGAATCGGCCAAAACCCATATCCGTGTTGTTCTCGAAGAATACAATGTAAATGCGGTGGATACTCTTATCGGTGACATTGTTCCGCCGGATGCCCTGATGAAAACCCTGACTGACCGGAAGATTGCCCAGGAAGAGGAAAAGACCTATGAAACCCAACGAATGGCGCAGGAAAAACGCCAGGGAATGGAGAGGGAAACGGCACTTGCTGAAATGCAAAAAGACATTGTATCAGCTCAGCAAAGTGTATTGATCAGTCAACGTACGGCCGAAGCAGCCGTGAAAAAGAGCGAAGGGGAGGCAACCAGTCTGAAACTTCAGGTGGGAGCCGAAGCCGAAGCCACCAAAATGCGGGCCTCCGCCGAAGCCGAAGCTACACGGGCAAAGGCCAGTGCACAGGCAGAAGCCACAAAATTGAATGCATCAGCCGATGCTGAACGCATTTCAAAAACCGGTAATGCAGAAGCGGAGAAAATCCTCGCCATCGGTAAAAGCACGGCCGAAGCCTATGAGCTGCAGGTTTCTGCGATGGGAGGGGAGAATTTCACCCGTTATAAAATCATGGAAGAAATCGGCAAAGGAAAAGTAAAGATCATTCCGGATATCACCATCGGCCAAACGAACGGATCTGAAGGTCCAATTTCAGGGCTTCTTGGGATGCAATTGCTGGAGCTGGTTCAGAACAAAGAAAATAAAGATAAAAAATCAGAATAGTACAGGCTTTCCATCTCTGGAAACATAGCTTTGCAAGCCGAAAAAAACCGCATGGAAGTCGACATCTTTATACCCTGCTTCATTGACCAGCTCTATCCCCAGGTGGGATTCAACATGGTGAAAATCCTGGAAAAAGTAGGGTGTAAAGTACACTACAATCCAAACCAGACCTGTTGCGGACAGCCTGCCTACAATGCCGGTTACTTTACAGAAGCGGCAGAAGTAGCTGAGAAGTTCCTGAATGATTTCTCCACTCCAAGGAAATACATTGTGAGTCCGTCTGCTTCCTGTGTAGGAATGGTGTGCAACGGATACGCTGACTTTTTCAAAAAAAGCCTCCAGTCAAATCAATACCAGGAAGTAAAAGCCAAAACCTATGAATTATCCGATTTCCTGGTGAATGTGCTGGGTGTGGATAAAATTCCGGGAGCGAAACTCAAAGGTGTGGCTACCTATCACGATTCCTGTGCCGCCTTGCGGGAATGCAACATCAAAGAAGAACCTCGCCGACTTCTGCGGAATGTGGAAGGACTTGAACTGGTTGAAATGGAAGAAACCGATCAGTGCTGCGGTTTCGGTGGAACCTTTGCGGTGAAATTCGAATCCATTTCGGTCGGGATGGCGGAGCTGAAGCTGGAACACGCAAAAGCCGTAAACCCGGACTTTCTTATTTCAACCGACTCCAGTTGTTTGCTTCAATACAAATCGGTAATTGACAAACAAGGGATCGGCATTCAGACCATGCACCTGGTGGATGTACTGGCATCCGGCTGGTAAAACGACAGTGCGACGCTAAGATGAAATGAGGCCGTATTCCTTCATTTTTGAGAGCAGAACCGGCTCAACTTTTGATCGGATATCCTTATTGGCATAACCGATCCAGCCTACTTCCGCCAACAGATTAAACGGAGCATCGAGTTCATTACCAAAGGAATCTGTGAATTCAATGCCGGCTTCTTTTCCAATGAGAAAGGTGCAGATATCGTACGGATGACAAACATGCCCTTTCTTCAATCCTTCTTCCGCCATTTTGCGGAAGAGCACATCCC
This sequence comes from Spirosoma fluviale, assembly GCA_945883425.1. Classification (GTDB taxonomy): domain Bacteria; phylum Bacteroidota; class Bacteroidia; order Cytophagales; family Flexibacteraceae; genus CAMDMI01. The sequence continues at coordinate 15,816 of CAMCXM010000027.1, forward strand.
GGATGTCGGCCACATACCGGTCATGGCCCATCAGCATTTCGTACATCTGGCCGCCGGAACAAATGTACTGGTCCTCAAAAACCAGTGTCTTTCCTTCTGCGGCATCCGGGTATAAAATCCCGATCATCTCATCTTCAATCCGGGCAAGAAGCGCTCTTCCGGGTGGAAAAAATCGCACAATCTGACCAAATCCTCCTTCCAGTGTTTTGGATTGAGAAGGCTTGATCGGAATGGGTTGCACCTCACCTGTCCAGATATTGGTTCTTTCGGCCCGAGCCCCGTTCCCACGGATGGCAAACAAGGTATCACTGAACGCCATTTTACTGGTTGGGAGTTCGGTCATGCAGGCCACTTCGATGTCACTCAGATAAAGATCTGTCTGATATGGAGCGGCCCCTGCGAGAAAAAACGCCGGCCGTTTGTTGTACATGATTCCCCTTGTACCGTCAATGGGATCGATCAGAATGGCCCAGGACGGTACTTTTCCTTCGCTTACTCCGAGTTGTAAGCCCGTCACCGGATCGCCGATTCCTTCGGCCAATAGAAGAAATCCTCCCAGTTCCTGTGCGAATGGTTCGAGAATGGGGACCAGTATTTCTTCTACATTCCGGTCGATCTGGTAAATGGTGTCGTCTTCGCCTTCTTTATAAACAGCGGAAAGCACATCCGTGCCGGACTTCCTCAATTCTTCGGATACTTTTGTGCGAACAGCCGCACCGGCTATTTTCAGAATTTCGAGAATCCGTCCGTGCATGCTTAGATCAGGCCAAGCTCGGTTTCGGACCCAATGATTGCTGCCATCGCCATCCATCGGCGAGCCCATCGGCCAGTGTCAGCCTGGTTTTCCAGCCCAGAACTTTTTCGGCCTTTTCGGTGGATGCGTAGATTTTTTCAATGTCTCCTGGTCTCCGGCTCACCATCTGATAATTGAGCGGAAGTCCGGAAACCTGTTCAAATGTTTTCACCACTTCCAGAACCGTACTTCCTTTTCCGGTTCCAAGATTGATCCAATCGTACAAACGTTCTTCTTTGTTTTTCAACAGGTATTGCACCGCATTCACATGGGCCTGAGCAATATCCACCACATGAATATAATCCCGGATGCAGGTACCATCGATCGTGTTGTAGTCACTGCCAAACACAGACAGTTTCTCTCTCCATCCAGTGGCAACCTGCATCACAAAAGGCACCAGATTGCCTGGAACACCCAATGGAAGTTCACCGATAAATCCCGAAGGATGGGCACCAATCGGATTAAAATACCGGAGGCTCAACGATTTAAAATTCATTCCGGATGTATGGCAATCCCGTAGGATTTCTTCGCAGATCTGCTTGGTATTTCCATATGGCGACTCTGCCGGAACAATGGGAAATGTTTCGTCTACCGGTAGTGAGGACGGCTCGCCATATACAGTGCAGCTGGATGAAAACACGATGTTTTGAATATTGAATTCAGATGCTGTTTCGAGCAAAGAAATCAATGAGCCGATGTTGTTGCGGTAATACTTCAGTGGGAGAGAAACAGATTCTCCGACGGCTTTGTGGGCCGCAAAATGTATGATGCCGGAGATGTCTTTTTCCGCTTCAAAAATCCGGCGGAATGAATCAGGATGGTTACAGTTTTCCTGATAAAATTGCGGACGGAACCCCAGAATTTTCTCAATTCCATCCAGAACAAGGATACTGGAATTGTCAAGGTTGTCCATAATAACCGGTGTAAAACCAGCATTCCATAACTCCACCACTGTATGGGAACCAATGAATCCGGTTCCACCTGTTACCAATATTTTCATTCGTTCTATTCTATTCAACAACCAATCTCTGGCTCACCAGATTGCCTCCGGCTTCCACCCATTTCAATATATAGATACCCGACGGAAATTGAACAGGAATGGATTCCCCGGCACGGCCTGAGGATCTCGAATCCATCATTTGTCCCATCATGTTGAAAATCTGAAAGTCGGTAAAGTCAAGACGATTCCGAATTTCAGTTCGGGCCGGATTGGGGAAAAAAGGAGACTGTGGTTTGGTGATGGCCGACTTAACAGATGTCACATATTCCGGTCCGAAAACAGGACGGATCATCAACGGATAGTTATCAAATTTCCATAACCGCCAGCTTTGGCCGGATTTAAAAAAGAAGGTACCCGGATTGGAAGAATTGATGTCGCAACCCAGCCGGACTTCGTTTCCATTGTCAATCAACCCTTGCTGCCATCCGATGTAAAAATCTTTGTTGCCTGGTAAAATCCGGTTTGCAAGGCTGCTTTCACTCCGCAAACTGAACGTGAGCATTTTGTTTACTGAATCCGTTGGCGGAAGAATAAACTGTTTTCGAACGAGTGGAAGATCGTTGGGGCCAGGAAAATTGGTGAGGGTGTCGATTCGGTCATATACCAGCAATGAAAAGCTGATGGTTTGGGATAAGTTCTCAGGCGTCCGGGCAAAAAACAGCTGAATGTCGGTGAGTGTATCGCTCACCGGAAGGAAGTATTTCACTGCGCCGATCGAACCATTGTCGCCCACGCCTCTCACTAGCTCTGCCGTTCCATCGTCATACGCCATCACGGTCGAAGCATTGAAGTTTCCGTACAAGGTGTCGTTCGACAAATACTCATTGGTGAGGGCATCGTTGTCGAGCCCGATTCCATACTGAAATGTGGTGTATTGATCGGTGAGAAAAGACGACTTCACATCGGTAAAGTTCACTCCGACATTCCTTCTGTAAATCCCTTCACTGAAAGGAAACATGTTGTAAATCTTGTCATTGGAAAGTTTCAGAAGGTTTTCGGTTTCATCGGGAAGAATCCGATTGAGGTAGAAAGAACCTTTGATATTCGCAATCACGGGGTTCAGGTTGATGGCCTCCGTCTCCAGTTTATCATTGAAATACGTGGGATTGTTTTCCAGCACATATTTGAATTGTTCCATTGGAAGGGCCGAGTAATCCTTCATCAGACGATTGAACGGTTTGCCCAGAGCGTAATCCCGTGCTACAGAATCGAAAGGACTTTGCTCCCCGTTCAGCCGCACATAGTCGAGGTGCCAGATGTCGAAACTGCCGTTCTGGTTCCCAAAATTGATGAACCGGAAACGAGCGCCATCGTATTTCAATGAATCCGGAATGGTGACGGAAACATACCGGAATGGACTGTTCAGTACAGAATCGAGAATGCCTTTTGCATTCCAGAGCGAATTCCATTTGCCCGCTCTTCCTTTCATCTGCAGCACCAATGAATCTTCCGGATCTGGAATAAGCTGGATCTGGCGTGTGCCCGGCTGGTAGAAAAATGAAATATAAAGTGGCGTTGTAAACCCGGATAAATTCAGATGAACACTGGTCAGCGTATCGCAGGGACCGTTTTTGTTTTTGATCAGACTATATGGAATTCCCTTGTTACTAAGCCCATCAAATGTGGCAAAGCCAGTTGTAATGGCACCCTGGGTATAGGTATTGTTGATGAAAACCCCACTGTTGGGCTCCCACCATCGGCTGTACGGACGGAGTGGATCAATGACCACCTGCAACAACTTTCCATCCGATGTACCGATCCAGCCACGAAATTCATTCACCAGAGAAATGCAGAGCAAATCAGCTGAAATCCCGGATTTCATGGAATTCCAGCCATCGCCTTTATTTTGGGAATACAACAGTGTACCGGCATCTCCCACAGCCCAGACCAGTTTGTCGTTGGCCGGATTCACATCCACATCCCTGAGAGTTTGTGTTCCGAATGAATTGGTGATGCTCCAGGAAAGTCCACCATTCAGGGTTTTCAGGATGGTGCCGCTATCGCCGACCGCCACACCAAAAAAGCCATCGGCAAACCGTACTTTGGTGAAATTACGATATCTCAGAAACAGATTCGGGGTAACAGTAAACGATAATCCCCCATCATCCGAAACAGCAGTTTTGCCCGCTTCTCCTACGGCCACAACCCGGCTGGCATTGACCCATGCGACAGATGTCGCAACGAAATTCGTATCGGCCCAGGTGGCTTTGGTCCAGTTCTGTCCGCCATTGGCAGTGGAATAAATCGCTCCGGAATCACCAACCAATACACCCTTTTCAAAGGTCAAAAATTCGATGGCCAGCAAAGACTGGTTTCCATTAGCCGGTGATGTGATCGCATTCCACGTCACACCATTGTCTGATGAACGGGCGAGCCAGCCTTTTTTTCCGCAGGCCCAGATTTTGTTGGGTTCTGGAAAACTGGCGGCCAGATATTCGGTGGTATCGGTTCCGATGTTTTCCCAAACGGAGCCACGCGTGGTGGTGCGTATGTTGAGTCCCCGGCCTCCAAATCCCCGTGCATTTTTCGAATCGGTAAACCGAAGAGTCCGGATGGGCAATCCAAAATAGTTCTTCGACGGAGCCCAGGAAAGATCTTTCCCTGAAAAGTCATCAAAAAACGGAATTCCGATGGTATCCAATCCAGATGATTTCGCGAGAAATCCTCGTTTGGCCAGAGCTGTTTCCCCAAACACATAATTGTCCCGCTGAGCCGGATTGATGCGAAGGGGTTCTGTAAAGACTTGTGCCTGAAGGTCAGACCAGCCACATATAAATAGGAAAAGGCAGGATATGAGCAGTGAATTCTGTTTCATTGGTGCTGGGTAGAATATCATTCTTCCGATTCAGGAGCTGTTGAGCCGGATCCGGAAACCCAGATGTCGACCACATCTCCTTCTCTGATTTTAGTGCCGGCTTCCGGTTTCTGACGAATGACATGGTTGGCTTGCACAGATGCACTGGTTTCAGAAATCACGCTTCCTTTCTGAAGGCCGGAACCCTGCAACAAGGTAATGGCTTCATCCAGTGGCATGTTGGCCAGATCGGGCACCTCCAGCTGGCGGTTGCTCAATCCGTCTCCAATCACGAAATCGATACGGGTTCCTTTTGGAATGACGGTTCCGGGTGCAATGTCTTTGCCGTTGATTTGTTGTTTCAACACTGCATTGAAGGCCAGATCCGGAACCAGAATGATCTGGCCCTGAAGCAAACCATTGTTTTCGAGTTCACGCTGGGCATTGGTGAGTGAGCGGTTGAGGAAGTTGGGAACTTTGACCAGCGGTGGGTTACGTGAGTTGATGGACACATAAATCTTCCGGTTCTGCTTCACTTTGGTTCCCGGCAAAGGGTATTGCTGAAACACCAGAAAGGGCTGTGCACCGGTGTGGTAGGCACTGTCGTCGATCTGAAATTCGAGATCCCGGTCGCCGAGGAACTCTTCCAGCTGGTCTTTGTGCATTCCCTGAAGATTGGGCACCGTAATGGTTTCGCCGTGGTTGGTGGTGTAAGGCAGATACACATTGAAAAAACCGACAACCAGCACCGCACCGGTGAGGATTACGATGAGAAGATGTAGAAAAATATCCCGTCGGGTTTCTGCCCGTAGAAAGTTAAATGCCATTCGTTGAGTCCTTTGGTGGCGTTTGTCCGCCAGATCTTGATTTCTGTTCCAGATAAGACTGCAATATTAAGGTTGCACTGACTTTATCTGTATTTTCCTTTTGTCTTCGGTCTGATTTTTTCATTCCACCCATTACCATTGCCTGCATGGCCATGCGGGAGGTGAAACGTTCGTCGATGGTAGAAATTGGCAGGAGTGGAAAATCTTTCCGCAATGATTTCAGCACCGATTCTGCCATCCGCGTTCCGTCCGTAGATTCGTTTTTCAGGTTCACGGGCATTCCCATCACAATTTCTCCAATGGGTCTTTCGAGAAGCAGTTTCCTGATTTCCGCCGTCAGAAGTCTTGTTTCAACGGTTTGCAGGGGAAAAGCGAAAATCCCTGAATCATCGGAAATGGCCATTCCCGTCCGTTTTCCACCTACATCCAAAGCCAGAATTGCCGCCATCAGCCCAGATATCCGATTTGGTCAAGTCGCCACCGGACTTCGTTTTCCAGGCGCATGGCTTTTGGAAAGAGAAGGTGGTTCTCAATGACGGCGTGTTGTTTGATTTGCTTTTCGAAATCCTGAAGTTCCCTGTACAAAATGAAAGAGAACAGGTCTGCATCCGCTGGCAAAAGATAATCTTCGGTGAGGGAACGGATTCCGCTCAGTTCGTTGTCGTGGGCTTCGTGGTGAATGGAAAAGGAATGAATGCCTCTTGTTTTCAGGAGAAAAAACAGCTTGCCCGGATTCCGGATTTCTTTCGTGCAATCGAGAAGGAATCCAATGTAATCGAACAGGGTATCTTCTTCTTCATAAATGTGCCGGATAAAATCCTCCGCGAAAATCGGGAACACCAGTTTGAGATCACGGGCAATATCAGGCCGGAAGAATTTCTTCTCGTCCATTTCCTCGATGGTCTGGTAGAGGAACGGAAGTTTCTGCTTGATGAAAAGTTGGTGACTGTGGCGCAAAAGGGTCACCAGAATTTCAATCGGGTAAGGCGCCAATTGTGCCAGATCGAAATCCTGATTTTTTCGGAGCAGCTCAAAATGCTGAAAAACTTTGGCCGGATCGATTCCTTTATCCCGACAAACCTGATCGAGCGTTTTATCCGCATCCTGGTAATAGCGAATACCCAGCTGATGAAGCATTTCGGCCAGCTGCGCATTTTCTTTTACCAATGAGGCAATGGAAGGAAATTTCTCCATACAAAGGGCAATTACGGAATTTTTTGTAAGAATGTGGAGGGCTTTCGGTGCTTTCCTTTTTCTTTTTGAAACAAAAACAGATTCTTGCAGGCCAATTGTAAACCAAACCCATGTTGTCCTTCCTTTTTCTGTGTGCCGTTGGCTTTTTGTTGTACTACCTTCTTACCCGGACGAAAAGGGAAGATGAGGCATCATTGGATACTGTACTGGTTACCGAAATTGACGAATCGTTTCTGGCCAAAGAGGTTCTCTTTTATTCGTCCCTCAACAGCGATCAAAAGCTGCATTTCCGGAAAGAAGTGGCTCACTTTCTGAGCAAGGTTCTCATTACCGGTGTGGATACTGTTGTTACGGAAGAAGACCGGATTCTGATTGCTTCTTCGGCTGTGATTCCGATTTTTCATTTCCAGCAGTGGGAAGATTATCCGCTTTCGGAAGTGATGCTGTATTCGGGCGCCATCAATCTTGATTTTGAAACCAATTCGCACGACAGCAACATTCTCGGAATGGTGGGCACCGGAATGATGGAAGGCAAAATGGCTCTTTCACGGCATGCGCTGAGGGAAGGTTTTCAGAATAAAACCGATAAGCACAATACGGCCATTCATGAGTTCATTCACCTGATTGACAAAGCAGATGGGGTGATTGATGGTGTTCCGAAAATTCTGATGGACAATTCCTATGCCCTTCCCTGGTTGAAGCTGATCCGGCATAAAATTGAGGAAATCAAAAAAGGTCGTTCTGATATTGACGCATATGGCGCAACAAACCTGTCCGAATTTCTGTCGGTTTCCGGTGAATATTTCTTCGAACGACCGGATTTGTTGAAGCAGAAACACCCGGAATTGTACCAATTGCTGAACCTGATGTTTACAGGGAAAATCAGTTCCTGAGGAAAACGGCCCGAAATTCTGACGGTACCGTCTGGTTTTAAAACTGTTTTCGTCCTGTTATCCGGAAATGTAGCCGCTGATTCTGCCCTCAGCTGTTCCGGGGCTTTTATATCGGATTTCAGCCACTTATCATTCTGTCATCAAACCCTCACAACCAACCAGTTGGATTGACCAGTGAACGATTATTCACAAGGACAGGGCGTATTCGTGCTTCACCTTTGTGACATCAAAAAAAACTACAATCCATATGAAAACGATCCTTCTTTGTTTATCCATCCTTTCGTTCGGTCTTGTTGCCAAGGCACAAACCAGCGAGTCTCCATTGTCTGCAAGCAATTCCGTAACGCCGGAAGACCAATTGGTGACGGCTTCCAGAGCTGCTTATCCCAGTTCTGTGAGTGATGTTCTCACGATTCCAGTGGATCAAAATGAAAACGTACCGTCCGTGATTACGGTGGTGGATCTGCAGGGAAAAGTGGTGGGAGAATATGTTCCCAGACAGGAACGTGAAAATGAAATCCGGATTTACCCGGCCAATCTGGCGCCCGGCCTGTACCATATCAAAGATTTCAGAAAATTCAGAAAAGAGAAAAAGGTGATCTCCTTCAGCAAGCTTTGATTCTTTCACAACCAACTTCTACACAAGCTAAAGGCAAGCCAAAACGGTTTGCCTTTTTTATGAATTATACTTTGAACTCTGAACTTTCCACTTTGAACTTCCTCCCGCGGCCCTGATAGAAGCGGTAGCCCGGACCGAGCCTGTGAGGGAGGACTACAAGCGGATAGCAGGAATTGCCGCCCTGAAATACCAATCAGTTTCCTCTTTCGAGATCATCCTTGTATTTGCCGATGGCTTTTAAAATGGATTTTGCAGCTTCGTCCTGGCCTTCTTTTCCGTGGAGCACTTTTTCTTCTTTGGCGTGCGTGAGGTAGCCAAGTTCGATGAGGACGGCGGGCATGGCGGTTTTCCACAACACGATGAACCCGGCCTGCTTCACGCCACGGCTTTTTTTCCCATCCTGGTTTACAAACTGATGCTCCACCTTTTGGGCCAGCGACAGGGAACGATCGAGGTAAGCGTTCTGCACGTTGGCGAAAAATATATGCGCCATGGGCGAGGAAGGATCGAAGCCGCCGTATTTTTGTAAATAGTTTTCCTCCTTGAGAACGACGGCATTTTCTCGTTTGGCCACCTTGAGATTTCCCTCGGATGTGTGCAATCCCATGGCGTAGGTTTCGGAGCCGCAGACATGAGCCGGACCCGAATTGCAGTGGATGGAGATGAAAAGGTCGGCGTTGTTTCGGTTGGCAATGGCGGCCCGCTCGTGGAGTTCGATGAAATTATCGGTCATCCGGGTGTACAAAATCTTGACATCGGGGTACTTTGCTTTTAAAAGTTTTCCCAATTTGAGCACAACCGCAAGGGTTACATCCTTTTCTTTTGTTTTTTTGCCGTGCGTTCCGGGATCTTTTCCTCCGTGACCTGCATCCAGCACAATCGTCTTCAACCGGTATTTGGCCGGACGGGGATAAAACGACGTACAAATGATGGCCGGAACCAGGAATAAAAGGGCAAGTCTCAACGTTTGCATTGGCTATTGGAGCCTCAAAACTTTAATTTCGCCACAAAATTGCAAAAATCATCGCTTAAACTTCTGCTTTGTACCGAAACTCTGTCCTGATTCTGCTGATTTTCCTGATTCAGCTCTCTTCATCTTCCTTCGGGCAGGTGAAAACAGGACCTGTGAAAAAGAAGCCGGCCAAAGCTGCGACGACCAAAGCGGGCAAAGGCAAACCGAAGTCCACCACGAAAAAACAGACGGTACCGATGGCGGCAAAAAGCGACACCGTCCGTTTGAAAGCCGATACCGCCGCGACGGTGACGTTCACCCAGGTGAATCCGGATTCGGCGTCGGGTGACAGCGTTGAGCTTGAGGTGGGATCAGATAAAAGTGATTTGAATGATGAGGTAAAATACCAGGCCGAAGATTCGGTTATTTACGATGCGGCTGCCTCCAAAGTGTATCTCTATCACAAAGCCAAAGTGGACTACACCAACCTGAGTCTGGTGGCGGAATACATCGAAATTGATCTGAAAAAGAACGTTGCCTTCGCCAAAGGAGTTCCCGACAGTACGGGGAAGCTCATCGGGAAACCGGTTTTCTCGCAGGGTTCGGAGAAATACGAAGCCAACTCGATGACCTACAATTTCAAGAGTAAGCGGGCCAAAATCCAGGGCATTGTTACGCAGCAGGGCGAAGGCTACATCCACGGGGAATCGGTAAAAAAGACGCCGGAAAATGAAATGTACATCCGCGATGCTCAATACACCACCTGCAATCTGGAGCATCCGCACTTTCATATTCAGGCAACGAAAATCAAGGTGATTCCAGGGAAGAAGCTGGTGGCGGGTCCTTTTAATCTGCATTTTATGGATCTGCCCACGCCGTTTGGATTTGCTTTTGGGATTTTCCCAACTCCGCAGAGTGCTACCTCCGGACTGATCGTTCCCACCTACGGAGAGGCCGTGGACCGGGGATTTTTTCTGCGGAACGGTGGTTATTACTGGCACATCAACGATTATGTGGATGCCCGTTTTCTGGGGGATATTTATTCGAAAGGAAGCTACGGATTTTCGGCCCAGGCCAATTATAAAAAGCGGTATGCGTACGGAGGGAATCTTGATTTCCGCTATGCCAAACGAAAGGCGGGTGACGACGATCTCACTCCTATAGGGGAGGACTTCTGGCTTCAATGGAACCACGTGCCGGAGACAAGAGGAACGTCTACCTTTTCGGCATCGGTGAATCTGGGATCGTCTACTTACAATACCCGGAACAGTTTTACCACCAGCAATTATTTGTCTTCGTCCTTTTCGTCAAATGTTTCCTATTCGAAAACATTTAAGGGAACACCGTTCAGTCTGGGCATCAACGCCCGGCAGCAGCAGAACGTGGTGACCAAGCAGGTGGACATGGAGTTGCCGACCTTCAACCTGAATATGAACAGACTGTATCCGTTCAAGCGGGGTAGCAGTTCGGCCAAAACCTGGTACGAGAAAATCAGTTTTTCGTACACGATGACGGCCCAGAACAGCATCAGCAATGCGCCGGTTCAGGGACAGTCGTTTGCCGGGGCGAAAATTCTGCAGGAGTCCTCCACACAAAACGACAGCATCCTCCCATTTACCAAAGAGAATGTGAAACCATTGCTGGACCGGATGAAAAACGGGATGCGGCATACCATTCCGGTATCCACCTCATTCAATATATTTAAATACATCTCGGTTGCACCGTCATTCAATTATGCGGAGTCCTGGTACCTGCAGCGGCTGGACTATAAATGGATAGGAGGGGATGTGAACCGTCTGGACATCGACACCATCCGGGAATTTTCCAGGGCCTTCAATTACAACACCAGTGTTTCATTTCAGACAAGGGTATATGGAATTTTCTTTGTGAAGAAAGCGGGAATCGAGGCCATTCGCCATATTCTCAATCCTTCCATTGGCTTGAGCTATACCCCTGATTTTTCGGATCCGAAATACGGGATGGCCAAAGATGTGCAGGTTGATTCGTTGGGTACGATAGCCCGGTTGAGTCCCTTTGCCAATGCGGTGTATGGTGGAACGCCAGCCCGGGGAAAAAGCGGTTCCGTCAATTTCGGGTTGTCGAACACCTTTGAGATGAAGGTCAAAAACAAAAAAGACTCCTCCGGGAAAGAGCCGTTTAAGAAAATCAATCTGCTCGACAACCTGAATTTTACGTCGTCTTACAATCTGGCGGCCGATTCATTCCAACTGGCCCCGGTGAGCATCAGTGCCCGGACCACCTTTTTTGGCAAGGTCAACATCAATATGAACGGAATTCTGGATCCGTACACCTACGCTGCACCGGTTGTGGAAAATGGGAAAACCGTCAGAGCGCAGCGGCAAACACCGGTGTATGCCTGGAACTCCGGCAATGGAATTGGGAAGCTTTCGTCTTTCAACGTTTCCATCAGCACCAGCCTGAATCCGAAAGCCCAGGAGAAAAAGAAGTTCCTCAAAAAGGCGGTGTCGACGCAGGAAGAGCGGGAACTGGAGTTTATCAACAACAATCCGGATCTGTACGTTGATTTCAATATTCCATGGAACCTGAACCTGTCGTACAACTTTACCTACGCCAAAAGAGGGTTTGACAAGAAAACGATGAACCAGGCCATCACGTTCAGCGGGGATGTGAACCTGACTTCCAAATGGAAAGTTGGTTTCAACTCGGGCTATGATTTTGTGAACAAAACCCTGGTGTATCCCAACATCAATGTGTACCGCGATCTGCATTGCTGGGAGATGCGTTTCAACTGGGTTCCGACCGGAAACAGGGGATCGTATTCCATCGACATCAACGTGAAAGCCTCCGTTTTACAGGATCTCAAACTCAGCCGGCGCCGCAGCTGGTTCGACCGTTAACCACACCAACATGAGCAACGAAACCAACCAATTTTATGTGCACCCTTCCTCGTATGTGGATGAAGGAGTCCAGATCGGAAAAGGCACCAAAATCTGGCATTTCTGCCACATCATGGCACCGTCGGTGGTGGGCGAAAACTGCAACATGGGCCAGAATGTGGTGGTGTCGCCCGATGTAAAACTGGGCAACAACGTGAAGGTGCAGAACAACGTGTCCATTTACACAGGCGTGGAATGCGAAGACGATGTCTTTTTGGGTCCGAGCATGGTGTTTACCAACGTGTACAATCCCCGCTCAGCGGTGAGCCGGAAAAACGAGTACCGTCGCACCCTGGTGAAAACCGGGGCTACGATCGGCGCCAACGCCACGATTGTGTGCGGCATTGAAATCGGGCGGTTTGCGTTCATCGGGGCGGGTGCGGTGATCAACCGGAACGTGCCCGATTTTGCACTGATGGTGGGAAATCCGGGTCGCCAGATCGGCTGGATGAGCAAACATGGGCACCGTCTGCATTTCGACGAATCGTCAAAGGCGCAGTGTCCGGAAACGGGTCAGTGGTACGAAAAGAAAGACGGGAAAGTGGCGGAGGCGGGTTGAACGATTCGTGATGTGTGGTTCGGGATGCGTGATTGCGACAAGATTCATACCTGAAAACTACCAGTCGGGATTTTCAGTATGAACCGATCTCCTTTTCGGGTTCGTTGAGCGTAAATTCTTTATTCCGAAACGGTTCGAAATTTCAAGTTGATAATTGGCTCTTTATAAGCTCTGCCCACAATTTCATCCCTTTCTTCCACTTTGCCTTCTTTTCGGGCATCATACCAAATTGTTTTTTCCACACTAATTGAATCCCAATACCGATCGTACGATTCTAATTCTGCCGAGTTAAATGCACTCTCCATCAAAATATCTGAGGCTTCTTTTAATTCCTTGTGCTCCAGGAATTTTGCCGATATGCTTTCATCCAGATCTTTAATCTCGGCCATAAACCCTAGCCAAAGTACACCCAAAGCCCTGTCTTTCAAATTTCTGGCCTTTACTTTCGGCAATTCAATAAAGACAAATTCAAGGCCGGTCATGAGCTTATCCGGCATTTCTATGTTTACAATTTTGTAATGGTGAAAATACGCATCCGTCTCCAAATCGAAATTTTGATTGACAAGACTTACTGCATACACCGGTTGCAATAGCTCGTATTGTTCCCCTTTTTCCAGCTGCTTTATAAATGCTTTAGAAGCATTGAACAACACCCCGTTCATAAAAGAATTTGTCCAGAGCATTTGCATCTCCACAATGAACTGCCTGTCTTCGTTGTCTTTGCAGCTCACATTTATAAAAGAATATTTGAAAAGAGGAATGCGTGGAGTAAACTCAGCAGGTAAATATTCAATAGATTCTATTCTGCGGCCTTCTTCCAAAGGCAAAACATTATTGAGAAAGCTAATGAGTAGGAAGGGATGCTTGCCAAAAATCCGATAGAAAGTAAAATAGTTTTTTGGGTCCAGATAACGCATGGCATGATTATTTTTCGAAGATAAGTGGTTTTCCTTTTTTCCTGCCGATCAACTGGCATTGAAAATGCAACCTTCTGATGTCTTACATTTTAGCCAAGCGAATCTCAGACAAAAGCTAAATCCAATTTGCAGTCGGTAAAACAGATTCATCTCTAAATACTTCCCTCAAACTCCACTTTATCATAAATATCCGCAATCAAAACCTCGCAGCCATTCACCCGGATGGATTTGTCCTTTTCAAAATAGGTGTGGCTTAGCCATTCTGCCTCAGAAAGTTTGGTGATGATTTCGATTTGTATTTTTGTGGAATCGACCAGCACATATTCCCTGAAACCGGATATGGTTTTGTAACAATCAAATTTACGGGTACGGTCAAAAAGTTCGGTACTGGGTGATAGAATTTCAATAATAATCTCCGGATTCTCAAGGGCCAACAAGCCAAAGGTGTTTGGTGTATATTTTTCTTTTTGGCAAACGATGACCAAATCGGGGTAGTAATGATTGTTGCAGGTACCTGCTTTGACAAGTAAGTCGCTGGTCATAATGGAGCAACCTTTTGCTTTCAGGCAATGACCTAATTCAATTAGAAAATTTGATTGTACATGCACATGAGGCGGTTGGGTGCCAGCCTTGGCTACTATTTCACCTTCGTGGTATTCCAGTTTTATTTCTGAGGCTTCCAGAGCTTTGAAATAATCTTCAACAGAAACTGCGGTGGTGGTTTTCATAAGACATCGATTTATAACAAAAATAGGTTTCCGGGATCAGATTCGCAAAGAATTAAGATGCTGTTAAACCCATTTCATGCATTGGAAATTTACACCGGATGCTAACTTTTTGATTTTCTTTTTCTTGCAACCTCTTCCGTGGTTTCTCCGGAGGAGAAACGAAAGAGGTGAAAATCAAAAAGTTCCACATCAATTGCATAAAATACGTTAAAAAAAGAGCCGCCCTTTTCGGACGGCTCTTTTTTTTTATTTGTGACACAGTCATTATCCTTAATAATCCTTTATATAATCTACCTCTTCACCACCTTCACCACTTTGTTAAAGTTATTTCCTTCAATACGGAAGAAGTAAGTGCCGGATGGCATATGGCTCAGTTCAACCTGCGTTTCGGCCATCTGGATTTCTGTACGCAGAATTTCGCGGCCCAACAGATCGGTAACCCGCAGAAGACTGCCTTCCAAACCGGCTGTGCGAACCTGGAAGATGTCTCTTCCTGGGTTGGGGTAAACCATCACTTCAGGTGTAAGTACCAATTCATCCGAAGGCTCATCTCCCGCTGTGCGGCAGGCAACAAGCGTTACGGCCAGTGACTTAGCCGTGGCATTGGTTCCGCAGGCATTTCCTGCCTTCACCGTAACTGAACCAGCAACGGTTCCCCATTTTACTGTGACTGAACTGGTTCCGGAACCCGCTGTGATGCTTGCCCCTGTGGGAACGGTCCAGGTATAAGTGCTGGCGCCCGTAACAGGGGTTGTGCTGTACACAAGTCCGGCTGCGGAAGGACAAACGGCCGTCGGACCGGTGAGTGTTGTTGGTGCAGAAGGCAGAGCGGAGAGTGTGAGTGTCCGGGCAGTGCTGGCACCACAGGCATTGTTGGCTGCTACGGAGAGTGTACCGCTTGTAAACCCAGTGGCCGGAACGACCAGACTCACCGAGGTTCCAGTGCTGCTACCTGAGAAGCTGCATCCGGCCGGGGCTGTCCAGCTGTAGGAAATGGCACCTGTTACGGCCGCAATGCTGTAGGTGAAAGTTCCTCCGCCGCAAAGTGCGGTTGTTGTGCCGGTGATGGTTCCGGGCTGTGAAGTTTTAGCCGCCACAGAAAGGGATTTAGCGGTCGAAGATCCGCAGGCAGAGTTTGCCGTTACGCTAACAGTGCCCGAAGCAAAGGTAGCTGGGAAAGTAACCGAAACGGAGTTTGTGCCCTGACCACTGTTGATCACAGCTCCGGTTGGAACAGCCCATGTATAGGATGTGGCATTGGCCATGGCTGTACAAGAATAAGTCTTGGTGCTGCTTGCACAAACTGCGGCAGCTGGACCGGTAATTGTGGTTGGGGTTGAAGGTATCTTGGTCAGGGCCAGAGTTTTGGCAGCGCCGGTTCCGCAGGCATTGACAGCAGCCACGGAAATGGAACCAGAAGTAAAGCTGGCCGGATTCACTGCCACCGTAATGGTGTTGGTGGTGGAAGTACCGGTCAAGCCTGAAGGAAGAACCCATGCATAACCAGTAGCACCGGTTACTGCAGTGGCTGTGTAGGTGGCACTTGTGAGTCCACAAATGAAAGTTGGACCACTGAGTGTGGTAACAGCAGCCAGTACTTTGGTCAGCGCCAGGGTTTTGACAGCCGAAGTTCCGCAGCTGTTCACCGCCTGCACGCTCACGCTTCCGCTGGTGAAGAGACTTGGATTAACTGCAACAGTAATCGAATTGGTAGTGGAGGTTCCGGTCAAGCCGGCTGGCAATACCCAGTTGTAGGAAGTGGCGCCGGTC